>DQXI01000087.1 GCA_011042305.1 Desulfobacteraceae bacterium
AGGTGGCCGGCGCCGGCCACCTCATCCCCATGGAGCGGCCCCGGGAAACGGCGCGCATCATCGAGGCGTTTTATCGCGCCCTGACGGCCGCAGCGGTTTAATCCGTTTTGAGTGTTACCGGGGCGCCGGGAGCAATCTGTTCCCCCGAAAGGATGCGGGCTTCGATGCGCCCGGGCGAGGCTGCCGCCACCTCGATTTCGCCGATCTTGGCGCCGGGAACCAGGAAGCGGGCGCCGCCCACGCCCTCAATCTCCCGGCCATTGTCGAAGACGTCGAGCACGTCGCCGACTTCCAGCCCGGTTTCCGAGCCGGCGTTCAGTGTCACGCCGGCGCTCGAGACGGCCTGGATGAAACCGACCCAGGGGACGGCCACCATCTCGTCGACGATCCGGCGGGCAACGGCGGGCCAGACGTTTTCCTCGATTTCCTCGATCACCTGCAAGGGAAGCGCGGTGGCGGGCGGCTGGCCGGGCATGGCCAACGGCATGTCCGCCTCGATACGATGGATGAAACGCTCGTCGAGGATCTTGGCCGCCGTCTGGCTGTCGTACACCTCGACGTTGATCGTCACTTCGATTTCGTCATAGACATCCTTGAACCACCACAGCCCTTTCTCCTGGCGTTGGTCGCGAACGTCGATGAGGCTGGCCACTGCCACGGCGTTGAGCCCGGCCCGGCGGGCCTCCAGCGCCACCTGGAAGTTGTCGATGGCGTTTTCCGGGGTTCGCGGCAGTCGCGTGAGCAGATCCGGGGCCCCGGGCGTGCCCGGAGCGATGATGATCAGGTCGTCGGTTTCCGCCTGCAGCAGTTCCACCAAGTGACGGGTCTGGACCGCTTCGAAGTCCGCCGCGGCATACCCGCTCCAGTTGTTCACCCGGTGAACCCCCACCTTTTTGATGAGGTCGTCGTCGGCCGACTTGTGCCAGCGCAGCACCTCGTGGCCCCCTTCCATCACGGCATGATAGGTCCGTTGAAGCGTGCTGCAGCCTGTCAAGACGGCGAACCAGACAAGGATTGCCGATAGAATCGGCCCTTGGCGCAAACATCGACCCATGGTGATTTCCTTTCGTGGCACATGAGGATGGCCATGGCGTCGTGCGGCCTTGTCTTGGCGCACGGCGGCCTCCACCGCCGCGGAGGCGCCCCATACATAGAGAATTAATGCAACCGTGTCAAACCGCGCGCCGCAGCGCCGTCAACCCCTGCGGCCGCTTCACGATGACACGGATAGCCCCGCGCCCGCAGGCGGCCGTCGGTTCAATTCCCCCGTCTTGCCGAGAAGAAAGCCCGGCGGATCGTCTTGACGGGCTGTGATCGACTCTGGTAGGGATCACTGAGCCGTATAAGCGGCTTATCAGCCGTTGCCGCGGAAACCCGCTGCGTTCCCGCCTTCCCGATGCCCGCCGGCGGAACGCTGGCCCAGCCCCTTGCTCCCAGGGCTGACGAGGATCTGCAAGAAGCCGCGTTCGGGGCGGCTTCCTGCCAACCTGGCAAGGATGATGGCCATGGCATCGATGGACGAACAAATCCTCAAGGCCGCCAAGGAAATCGTGGTCAAATTCATCGAAACCGGGCGCCTCTCCCCCACGGCGTTTCCCGAAGTCTTCCAGAGCATCTACCAGACGGTGGCCGCCACGGTGGCCGCAGCCTCGCCGCCGGAGGCGGAAGCGTCTGAAAAAACCGAGCCGCCGACGGGAAAAAAGCGCTAATAACGGGCGCTTGTGTCAATGAACCGATTGCCAAGGAGGCATCCATGAACCAAGGAGAGAGGCTTGTCATCGTGGGGTGCAGCGGCGCCGGCGGCCCTTGCGCCATGCTGGCCAAGAAACTGATGCCGCAAGTCGATGTGACCGTCATTCGCAAGGAGGAATTTTTCATCGTTCGCTGAGCCCTGCCCCACGTCGTGGCCGGTCTGGCCGCTGAGACGTCGGTGGTGGTCCCCGACCAGAATCTTCAGAACCAGGGCATCGAAGTGGTGGTGGGCGATGCGGTACGGCTGGAGACCGGCCAGCGCCGGGTGACGCTGGCCGACGGGTCGCTCATCTCCTATGACAAGCTTTTCCTGGCCACCGGCGCCAGCCCGGTGGTGCCGCCCATCGAGGGCCGGGACCTCGACGGGGTGCTGACCCTGCGGGGCCTGCCGTGCGCCTGCAAGATCAAGGAAGCCTTCGCCACCGGTCGGCCGAAGCGGATCGTTTTTGTCGGTGCCGGTTTCATCACCCTGGAGGTGGCCTCGCTGCTGATGGCCGCCAATCCGGACACCCTGGATGTCACCATCGTCGAGCTGTTGGACCGACCGTTGCCGCTGATGCTGGATGCCGACATGGCGGCCCTGGTCCGGTCGCACCTGGAGGAAAAGGGGCTCAAGATCCTCACCGGCGAGCGGGTGGACAAGATCCTTGGCCGGGAAGGGAAGGTGTCCGGGGTGGCGCTGGCCTCCGGCCGGCAGTTGCCCGCCGACCTGGTGTTGATGAACATCGGCACCCGTCCCAACGTGGAGTTGGCCCAGGAAGCCGGGCTGGAAATGGGCCGCTTCGGCATCAAGGTCAACTGCTATCAGGAAACCTCCGATCCCCACATCCTGGCCGGGGGGGACTGCGTGGAGAAGTTTCACCTGATCACCGGCAAGCCGGTTCCCGGGCAGCTTCGGGGCCCTGCCGTGATCCAGGGGCGCTTGGCGGCCAAGCGCCTGGCCGGCTACGCCATCCCCTTTCCCGGCGTGCTCAACGCCGGCGGCTGCCAGTGCTTCGACTGCGTGGCCACCTCCACCGGGCTCACCGAGGAGGAAGCGGCCAAGGAAGGCTTCGACACCGTATCGGCCACGGTGGATTCGCGCAGCAAGCACGGGATGATTCCGGGCGCGCAGACCTGGCGCCTCAAACTGGTGTTCAACAAGAACAACCACAAGCTCATCGGCGGCCAGGTCGTGGCCCAGGCGGTGGTTTCGGCCAAGGCCATCGACACGGTCAGCGCCCTGATCTGGGGCGGCAAGACCGTCGAGGATATCACCACCCACATGTGCGCCTGCAACCCGGACATCTCCTCGGAGCCGAGCCTGGAGCCGATTTCCATCGCCGCTGAACAGGCGCTGCAGAAACTGGTGGCCGTCTGAGCTTAAAATTATTCGAAAGCGGCCTGTCCACGGGCTGCGAAGGCCGGCAGAAAATGTTACGGGAGCGGGCAGTACCCGCTCCCGTAACATTTTTTAGGGTCAACTGCGAAACACGATCCGGTCGTCCTCCACTTCGGCCGAGATCTTGGTGCCCGGCATGATCCGGCCCTCCAGCAACTCCAGTGCCAGGGGGTTTTCGATGTGCTGCTGGATGGCCCGGCGCAGGGGGCGCGCCCCGTAGACCGGGTCGTAGCCGCGTTCGGCCAGGAACCGGCGCGCGCTGTCCGAGAGGATCAACTCCAGGTTCTGGTCGGCCAGGCGCCGGTCGAGGCGCTGGATCTGGATGTCCACGATGGCCCCGATCTGGTCGGCGGTCAGGTTGTGGAAGATGATGGTCTCGTCGATGCGGTTGAGGAACTCGGGCTTGAAGGTGGCCCGCAGCACCTCGGTCACCCGCCGGATCATCTCCTCGCGGTTGGTGGCCCCCAGCTCCTGGATGAACTGGCTACCCACGTTGCTGGTCATGATGACGATGGTGTTCTTGAAGTCCACCGTTCGGCCGTGACCGTCGGTCATGCGACCGTCGTCCAGGATCTGCAGCAGCACGTTGAACACGTCCGGGTGGGCTTTTTCGATTTCGTCGAAGAGCACCACGCTGTATGGCCGGCGCCGCACCGCCTCGGTGAGGTAGCCGCCCTCGTCGTAGCCCACGTAGCCCGGCGGGGCCCCGATGAGCCGCGAGACCGAGTGCTTTTCCATGTACTCGCTCATGTCGATGCGGATCATGGCCTGCTCGGTATCGAAGAGGAACTCGGCCAGGGCCTTGGCCAGCTCGGTCTTGCCCACCCCGGTGGGGCCCATGAAGATAAACGAGCCGATGGGCCGGTTGGGATCCTGGAGACCGGAGCGGGCCCGGCGCACCGCGTTGGCCACGGCGGTGATGGCCTCCTGCTGGCCCACCACCCGGCGGGCGAGGTGCTCCTCCATGCGCACGAGCTTTTCGCGCTCGCCCTCGAGCATCTTGGCCACCGGGATTCCCGTCCAGCGGGAAATCACCTCGGCGATATCGGTGCTGTCCACCTCCTCCTTGAGCATCTGGCTGTCTTTTTGCATCTCCCTGAGCCGGTCCTTGGCCGCCTCCAGTTGGCGGTTCAGCTCGTTGGCCTGGCCGTAGCGGATCTCGGCCACCTTGGCCAGGTCCCCCTCGCGTTCCGCCTTCTGGGCTTCGAGGCCAAGCTGCTCGAGTTGCTCCTTGATGGCCCGGATCTGGCCGATGGTCTCCTTCTCGTTCTGCCAGCGGGCCTTCATGGCGTTGACCTCGCCGTTGAGCTGGGCCAGCTCCGCTTCCAGCTTCTCCAGCCGCTCGGCCGAGGCCGGGTCGGTCTCCTTTTTCAGGGCCTCGCGCTCGATCTCCAGCTGGGTGACGCGCCGTTGGATCTCGTCGATCTCGGTGGGCAGGCTGTCGATCTCGATGCGCAGCTTGGAGGCGCACTCGTCGATGAGGTCGATGGCCTTGTCCGGCAGAAACCGGTCGGTGATGTAGCGCTCGGACAGGGTGGCGGCGGCCACGATGGCCGAATCCTTGATGCGCACCCCGTGGTGCACCTCGTACTTTTCCTTCAGGCCGCGCAGGATCGAGATGGTGTCCTCGACACTCGGCTCGCGCACCATCACCGGCTGGAAACGCCGCTCGAGGGCCGAGTCCTTTTCGATGTGCTTGCGGTACTCGTCCAGGGTGGTGGCCCCCACGCAGCGCAGGGTGCCCCGGGCCAGGGCCGGCTTGAGCAGGTTGGCGGCGTCCATGGCGCCCTCGGCCTTGCCGGCGCCCACCAGGGTGTGCAGCTCGTCGATGAACATGATGATTTCGCCCTCGGCCCCTTCGACTTCCTTCAACACGGCCTTGAGCCGGTCCTCGAACTCGCCGCGGTACTTGGCCCCGGCGATGAGGGCCCCCATGTCCAGGGCCACCAGGCGGCGGTTTTTCAGCGATTCGGGCACGTCGCCGGCCACGATGCGCTGGGCCAGCCCCTCGACGATGGCGGTCTTGCCCACCCCGGGCTCGCCGATGAGCACCGGGTTGTTCTTGGTGCGCCGGGAGAGGACCTGGACGATGCGCCGGATCTCGTCGTCACGGCCGATCACCGGGTCGAGCTTGTCGCGCCGGGCCAGCTCGGTGAGATCGCGGCTGAATTTTTCCAGGGCCTGGTACTTATCTTCGGGGTTGGGGTCGGTGATGCGCTGAGTGCCGCGGATTTCCAGCAGCGCTTTCAGGATGGCCTCCCGCGTCACCCCGTAGCGGGCCAGGATGCCGGCGGCGGTGCCGCCCTTCTCGTCGGCAATGGCCAGCAGCAGGTGCTCGATGCTGACGTACTCGTCCTTCATCTTCTCGGCCTCGCCGAAGGCCGCCTCGAGCACCGGTTTGGTGCGCGGTGAAATGTAGGGCTCCATCCCGCCGCTGACCTTGGGCAACTGGTCGATGGCGGTGATGATCTCGTTGGCCACCGCCTCGGGGGAGGCGCCGAGCTTGCGCAGCAGCGAGCGGGCGATGCCCTGCTTGTCTTCGAGCATGGCCGCCACCAGGTGCTCGGGCTCGACCTGCTGGTTGCCGTAGCGGGAGGTGAGCGACTGGGCGTCGCGGATCAATTCCTGACTCTTGATGGTGAATTTGTCGAAACGCATCGGTTCTCCTTTGATCGGTTTTCGGTCCGGATGCTCCTGTTCCCGGCCCGCGGCCCGGCGACGCCGGGAAGCGTCGCAGCGGGGGTGGCCCCCGGGCGGTCACAAGGCGCTGCAGCGCCTTGCACCGCTCTCTTGGAATTGGTGTAACCTGCCGAAAACGCATTTTAAATTTAGATGATGCGAATATAACCACGGCCCATGGAGGGTCAACTCGATCTTTTGCTTGTCACATGGATCGCAGGCCTGCCCGGGATGAAGACGGGCGCTGCGGGCACGATGCGCCCCGGTTTCGAGAGGGAGGAAGGTTCTCGCTTGCCTGGCTTCAGTGCGTTCACTCCGGTTGGACGCCGGCGGTGGAGATGCCGCGGACGTAGAAATCCGGGTTGCTGCGAAAGGAGGTGAAGATGACGATGAAGGCGATGGAGGCCTGGATCATCAGGGGTTTGTTGCCGAACAGCTCGTCGAGCCGCTTGGCGCGCACGGTGCGCTCGTCGGCGGCGAAGTAGGTGGAAAAGAGGCCGTCGAGCATGTGCCGCCGGTCGGGCCGGGTGGCCATGCTGATGCGCCCCTCGTGGCAGTAGTGCATGGCGTCCAGAGTCAATTCCCTGAGGAGGGCGCGGCGGTCGTGGTCAGGTTTCAGGCTGCCGGCCACGTGGATCAGGGTGCGCTGGGCTTCCTTGAGGCTTGCTGCGCAGATGGCATCGAAGATGATATGGGCGCTGTTTTTTTCAAACCCTTGTTTCTGGCGGCGGATCATCGACAGGAGGACGGCGTTTTTGAACAACTGGTAGAGGCGGCGGGAGTCGTTGATCAGGGCGGTGGAGCGGGGCGAGGAAAGCATTTCCTCGCCGGCGGTGTCGGTGACGAACAGAATGTTGAACAGGCCTTCAAAAAAATCTAGATTTTCAAAAGGGTCGGTGAGTTCGATGCGCAGGTCCAGCGTGTTGTCGAGCCGGTCGGCCATCTTGATTTCCACCAGGCGCGGAATGACCCTGGAGCGCTCCAGCAGGCGGCCGATGTACTGGTAGTAAGATTCGGAGGCGAAGCGGGTCAGGGCCTGAAGCCGCTCGTTGAGGCGCCATTCGTCTTCCGGGTCCAGGCGCTCGAACAGCTCGTACATTCGCTCCTCGAGGGCTTTCCAGTCGTTGGCACTGTAATGGACCGCCTCGATGTCCTCAAGCACGTCGTGAAACAGCACCGCCAGCAGGTCGATGACGTCAAGCCGCTCCAGCGAGCGGGCCAGGATGGCGGCGGTACGCAACGGATGCAGCACCGCCATGGGGCCCAGGCGCCGGCGCCGGTCGCGATAGGCGTCGAACAGGTAGGCCAGCGCTTCCATGACGATGGCCTTGTTTTCCCGGTCGCGGGCGTCGTCTTCAGCCAAGCGCTTGCCGGCGATGATGAACATCATCACATTGTAGCGGTTGACCGAGGCTGCCGACAGGTTGTAGTTCAGCGCCGAGGAAAGCTTGAGAAACTCGGTGAGATTTTCGAACGGCATACCGCCTCCGAACCGGGAGTTGGTGCGTCAGCCCGTATTGCCCCACCCGGGTTCAGACCGCGCTGGCCCCGCCGTCCACCCGCAGGGTTTGGCCGGTGATGAAATCGGCGCCCGCCGAGCAGAGAAACAGCACCGCCTGGGCCACGTCCGAGGGCTCGGCGATGCGGCCCAGGGGGATGCCGGCCACGATCCGCTGATACAGCTCGGCGTTTTCCCAGAAGGGTCGGCTGAACCCGGTGCGCACCATCCCCGGCGCCACGGCGTTGACCTGGACGTTGAAAGGGGCCAATTCCTGGGCCAGCACCCGGGTCATCATCTCGATGCCGGCCTTGGCCACGCCGTAGATGCCCATCAAGGGGGCGGCCCGGCGGGCGGCGATGGAGGTGATGGAAACGATCTTACCCGCCTTTTGCTCCCGCAGGAGCCGTCCGGCGGCCCGGGCGCACAGGTAGGTGCCGGTGAGATTGGAGTCGATGATCTTGCGCCACAGGTCGGCATCGGCAT
>DQXI01000032.1 GCA_011042305.1 Desulfobacteraceae bacterium
AGGCGAGCCACGACGAGATCGCCATGCTTGAAGCGGCGCACAAAGCCGAGGTGATTTCCACCCGCCTCCGAAAACTGAAGAAGAAAGCCGGCCGCCTCCGGGCCGAAATCCGCGACATGCTGTTTCAAGCCGAGGCACTGCCCGACGGAAGCCTCCGCTTTTACCGCAAGGGGACCCAGCAGCCCGGCGCCAATGGCGACGGCCGCACCTGGCGCATCAAGGTGGGAAATTTCGCCCTCAAGACCGATCAACTGCGCATGATGGGTGGAGGCGCCGTGGTGGGCAACATCCCCCGCGGCTTGCCGGCCTTCTCGGTGCCGGCCTTCAACGTCAAGGTCATGATCCAGCTGCTTCCCTACGCCGTTATCATTTCCTTGCTTGGCTTCATGGAGGCCATTTCCATCGCCAAGGCCATGGCCGCCAAGACCGGCCAGCGTCTGGACCCCAACCAGGAACTCATCGGCCAGGGTCTGGCCAACGTACTGGGCGCCATGGGCAAAAGCTACCCGGTTTCCGGCTCCTTTTCGCGTTCGGCCGTCAACCTCCAGGCCGGGGCCGTCAGCGGCATCTCCAGCGCCTTCACCAGCCTGGCGGTGGTCATCGTGCTGCTTTTTTTCACCCCCTTGCTCTACCACCTGCCCCAGGCGGTACTGGCAGCGGTGATCATGATGGCCGTGATCGGCCTGATCAACGTCTCGGGCTTTATTCATGCCTGGCGCGCCAAGTGGTACGATGGGGCCATCTCCATCATCACCTTTTTGGCCACCCTGGCCTTCGCCCCCCACCTGGACAAGGGGATCATGATCGGGGTAGTGCTCTCGCTCGGCGTCTTTCTCTACAAGAGCATGCGCCCCTCGGTGGCCACCCTGGCCCGGGCCGAGGACAATGCCCTGCGCTGCGCGGCCACCCACGGCCTCGAGGAATGCGCCTACGTGGCCATGGTGCGCTTCGACGGCCCGCTCTTTTTCGCCAACGCCACCTACCTGGAGGACAAGATCACCGAGATCATGCTGACCAAGCCGAAACTGAAGCACATCATCATCGTGGCCAACGGCATTAATGATATCGACGCCTCAGGGGAAGAAATGCTATCATTGTTGGTGGACCGGGTACGCAGCGCCGGGGTCGGCCTGAGCCTGAGCGGCATCAACGAATCGGTGATGACCGTCTTCGATCGGACCCACCTGCGGGCCAAGATCGGCGACGACAACCTGTTTGCCACCATGGAAAAGGCCATCGCCGAGGTCCATTCCCGGACCCACGAAGTCGGTGCAGATCATCAGTGCCCCCTGCTGACGGTCTGCCGACTTGCCAACGCCAAAAACTGAATTCATCTCAGGAGACAACAAGATGCCAGTGATCGCGATCTTCAGCGGCAGCTACTGCAACGCCGAGTCCATCGTCGAAGCGGCCCGAGGCTTGTTGAATTACCGCCTGATCAACGATGCGGGGCTGGTCGCCGCAGCCAGCAAAGAGTCCGGCATTGCCCAGGAAAAGATATCCCGGGCCTTCAAAGCCAAGCCGTCCCTGTTCAACAAGTTCACCCGTGAGCGGGAGCAGGCGCTGGCCTATCTGCGCCTGGCCACCGCCAAGGCCCTCGACGAAGACGGGCTGATGATCCACGGATTCTGCGCCCACCTGATCCCGGCGAAAATCAGCCATGTCCTTCGGGTCTGCCTCATCGCCGACATGCCGTCGCGCCTGGCCACCGCCCGGGCCGGGGGAATCGCGGAAAACGAGGCCGCCAAGCTCATCCACATGGAAGACGAGGACCGGGCCGCATGGGTTCACGCCCACCGATCCGAGAAGGACCCCTGGGCATCGTCGCTCTACGACCTCATCCTGCCCACCGACAAGGAGACGGTGGAAAAAACCGCCGCCCTGATCGCCGAGCATGCCGACCGGCCGGTGGTCCAACCCAACCGGCTGTCCCTGCAGGCCGTCGCCGATTTCCACCTGGCGGCCCAGGTCGAGGTGGCCATGGTCAAGGAAGGCCACAACGTAGGGGTGCGGGCCGCCGACGGGCGGGTGACCCTGACCATCAACGAGCACGTGCTGATGCTTAGCCGCCTGGAAAACGAACTCAAGGCCATCGCCAGCCGCGTGCCGGGGGTCACCGCGGTGGAAACCGAGGTGGGGCCCGGGTTCTACCAGGCTGACGTGTATCGCCGGTTCAACTTCGAGGCGCCGTCCAGGATCCTGCTGGTGGACGACGAGCGTGAATTCGTCCAGACCCTCTCCGAGCGCCTCCTGCTCAGGGACATGGGGTCGGCGGTGGCCTACGACGGGGAAACGGCCCTGGAGCTGGTGGACGAGGATCAGCCCGACGTGATGATCCTGGATCTCAAGATGCCCGGGATCGACGGCATCGAGGTGCTGCGGCGCGTCAAGCAGACCCAGCCGGAAATGGAGGTCATCATCCTCACCGGACATGGCAGCGACGCCGACCGCAAGGTCTGCATGGAACTGGGCGCCTTCGACTACCTGCAGAAACCGGTGGACATCGACAAGCTCAGCGAAACCATCCAGCGCGCCAATGAAAAGATTCGCAAGCGGCAAGCCGAAAGGGAGGCCTGAATCCGGCCGGTGGAGTCAACATGCCCGCTTCAACCGATTTCCTCAAAAAACTGAGGCCTTCTTTCCCCGAGCAGCCTAAGGCCGAAAACCTTTCCCGGGCCTACCTGTTCAACTATCGCCGCCTGTGGACCCTGGCCGTCTTGATCCTGCTGTCCGTGGCCCTTTTGCCGCTGATCACCATCACCGTTGTCAACTACCGGATGACCGAGCAGGCCATCGAATCGGAATCCCACCTGCGCACGGCCAAACTCGTTGCCAACACCCACCGGGCCATCTCCTACTCCCTCACCCAGCGCCGGGCGGCCCTGGATTTCATCATTCATGACAACCCCCTGCAGGACCTGCAGGACCCGGCAAGGCTGGCCGAACTGCTCGACAACCTCAACCAGAGCTTCGGTCAAGGCTTCGTCGACATCGGCATCATCGGCAGCGACGGGCAGCAACGGGCCTATTTCGGGCCCTATGCCCTGGAAAACGTCGATTACCACAACGAATCCTGGTTTCAGCACGTGCAAACCCAGGGCATGTACATCAGCGACGTGTTTCTCGGCTTTCGCCAGGTGCCGCACCTGGTGATCGCCATCAAGCGGGATTGCCCCGACGGAGGCGGATACGTGCTACGCGCCTCCCTGGGCATCGGCTTCTTCGCCGAACTTCTGGCCGGCCTGGAAATCACCGGCCAAGGCGATGCCTTCATCATCAACACCGAAGGGGTGCTCCAGAGCCCGGCCCGCTATCACGGCGATGTGCTGGAGCCCATCAAGCTGCCGATTCCCCGGCCAGCCGATCACACCGAGGTCATCGCGCACACCACGGAAGCCGGGGAATCGCTGCTGATCGGCTACCGGTTCATCGAAAACACCCCCTTCATCCTGATGATCGTCAAGAAGAAGGAGGACCTGCTCCACCACTGGTACCAGACCCGGGTGAAACTGGTCCTCTTTTTGACGGCGAGCGTCATGGCCATCGTGCTGGTGATCATGGGGATGGTCAGCTTCATTGTAGGGCGGGTCAGTTTGGCCGATGAGAAGCGCCTGGCAACCCTGCACCAGATGGAGTATGCTAACAAGATGGCGACCATCGGGCGCATGGCGGCCAGCGTGGCCCACGAAATCAACAACCCGCTGGCGATCATCGGCGAGAAGGCCGGGCTGATCAAGGACCTGTTCACCTTCAAGGACGCCTACGCCGATGACCCGAAGCTGGGCCGCCTTGTCGACAGCATCATCGCCGCCGTGAAGCGGGCAGGACGAATCACCAAGCGGTTGCTCACCTTCGCCCGCAACCTGGAAGCCAAGATCGAGAAGGTCAACCTGACGGAGACGATCCAGGAAGTGCTCAGTTTCGTGGAGCGCGACGCCCAGCACCGCAACATCCAGATCGAGACCCAAATCAAACCGGGGCTCGAGGCCTTGTGCATGGACCGCGGCAAACTGCAGCAGGTGCTCCTCAACATCGTCAGCAACGCCTTTGCCGCCATGGAGCAGGGCGGAAAACTGGAAATCGAAGCCGCCCCGGCGGCCGAGGGGCGGTTCCGGCTGTCCATCCGCGACAGCGGTCGGGGCATCGCCCCCGAGGACCTGCACCGGATCTTCGAACCTTTTTACTCCACCAAGAAGAATCAGGGGGGAACGGGGCTGGGGTTGTCCATCACCTATACGCTGGTCCAGGAAATGGGCGGTACGATCCGGGTCGAAAGCCAGCCCGGCGAGGGAACCTGTTTCATCTTGGACTTGCCCTTCAATCCCCTATCCTCCTGTCCAGAGGCATCGCCATGCGCATCCTCCTAGTCGACGATGAAGTGGAATTGGTCTCGGCCCTGGCCGAACGGCTCGAATTGCGCGGCATCGAGGTCGCCTGGGCCAGCAGCGGCAAGGACGCCCTCGCCCTGGCCGAGAGCCGCGACTTTGACCTGGCCGTTTTGGACGTCAAAATGCCCGGCATGGGCGGCTTGGCGCTCAAAGAGCAACTGGCCAAACGGCACCCGGCCATGAAATTCATCTTCCTGACCGCCTACGGTTCCGAGCAGGATTTCAAGTGCATCGCCTCCGACATCGGGGCTCAGTGCTACCTGGTCAAGCCGGTGGACATCGAGGAGTTGATCGCCGCCATCAAGACGATTCTGGGGCCCGGCAAGGAGGACAAATGACTCAGACAACCGATGGCGCGCAGCTGGCTGCCTTGCGGTTCATGGGCAAGGTGGTGGCCGCTTTTTCCCACGATTTCAAAAATTCCCTGGCCATCATCAACGAAAATGCCGGCTTGCTCAAGGACCTGACGGCCATGGCCGGCAGCGGACGACCGCTGGACCCGGGCCGCTTTGAAACTCTCGCCGACCGCATCGGCCAGCAGGTGCAGCGCGCCGATGAGATGACCCGGCAGATCAATTGCTTCGCCCACAGCATGGACAAGACGGCGCAAGAAGTGGACCTCTCGGAAATGCTGGCCCTGGCCGCCGCCTTGTCGCGCCGGCCGGCCGCGCTGCAACGCGTTGTCCTCGAGGTGGCGCCGGCCAGCGAACCGCTGCGGCTGACCGTTTTCGTCTTTGGCTTGCAGCGCGTGCTCTACGAATGCCTGCAAACGGCCATTAGCGCCAGCAAGCCCGGCAGCCAGGTGAGGCTTTCGGCCGCCGGGTCTGCCCGGATGATGAAGGTGACCATCGCCCCGACAGATGCGGCTGAAAAGGACCTGACGCCCCCAGAAAAAATTGAACAGCTGGCTGATAGTCTCGGAGCCGGGATCGAAAGCGAAGCCGGATGCCTCGCCGTGGTTTGGCGGCGCGCTTAGCTGTTTGGCTCAGCGATTCGCCGGAAAACCACAAGCGGAAATTCATTTCCCTTTTTTGACGAATCAGAGGTAATATCGGAATTGCTTTGGAAGCAGCTGCGCTGAAAACAGCCTTCAAGACGCCGTTTCGGCGGTGATCGAAAGGAGGTCGAAATGACTGAAAAAGTTCTATTGGTAGATGATGAGACCGATTTTCTGGAAGTCATGGCCGAGCGGATGACCGCCCGGGGCATTGAGGTCACCACGGCGGCCTCGGCCCACGAAGCCCTGCAAAAAATCGAGCAGGAGACCTTCGACGCGGTGATTCTCGACTTGCGCATGCCCGAGGTCGACGGCCTGGAAACGTTGAAGATCATCAAGGCCAAGCAGCCCGAGTCCCAGGTGATCCTGCTCACCGGTCAGGCGACGGTCCAGGACGGTATCGCCGCCATGAAGCTCGGCGCGATGGACTTCCTCGAAAAACCGGCGGACATGGGCGTGCTGCTGGAAAAGATCCACAGTGCCCAGGCCAACAAGATGCTGGTGGTGGAGCAGCAGTTGGAAGAAAAGCTCAAGAAGATCATCGGCGGCCGGGGGTGGTGAATTCGGCGGCCCCCGCCGAGCCCGGTCAGATGGCGCCGCTTCAGCCTGCCTTGCAGATGGCGGCGCCACATTTTTTGGCGCTCCCGTGGCCTGCCGTGCGCTGGAAAAGGCAAAAAAATGGCGGAAGTGCATGGGAATCGAACCCACCCGGGACGGTTTTAGCGCCCCACACCGGATTTGAAGTCCGGGAGCCCCACCAGTGAGCTGCGCACTTCCGCAAATCGTTGACGGCTCCCCATCATAGATTTTTCCGCGGCGTTGTCAACCGGCTTTTGACGCCATCGCCCAGGTTCGGGGGATTGGCGTCTTTCGGCCTTGATGGTGCGCGGTGGCCGCAAGCGTCACCGGCCGCTTCGCAGGTTCTGGTAAAACGTTCAAATCATTCTTCAGGAGGCGGCCCCATGTCCCGCATCGATTCTCGGCGGCTGAGCGAAACCTTTCTCTCCCTGGTGCGCATCGACAGTCAATCGCGCCATGAAGCGGCGATTCATCTTCACCTGAAAAATATCCTGGCCGGCATGGGCGCCGAAGTGGTCGCCGACCGCGCCGGGGAGGCCTTCGGCGGGGAAATCGGCAACCTCGTGGCCCGCTTTCCCGGCAACCGCAAGGTGGAACCGATGATGCTCAACGCCCACATGGACACCGTGGGCCCCGGCCGGGGGGTGCGCCCGCAGTTCAAGGACGGCGTGTTCACCAGCGACGGCACCACCATCCTGGGGGCCGACGACAAGAGCGCCATCGCCATCCTGCTGGAAGCGCTCCGGGTAATCCAAGAAAACGATCTGCCCCACGGCCCCCTGGACCTGCTGCTCACCGTGGGCGAAGAAATCGGCCTGGCGGGAGCCAAGCACATGGATCCGAGCCTGCTGCGCGCCCGCTTCGGCTACGCCCTGGATGCCACCGATACCGACGGCATCGTGGTGCGCGCGCCGGGGGCCAACCGGCTCACTTTCACCGTCTGCGGCAAGGAGGCCCACGCCGGCGCCGCCCCAGAGCGGGGCATCAACGCGATCGCCGTGGCAGCCAAGGCCATCGCGGGACTCGACCTCGGGCGCATCGATGCCGAGACGACCTGCAATATCGGCCAGATTGAAGGGGGCACAGCCGTCAACATCGTGCCCAACCGGGTGGTGGTCAGGGGTGAGGCCCGCAGCCACGATCCGGCCAAGCTCGAGCAGGTGACCAACCGCATCCTGGAGGCTTTCGAGAAGGCCGTGGCGGAAGCCCGCGGCGACGAATCCGCCGATCTGCCGCGCCTGGAGGCGGAGATCGAAGAGGACTTCCGCCCCACCCATATCCCGGAGGATCACCCCGTGGTGACCCTGGCGCGCCGGGCCGCAGCCAACCTCGGCCGTCAACTCAAAGCCAAGATCACCGGCGGCGGAGCCGATGCCAACATTTTCTTCGCCAACGGCATCATCACCGGCGTGCTCGGCACCGGCATGCGCGACATGCACACCCTGCACGAGTCGGTGGCCCTGGCCGACATGGTGGCGGCGGCGGAGCTGGTGCTGGAAATCGTCCGCCTGCATGCCGAAGGGTAGCGGGAGGAGCCTCCAAAAAACGGTTATCTCTTCAGTCACCTGAAACAACCCGACCTGGTCGCCGGGCAGATGCCATTGCCCACCATCTTTTCCGGCGGACGCCGGCGCTACGGTCTTCGTTTAATATTCTGCTCTGTTTTCAGCCACCTGAAACTATCCGGGGTAGCCAGGAAATTGAGTTTAGCCGCCGGCAAGAACTCGGCGCCAAGGGCCCGTAAGCCGCAACCGCGCTGCAACGTTGACCAAGCGGCAGAGCAAAAGCGCCATGGTCACCCCTTGGCGCCAGCCCGGTCCGG
>DQXI01000226.1 GCA_011042305.1 Desulfobacteraceae bacterium
CAGCGACATGGCGGTATTGAGAATCTTCTTGAGAGATTCGGCATTTTGATGTACATTTTATTATATATGCTTAAATATGGGTGGCCTGTCCGAAGAAATCCGGCGAAAGCAATGGAAAAAGTCCGCAAGGACCATTCACCGGTTGTTGCCACGCGTCAAAATAGCGATCTTTTCGACCTTGCCTGCAACTGCTAACTTCAAGGAGGATGATTTATGGACAAGATCCTGCGCATTGACATGGGAGCATCGGGCGGCCCGAAGATTCGCACCGAGGCGCTGGGTGATTACACCGGCCTTGGCGGTCGCGGCATGACCTCGGCTATCGTGGCCAAAGAGGTGCCGCCTACCTGCCATCCGTTGGGGGCCGAAAACAAGCTGGTCATCGCGCCGGGGCTGCTCAGCGGTTCGGCGGCCGTTCAGTCCGGCCGCATCTCGGTGGGTTGCAAAAGCCCGCTGACCGGCGGCATCAAGGAGGCCAACTCCGGCGGCCAGGGAGCCCAGGTGCTGGCCCGCCTCGGCTACGCCGCCATCGTCCTGGAGGGCAAACCGGCCGACGATACGCTCTACAAGGTGGTGATCAACAAGGACGGCGCTACCATCGAGGCCGACAACAGCTTGAAGATGCTCGGCAACTACGACCTGGTGGACAAGATGAAGGCCGCTTACGGCGACCAGATCGCCTGCATCTCTATCGGCCAGGCCGGCGAGATGAAGATGGCCGCCGCCACCGTGGCCTTCACCGATCCGGAGGTCCGGCCCACCCGTCATGCCGGCCGCGGCGGGGTCGGGGCGGTGATGGGCGCCAAGGGGGTCAAGGTGATCGTGCTGGACGACACCGGCTGCAAGATGCGCTTGCCGGCCGACCCGGAAAAGTTCAAGGCCGCCAACAAGGAGTTTACCGCCGGGTTGAAAAAGCATCCGGTCTGCGGCCAGGGGCTGCCTACCTACGGCACCAACGTGCTTACCGGGGTGATCAACGAAGCCGGGGCCTACCCGACCTTCAATTTCGCCACCGGCCGTTTTGAAGGCTTCGAGAAGATCTCCGGCGAGGCGCTGGCCGAGCTGGAAAACAGCCGCGGCGGCGAAGGATCCGCCACCCACGGCTGCCACCGGGGCTGCGTGATGAAGTGCTCGGGCACCTTCTACGACAAGAACGGCAACTTTCTCACCAAGCAGCCCGAGTACGAAACGGTGTGGGCCCACGGCGGCAACTGCGGCATCAGCGACCTGGACGCCATCGCCCTGCTCGACCGCCTCGACGACGACTTCGGTCTGGATACCATCGAGATGGGGGCCACCATCGGCGTGGCCATGGAGGCCGGCATCGCCAAGTTCGGGGACGCCGAGGCGGCCATTCGGCTGGTGAAGGAAGTCGGCGAAGGCACTCCCCTGGGTCGCATCCTGGGCGCCGGCGCCGCGGTGACAGGGCAGGTCTTCGGGGTCGAGCGCGTCCCGGTGGTCAAGAAACAGGCCATGCCGGCCTACGATCCGCGCGCCGTCCAGGGCGTGGCCGTGACCTACGCTACCAGCCCCATGGGCGCCGACCATACCGCCGGCTACGCCGTGACGGCCAACATCCTGGGCGTGGGCGGCACGGTGGATCCCCTCAAGCCCGACGGCCAGGTGGAGCTGTCGCGCAACCTGCAGATCGCCACGGCGGCCATCGACGCCAGCGGCATGTGCGTGTTCATCGCCTTCGCCATCCTGGACCAGCCGGAAACTTTCCAGGCCCTGCTGGACCTGATCTCCGCGTTCACCGGCAAGCCGATGACGGGCGACGATCTCACGGCCCTGGGCAAGAAGATCCTCACCTGGGAGCGGGACTTCAATAAAGCCGCCGGCTTCACCTCGGCCCACGACCGGCTGCCGGGCTACTTCAAGCGCGAGCCCCTGGCGCCCCACAACGTGGTTTTTGCCGTCAAGGACGAGGAGCTGGACCAGGTCTTCAACTGGTAGGCGGTTGAATTTTTTGGTACCTTGAGCGGGGAGCCTCGCGTGGCTCCCCGTTTTCTATCCAGGAGGTGGATTTGGTGGAGCCCGTGTCGGGGCGTGATGCCTTCAGAGTCGACCTGGTGGTGACCGAAGCCGATCTGTGGCGGTTTTTCGGCCTGCTGCGGCGGGGCATGCTCGTCTCCGCGTTCCTGCCGGCCAGTCTCCAACGGCTGCTGCATGAAGTGCTGGAAATCCCGGAAGCCTATGTGAACGAGCGGATCCAGACCGCTTTTCTCAACGGGCGGGCCGTGGACGACTTCCATGCCGCCATGGTCACCGACGGCGACGTGGTGACCCTTTCGGCCGCCATGCCCGGCCTGGTGGGCGCCACCCTGCGCAGGGGGGGGAAGGTCGCCACCCTGCGCAGCAGTCTCTCCCATCATCCCCATTGCGCCGATATCCAAGCGATTCTGCCCGGCGTGATGACGATCAAACTGTTCAACCTGGTGTGCGCCGAACTGGGACCCGCTTTTCTCGGCCGCGGCGTCGTGCTGCCCGGGGGCCGCTTTCATGAATTTCTCGCCGACGCCTGGACCGATCTGACTCCGGTCTGCCTTGGCGCGCGCGTCCAAGGGGCGTCGGTGGCGCCCGAGATTCTGCCCGAAGCGGTGCCCGCCGGAGATGTGGTGCACCTCAAGGTGGAGACGCAAATGCCCTGAGGCCGGCAGGGGCTTTGACAAGCGAGGCCGCGGCGTGTAATAAGCGTCGCGATTTGCCGGCAGGCTGGCCGCAGGGGCCGGAGCCCGCCCTTTTTTCAATCCACTCGGCGCCATGGAAACCTACCGCAGTGTAAAGGAAGCGCTTCTCGATCAGGCCACCGCCTTGGACGATCTCATCGTTCGCGCCGGCGGAGTGCCCGGCGTCAGCGGTGCGCCCCTGGAGGACTGGCAGCGGACCTGTCGCCAAACCCATCGACAGGTCACCGACGAGTATATCCGCGTGGCCGTGGTGGGGCCGATCAAGTCGGGCAAGAGCACCTTCACCAACGCCCTGCTCGGCGCTGATTACCTCAAGCGCGGGGCGGGCATCGTCACTTCCATCGTCACCCGTATCCGCCGCGGGGAAACCCTCGAGGCACGGCTGCACTTCAAGAGCTGGGAGGAGATCAACGCCGATCTCTCCCGGGCCATCGTGATGCTGCCGGGGCTGCCTCCGGAGCTGACTCGAACGCCTTTCGACCTGCGGCGCGAGGCGGACCGCAAGGCCCTGGCGGCTGCTTTTGCCGGCTTGAACCGGGCCGCCCTCATCGCCGATGGAACCCAGGATCCCAACAGCGTGATGATCGCCTCCTACCTGGAAGGCTATGACCGGATCAGCGGCCAGCTCGGCGCCGAAACCACCGTTGTCCGCTACCGCGGGGACCGCTTCGGCCGGCACCGGGACTTTGTCGGCGACGACAGCCTCTCGGTCTACCTGCAGGACGTGGAACTGGAAATCGCCGCCGGCCACCTGGCCGAGGGGGTCGAAATCGCCGACTGCCAGGGAAGCGATTCGCCCAACCCCCACCATCTGGCCATGATCCAGGACTACATGCTCCAGACCCACCTGATCATCTACGTGATCAGCAGTCGCACCGGCCTGCGCCAGGCCGATTTCCGGTTCTTGTCCATCATCCGCAAGATGGGTATCGGCGCCAACATGCTTTTCGTGTTCAACTGCGACTTCAACGAGCACGCCTCGCTGGAAGAGCTGCAAGCTCAGGTGGCCCGCACCCGGGAGCAGTTGCGGGTTTTTCACCCCGATCCGTTGATTTTCACCCTCAGCGCTCTCTACCACCTGCTCGCCGCTCAGCCGGCCGAGGATCTGGCCGCCAAGGACGCCGCCATGCTGACTCATTGGCGCCGGGAGCCAACCCTGACCGGCTTTTCCGACGCGGAAATCGCCCGGTTTTACGAAGTGTTCGAGCGCAAGCTGGTGGACGAGCGGCGGGTTTTGCTGCTGGGCAACCACGTGGAGCGCCTGGCGGTGGTGGCCGATGGCCTGGGCCGCTGGGGGCGGCTGCACCGCGAGGCCCTCGACCGCGACGCTCACCAGGTGGCGGATCACAAGATCCTGGTGGCTCGCCAGCGCCAACGCATCGACCAGATCCAGGCACTGGTGCGCGACACCCTGGACGGCGCCGCCGCCAAGCAGCGCGATGCCTTGCGCCATGAGATCGAGCGCTTCTTCAGCCCTCGCACCGGCACCCTCATCGGCGACACCCTGGCCTTCGTGCGCCAGTATGCTCCGGAGACGGGCAAGTACCGGGAGGCCCTCCAATCGGCAGGCTTTTCCGGTGCGTTGTACCTCGTGTTCCAGGATTTTCGCCAATCCCTGGAAGGATTTCTCGCCGAGACGGTCACCCCGGAAGTACTGCGTTTCCTGCGCGAAGCGGAAGGCCGCACCGTGGAACAGCTCAGCGAAGTGGCCCGCCCTTTTGCCGCCATGGCCAGGGAAGCCCTGGCCGACCTCGACCCGGAAACTGCCGCTGGAGAAACAGCCGGCGAAGATCCGGCTCGGCTGACCTTCGTCGACATCGATGCCCTCAAGCGGCGCGCAGGACTGAAAGTGCCGTCGGCGGCCACGCCGCTGGGATTTTCGGCCCGCATCCGCACCGAGGCGGTGGCCCGCCTGGGCTTCTACACGGTGGTGGAGTGGGCCCGTCGGATCCTGAAAAAGCCCGCGGCCGCTCCCACCGACAAGGGGATGCAGGCCCTGCTGGACGGGCTGCGGCGCATCAAGCGGGAGACGCTCAAGGCGGTGGCGTTTCACTTCAAGAATTACCAGGAAAATATCAAGTTCCAATACCTGTTCAAGCTTGTGGATGCCGCCGCCGTGGGCATCCGTGAAGCCTTGGGCGACCAGCTCCGGGCTTGCGGAGAGGACTTGTCCCAGTTGGCCGAGCGCATCGAATCCCAGGGCGTCGGCCGGCAGCAGGTCGTGGCCCAGCTGGAGGAGATCGAAAAAGCGGCCGCCGCTGCGGGCCACACCCTGGCCGAGGCGCGTCGGCGCCTGGCCAAAGGCGGGGGAGATTCCCCGTCACGGCCCTCCTCGGAATGACAGGGGGGCGCCTCGACAGCATGGGGCCGTAGCCGGGCTTGGGGCGGACCCGGCTGCGCCAACGGGTCACAGCGGGGCGGGTGTCATGCCCTGAAGTCTGAAAATCAATCGAAAGGAGGCGCAATGGCTCCCCAGAGCGCACCGACCATCATCGCCGTGGCCAACGAGAAGGGCGGGGTGGGCAAGACCGTCACCGTGATCAACCTGGCCGCCGCCCTGAGCCGCATGGAACGCCGCGTGCTTGTGGTGGACATGGATCCCCAGGCCAATGCCTCGCGGGGATTGGGAATGGCGCCCGCCGGCGAGAGGCCCAGCGCCTACGACGTGATCATGCGCCACAAGGAACCGGTGGCCCGCGAGGCCCTCACCCCCACCGACTGGCCCAACCTGGCCCTGATCGGCGGTCACCCGGATCTGGCCGGGGCCGACATCGAACTGGTCAACGAGTACGGCCGTGAAAACCGCCTGCGCCGCGGCCTGACCTGCGTGGCCGGTGATTTCGACGTCATCCTCCTCGACACGCCGCCGAGCCTCTCCCTGCTCACGGTTAACGTCTTCGCCGCCGCTGGCAAGGTGGTGGTGCCCTGCCAGACCCATCCGTACGCGTACGCCGCCCTGGACGAGCTTTTCGACACCATTGGCGCCATCCAGGAGGAGATTAACCCCGATCTGCAGGTAGCCGGGGTGGTGGCCACCCTTTTTGACGGCCGCACCCGGGTCAGCCACAGCGTGCTCGGTCAGCTCCGGTCCGATGCGCGCACCGCCGCCTTGCTGTTTGACACTGTGATCCGGACCAACACCACCATCGCCGAGAGCACCGACGCCGGCAAACCGGTGGTCTTCTGGCGGCCCGCCAGCCCCGGGGGCCAGGACTACACCGCCCTGGCGGAAGAACTCGTTGAGCGGGTCTGAAAGTCCGACACCCGGCTCGCCGGGGAGCCGATCCGCTGTGCTCCGCTAGAAAATTTATATCATTGTCCGCGCTTGTCTGCGTCGGTCGGGGGGTATTTCATGCTTTCCTTCGCGTGGAGTTCGAGCAGGTTCTTCAGGGCGAAATCGATGGTGGGGTCCAGTGAGAGCGCGGCCTCGTAGGCTGCCGCGGCCCTTTCGTCATCTCCGATGGCCTGGTAGTTGACCCCGAGGTTGGCGTGGTCCATGGCCGAACCGGGATCCAGGGCCAGCACCTGCTGAAAGCAGGCGATGGCCGCCTCGTGTTCCCCGCGCTTGAAGTGGCATACCCCCAGCAGGTTGTGGATGTCGGTGCGGTCCGGCTCCAGGTCCCGGGCCTTCAGCAGCACGTCCAGCGCCTCGTCCCAGCGCCCTGTCTCCTTTAATCCGCTGGCCAGATACACCAGGATGCTCGCCCGCTCCGGCGGCGGCGGATCCAAATCCAGGGCCCGCTTAAGATAACCCAGGGCGGCCTCTGGGTTGCCGGCGGCCAGGCGGCCGGTGCCCAGGTAGAACTGGATGAAGTAGCGGTCCGGCAGCCGGCGGTCGAAGTCCTCCAGGCGTGCCAGGGCCTCGTCCAGGGGGCGGGTCTCGGCGATGAGCTTGGCGGTGATCATGGCCACGCTGGCGCTGGCGGTGCGTTCGCGGAACCGGGCCCCGGGCACGATGGTGTAAAAAGCGGGCACTTGCAGTTGCCGGTGGGTAATGTCTACCAGCAGCACCGGCATGCCGCGGCGGGCCAGGGCTGCGGCGAGCCGCTGGATCTCCTCCCTGAGGTTGGGTCCGGAGAGGTCGGGCAGGTCCTCGAGCCGGCGGGTGAGGGGAGAATGGCGGACGAAATCGGCCTGGTCGAGCCGCGTGAACTTGGGCAGTCCGCTGGCCTCGAAGTTGGCGCCGCTGTCGAAATCTCCGGCAAGCTGGGCCACCTCGGTGAGGGTGCGGCTCAAGGCCCGCTGGGGACTGGTGGCGGTGCCGGCGGTCCAGACGATTTCACTGCGCGCCGGGAAGGTGGCCGGATCCCAGGCCAGCACGGCCACGGTGGGAACCCCGCTGTCCAGGCTGAGGTCGGAAAGATGCAATTGCACGCCCGCCCGGCGGTATTTGTCCATCAGTTCCAGGCAGACCGGATCGACCACCGAGGCCGGATCGATGGCCGGAGGCCCCTCGTCTTGCAACAGCACCCGTGCCGAGACATCGCGCTCGACCACCTCGCAGATTCCCTGGCAGATCGCCTCCTCGGCGCAGTTGCCCGCCGCCGGGCCGTTGTAGGCATTGATGGCGTAAAACCAGTCGAACGGCAGCCGGCGCCAGCGCCCGTCGCCCAGGTCGAAGGCCCAGGCCCAGCGCAGGGGCAGCCCGGAGAGAACTTCCAGGGCCGGTTCAACGTCCGCCGAGGCATCGTCAACCGAGAGGGCCAACAGGGCCGGGTCGATGGCCTCGGCGCTTACGGCTGTCATGGGGGAGGTAGTGAAGCCGGACGGATCCTGCTTGAAAGAGAAGAGGCTGAAGCGCTCCACCAGCTCCATCACGGCGCTGGCTTCGGCCTGGGCCGGGGTGGAGCCCTTGCCCATCTGCTTGCGGTTGCCGATGGCCAGGCGGGCGTCGCGGCCGCAGAGGCTCAGGTAAACGGGAATGTCGAGCCGGCCGCTGTCGATGCGACGGGTTTCGGCAAGGATGTCCAGGTCGAGGGTTCGCAGGCGCTGGCGCACCCGTTGGACGGTTTCCTCCGGGGCGACGGTTTTTTCCACATCGGCGACGAAATGTTTGAAGACGTCGCGTAACAC
>DQXI01000129.1 GCA_011042305.1 Desulfobacteraceae bacterium
GAATTCGCAGGCCTGGCCGATGATGATCGGTCCGGAGCCGATGATCAGGATCTTGTGGATGTCATCGCGTCGGGGCATGGTAACTCCTTTGGGCTGGATCTTCTTGAAGTCTTCGTTTTTGGCGATGCGCAATTACCTGATAATTTTATAAAAATCTTCATCCCTCCGACATGGACCCCGGGTTCTGGGCCCGGGGTGACGAGCTGCTGAAGGATGCCGGACGCGCCCGGAAACATCAAATGGCCAATCACCATTTCCCTCACCCACTCGATCGATCCGGCCATACCGGCGGCAGCGCTCGTCTGTATTGTGTCGATGGGTGTCCAGTTGCCTGAAGGCGTCGCTCGAGAACGCAGGTCGTGGGCAATAAATATGAGGCAGCCTCAAAAGTAAAGAGGATTTTCGGTGGACAAGGGCCGCCTTCGGGAAGCTGGCGGCACCCTGTCCGAGGAGAAACCGTCCCGGCTCGAAGCGGGGCTGCGCCTGGTGATGGGGCATTGAAGGGCGGTTTTTTGAATCCGTCCATGGGCCGGTTAAAAACCAGGCAGCACGCACTGGCCGTTGGGCGGCTCCCGCCGGGCAGCAGGTTCGACGGATGGCCGGCGGGGGGCGCGTGTTTGGCCTGCCGGTCCATTCGTTTCGGTTTCCGGGTAGTCTGCTGGCGCGTAATCGACGCTAAACGTGGCCTTGTCCAACCTTCGCACCGCCGCCGGCCGGTGGAACCGAAGCTGCCGCTCCTGGCCGGTGACCACCGGGAAGCCGTAATGGACGTTTCGATGGCGCAACGGCCCATGTTTTTTTTCGCGCTCGGCGACGAAGGCCCGGTGGGCCGTCAGGCGCTGGTCGATCCGCTCGTTGGCCCAGGGGACCATTTCGTCGATGCCCGCCTGGACGGCGTCCTCAAGACTGCGATCAATTTCCATGCCGATGCTGTGGCGCCCTGCGGCCATGGCGGCGATCATCGTCGACCCGGTCCCCAGAAAAGGATCCAGCACCGTGTCCCCGCGCAGGGCGTACATGCAGATCAGGCGGTAGGCCAGCTCGACGGGAAAGGCGCCGCTGCGGTTGCGTTCGGACTTGGACAGCTTCTGCCGGCTTCCCTTGAGGTCGAACCAGACATCCGAAAACCACAGGTTGCGTTCCTCCCAGAAATAGGCGCTTTCCTGGCGCTGCTGTTTGCCGGAAGCCGATGAAAAATTCCGCTTGTTCCCCTTGCGTACCACCAGAACGAACTCGTGCTCCAGGGTGACATAGGCCCCGGCCGGCAGCATGCCCGAGCCCATGAACTTGTTGGGCGCGTTGGTCTGCTTGCGCCAGATGACCGCCGGCAGCGGGTTGAAGCCGATGGCCAGCAGGGCCGAGAGGATCCGGGCGTGGTTGGGATAGAGGGTGAAGAGGCCGCCGATGGTGCGCACCGCGTCGCCGATGTTGATGCAGGCGATGGCCCCGGGGCGCATCACGCGCCACAGTTCCCGCCACACCCGGTCCAACACCTGGTGCATGGCCTCGAAGGCCGCCATGCCCCGGCCCCGGCTCAAGGCCTGGGCGACTTCGGCCGATTGCGCTTTGAAAACCCTGTCCCACATCTCGATCATGGGATAGGGCGGAGAGGTGACCACCAGGTCGACGCTGGCGTCGGCGACGGGAGACAGGTCGGTGGCATCGCCCCAGAAAATATGGTGGCGGGTTTGGAGGGTGGATTCGGTATCGGATCGATGCAAGCGGCCTCCATCTTGCGTTGCGGTGACGACGATTGAGCAGTGGTTTAAATTCTGTTGGTGCGCCGTGTCAATAGGGACATCCGCCAGCAAACCTGCAGATCGGTCTGGCAGGTCAGGCGCCGTCCAAATCAACTACTGATCAGCGCCACCAGGCGCCGTGAGGTGTACTCGCCCACGTCGGCCAGGGCGTCGGTGGGCAGGGAGCGCTCGGCGTTGGCGCCGAAGAGGCAGGTGGCCGCGGCGGGGAAGTCCTCGTCGCTTCGATACAGCAGATAGCAGAGGGCGATCTTGGGAAGCGGCCGGAGGACTACGGCGGCGTCGCCGGGCATGTCCGGCGGCGGATCGGCGCCGTCCAGGGCTCTCCTTGCCGCGTCGAGGTTCTCGATGAGGGCGTCGACGTGGGCTGTGAGGGCCGCCTCGGTGCGGTTGGCGAAGGCGCCAACATAGGGCTGGCTGCCGGGCAGCTCCTTGAAGGCCTTGAAAGGGGCTGTGGCGGCCTTCTCAGGTGAGCAGTGAAGGGCGTAGAGACTGATCAGGATGCCCATCGGGCCCGTCTCGGGCTGGCCATCGAGAAGAATTCTCTTTTCAGACAGGAGACAGTCGTGGCCGAAGGCGCGAAAGGCGAGGCCGCCGGCTGTCAGCCGGGCCGGCAGCCGGGCGGCCAGCCTGTCGGGGGCGTTCCAGTCGAGCTGCTCAAGGTTGTCGTGGACGATGCGGGCGTAGTTGTCGGTCATCGGGCTTGTTGTCTTCAGGTGATCAGTTCCTGGATGCGTACCATGAAGTCGCCGAGCTGGCCGGCGTACTCGGGCGAGCCCTCGATGGACAGGTACCCTCGGCGGACGGCAGCCACCATGTCCACCTGGTTCATCACGATGGGATAGGCTCCTTCGACGCCGTTGAAATTCATGTGCACGAAGGGCTTTCGCCTGGTGTAGCGGCCGCGTCCGGCCTGGGTGCGGCCGGCCTTGACGCGCAGGTAGGCGGCGATGTCCTCGTCCACCGTGATCTGGTAGATGCGCTCAGGTTGGCCGGCGGTCCATTTTTGCATCTGCGGATCGCCGCCCTTGTTGTACTGACTCAGGGCGGTGGTGATCATGTAGAAGGTCAGCTTCACCTTGAGGCGGCGCTTGGCCGGGTCCTTGGGGTCGCTTTCGGGCATGAGGATCTTCAGGGCCATGAGCAGGGAGACGGTCTTGAGGAGCAGCCCCGCTCGCCACCAGCCGGAGATTCTGGGGACCACCGGCTTGCCGGCGAAAAAGGCGTTCATCTTCGCCAGGCTGGCAAAGGCGAAGGTGAGATCCGGGGCTTCGCATAAGCCCTGGTGGAAGCTGCTTTGTCCCCGGTCGAAGGCCAGCCAGGCGCCCATGGTGCCGGCCGGATCCTCTGCGCGGAACTGGATCCTGGCGCGGACGCCGGCAAAACGGGCCGCCATGGCCGGATCGTCGGCCACGATGGTGCGGGCCACGGGCAACACGGCGTAGAGAAAAATGCGGGCCGCCATCCTGTCGCGGTCGCTTGCCATGGGCTACACCTCGTCTTCCCAGTCTTCGTCGGCCTCGAACTCCAGGTTCATCGTCTCGCGCACCCGGGCGATGATCCCGTCGGTGTCCAGGCCGTAGTGGCTCTGAAGGTCCTCGGGGTAGCCCACCTCGCAGAAGCAGTCCGGCACGCCGGTCTTGACGAAGGCACACCCTTTGCCGCTGGCGGCGATGACATCGGCCACCGCCGTCCCCAGGCCGCCAACGGTGTTGTGGTCCTCGAAGATGAGGATGCGCCGGGTTTCAGTCACCGCCCGCATCACGGCCGCCTCGTCCAGCGGCTTGAGGGTGTGGACGTTGAGCACCCGGACGCTCAACCCGTCTTCCTGGCTTAGAACTTTTGCCGCCTCCACCGCCGGCCGCACCGTCACGCCGCAGCAGATCAAGGTGGCGTCGGTGCCCGGATGCAGCTCGATGGCCCGGCCGATCTGGAAACCGTAATCTTCGCTGTCGTAAAAGCGCGGCTCGAAGCTGCGGCCGATGCGAATGTACACCGGGCCGGGCCACGCGAAGGCCGCCCGTACCGCGTTGGCCGTCTCGATGCCGTCGGCCGGCGCGATGACCGTCATGTTGGCGAAGCTGCGCATCACGGCCAGGTCCTCCGTGCAATGGTGGGTTGTGCCGGCCTGGCCGAAGGACGAGCCCGAGTGGGTGGCGATAATCTTGACGTTGAGGTTCTGGTAGCAGATGTCGGTGCGCACCTGCTCGGCGGCCCGCAGGCTGGTGAACACCGCCATGGTGGAAACAAAAGGCACCAGGCCGGCCTTGGCCAGGCCGGCGGCCACCCCGAACAGGTTCTGCTCGGCGATGCCGACGTTGAAAAACCGCTGGGGGAACCGGTCGCCGAAACAGCCGATCTTGGTGGATTTGGCCAAATCGGCGGAAAGCCCGACGATTTCGGGGTGCCGCTGCCCCAGGTCGCAGAGCACCTGGCCGTAGATTTCGGCCTGGGTCATGGCGTCGGCGTCGTAGACGGTCCAGGTCAATCCTTCGCTCATGGAACCTCCGTTTCTGTCAGGCGTAGAGCTTTTCCACCGAGGCCTTGGCCCTGGCAATGAGGTCGGTGTCCAGTCCGCCGTAGTGCCAACGCACGTCGTTTTCCATGAAATCAACCCCCTTGCCCTTGACGGTGTGGGCGATGATTACCACCGGGGCGTCGGTGTGGCTTCGGGAAAAATCGATGGCTTCGGCCAGGGCGGAAAAATCGTGGCCGTCCACCTCCCGGACCTCGAATCCGAATGCCCGCCACTTGTCGGCCAGCGGTTCCAGGCCCATCACTTCCTCGGTGGGGCCGTCGATCATCAGCCGGTTGCGGTCCACGAAAGTGGTGAGGTTGACGGCCTTGAAATGGGCCGTGGCCATGGCTGCCTCCCAGACCGATCCCTCGTTGCATTCCCCGTCTCCCAGGATGCAGTAGGTGCGCCAGGATTGCCCCTGCACCCGGGCCCCCAGGGCCATGCCCAGAGCCATGGACAACCCGTGACCCAGGGATCCGGTGGAGGCGTCCACTCCGCGCACCTTGTTGCCGTCCAGGTGCATGCCGAAGGGCGACTTGAACTTGTTGAAATCGCGCAGCAGTTCAAAGTCGAAGTAGCCCTTGCGTGCCAACAGGGCGGCGTAGCCTATCCCGGCATGGCCCTTGCTCACCACGAGCCGATCCCGCTCTGGCCAGTCGGGCCTTGCCGGGTCGATGGTAAGGTAATGGTCGTAGAGGATCACCAGGATCTCCACCAGGCTCAGGGCGCCGCCGATGTGGGCGCCGCCCGACCAGCCGGTGATGTCGATGATGTCGTAGCGCAGCTGCTTGGCCCGGGCTTTCAGCGCGGTGATCTGGGCGTCGGTGAGGGGCATGGGGAATGTCTCCGTGGGCTTTGTTGCCGGCTTGTCGTGCTTGTCGGACTGGTCCGACCCGCCTGGCGGGTTCGACAAGATCGACGCGTCGTTTCAACTCTGGAAAGCGCTGCCATATTTTGCCCTCACCGCCTTGAACGCCTCGTCCACGATTTCCAGCGTTCGCTGAATGTCCGCGTCGGTGTGGGCTGCCGAGATGAACCAGTTGTGATGGGGGGTGAAGTAGGCCCCGCGCCGGGTGCACTCGGCGCACCAGTCCTGGTGGAGCATGAGGCTCTCGTCGTTGGTGATGCGCACGTAGGGCATGGACGGCACCCCGGTGACTTTCAGCTCGTAGCCGTAGCCCCTGGCGATGTTGACCATGGCGTCAAGGAGCAGGGCCCCGCGGGTGAGCATCACCTGGGGAGCGTTGATCTCGCCCATCTTGACCAGGTTGGCCCTGGCGGCGGCCATGGGCACGGCCTGGAACCAGTAGCTGCCGGTGTGAAACACCCGGGCTGCGGTACTTTTGAGGGCCTCGCAGCCCACCAGGGCGCTGATGGGATACCCGTTGGCCATGGCCTTGCACAGGCAGGTCAAATCCGGGGTGAAGCCGAAGTAAGCGCTTGAGCCGGCCATGTCCAGACGGAAGCCGTGGCGGATGTCATCGACGATGAGCACCACGTTGTGGCGTCGGCACAGGGCCTGGATCTTTTCCCAGTAGCCGTCGGCCGGCATCTGGCTGTCGGCGAAGGTCGGGATGTGGTAAGGCGTAGCGATGAAACCGGCCACGTCACCGGGATATTGATCCAGGACGGCCTCGAAGGCCGGCACATCGTTCCAGGGAATGCGCACTACGTGGCGCTGGTCTTCCTCGCTGACCCCGTGGTGGCCGGGGGCTTGCATCCAGCCGGCGGTGCCGTGGTAGCCGCCGTCGATCATCACGATCTTGTCGCGCCCGGTGGCATCCCGGGCGATCATGACGGCGAAGTTGGTCACGTCGGCCCCGTTCTTGGCAAAAAAGGCCCAGTCGGCCGCCGGCATAATGTCCACCAGCAGCTCGGCCAGTTCCACCATCACCGGCGCCGCCCCGGTGGTGCTGTCGCCCAGTCGCCGCTGGGCTGCGGCCGCCTCTTCCACGTGAGCCGCCCCGTAGCCCATCACCATGGGCCCGTAGGCGCACATGTAGTCGATGAACACGTTGCCGTCCACGTCCCAGAAGCGGGATCCCTCGGCCCGGGCCGTGTAGAACGGATAAGCGCTCGGCGGCACTAGCGGCGCCGGACTGAAGTGGCCGTAGATGCCGCCGGGAATCACCCCTGCGGCCCGGCGGAACAACTCCTGGCTCTTGGAGTATCGGTAGGTTGCCATGGGTGCGATCTCCTTGACCGGTGCCTTGCTGTTAGCCGAGATAACCGGGAATGCGGTCGAAAATCAGGCTGAGATTGTCGATCATGGGCGTCTGGCCGCGGATGGCCACCTCACCGGAGGCAATGGCCGTAAACGGATCGAGGCGGCCGTTGAGGAAGGCGTTGGCGGTGGCCTGGTCGCGAAAATCGATGCGCGCCATGGGGCGCTGGACATCGCCGAGGCCGGCGGTGACCTCACCGCCTTCAAAAATCAGGTGCGCCGAGGGGCCGTCGGGCAGGATCTTGAGCAGCACCGCCCCGTCGCGGATGCGGCCGGCGACCTGGCGGCAGGTCGGATCGAAAAGCGCCAGTTCGCGGGCGGCGAAGACGGCAGTGGCCAGGGTCAGACGGGTGTTGACGGCCAGGTAGTGGGGATCGGCGAGCTTGGCGTCGGTGGGCTTGAGAAAGAAAGCGAGGCGGTCGGCGATCTTGGGAAACTCGTTGCGCATGAAACCGAGGTGCCTGAAACCCTTGAGTGGAACCGGCGTGCCCTTGCCGTCCATCATGCGGTTGAAGTGGGCGGGGGTGATGAATCCGAATACCACTTCCGTGTTGCCGTGACGGCCGCGCTCGAAAACGCAGGTGCCGTCCTCGAAGACCAGCGTGGCTGCCGGGCCGCGCCAGACGACGAACTGGATCCCGATGCGCCACTGGGCCACGGTTTTGGCCGCCACCGGGTCGCTTTTCACCAGGAGCGGCAGGTTGCGCAGAACGGCGTAGAGATTGAGGTTGGCCTTGACCAGGGATTCAATCATGGCAGTCATCCGATAGGCTTTAGAGAAAAATAAGGTGGCGGAACAACCCCAACTTATTCGGCCTGATGGAAAAATCAAGAAAAAAATCCGCGAAAGGAGTCCCCCATGGACTTGAATGTCTTCGAGAAAATGGACCGATCCGTCCTGAGGGACTACCTCGAGTTTCTCCTTTGGCAATACCGGGTGATGGACGCCCCGGTAGTTTCAGGTGGCTGAAAAATGGCAGAATGCCTTGCTCGAAGGCCCTGCCGCCGGTGTCCGCCGGGCAGTCTTGTCCGGCGGCCCGAAAAACTCGGCGCCAAGCGACCGTAAGCCCGGACAGGGCGGCAACGTTAGCCATGCGGCACTGCCTCAATGAGAGAAATCGTTTCTTTAGCGCAGGCAGCGTACTGTCCGGGCTTACGGTCGCTTGGCGC
>DQXI01000098.1 GCA_011042305.1 Desulfobacteraceae bacterium
ATGGCTCTGCCAATACCCCCGCATCTGCCGGCGCATCGTGATTCCGGCGGCCCTCAAATGGGAGATCCGCGACAAACTCGACCAGGCCGGCATCACCGAGCGGGTGCTGTTTCCTGGTTTAGATGGCCTTAGCTGCTGGCTCAAGCGTCACTACAGCCCGCGACGCTGAAAACGGCGGCAATGCGGCTAAATTAAGGCCGGGCATCTCCGCTTGGAGCGCCCGGCCTTTTTGGTTTTCAGCGATTCTAACGAGGTGAGACTTACCAGCCAAAAGTCAGGTACTTGTGAATCGAGTCGGCGGCCTTGCGGCCGGCGCCCATGGCCAGGATCACCGTGGCCGCGCCGGTGACGATGTCGCCCCCGGCCCACACGCCCTTCTTGGTGGTCTTGCCAGTTTCCTCGTCGGCGATGATGTAGCCCCACTTGTTCAGTTTCAAGCCCTCGGTGGAAGAGGTCAACAGCGGGTTGGCCCCCGAGCCGACGGCCACGATGCACAGGTCGCACTCGATCTGGAACTCGCTGCCATCGATGGGCACCGGCCGGCGACGGCCGGAGGCGTCCGGTTCGCCCAGTTCCATCTTGAGACATTCCATGCCGGTGAGCCGCCCCTTTTCGTTGCCGAGGTATCGTGTGGGGGTGGTGAGCAGGAAGAACTCGATCCCCTCCTCCTCGGCGTGGTGGATCTCGGCGGCCCGGGCCGGCATCTCGGCACGGCTGCGCCGGTAGACGATGCGCACCGAGTCGGCGCCCAAGCGCATGGCGGTGCGGGCCGAGTCCATGGCCACGTTGCCGGCGCCCAGCACCACCACGTTCTTGCCGTGGGGAATGGGAGTGTCCACCTCGGGAAACTTGTAGGCCTTCATCAGGTTGGCGCGGGTGAGGTACTCGTTGGCCGACAGGATGCCGATCAGGTTTTCGCCCGGGATGTTCATGAACCGCGGCAATCCGGCGCCAACGCCGAGATAGATGGCGTCGTAGCCCTCCTCGAACAGCTCGTCCAGGGAGACGGTCCGCCCCACCACCGCGTTGCACTCCACCTTGACCCCGAGGCGCTCGAGGAAGTTGACCTCATTGGCGACGATGGCCTTGGGCAGGCGGAATTCGGGGATCCCGTAAACCAACACGCCGCCGGCCTTGTGAAAGGCTTCGAACACGGTCACGTCGTGGCCCTTGGCGATGAGGTCGCCGGCCACCGTCAAACCGGAAGGGCCCGAGCCCACCACCGCCACCCGCTTGCCGGTGGACGGCTGCTTGGGCGGCAGGGCACCGGTGCCGTGCTCGCGCTCCCAGTCGGCGGCGAAGCGTTCCAGGTTGCCGATGGCCACCGGATCACCCTTTTTGCCGAGGACACAGAGCCCTTCGCACTGGTTTTCCTGGGGGCAAACCCGGCCACAGACCGCCGGCAGGCTGTTGGTGGACCAGATGTGGCGGATGGCTTCGGTGAAATTGCGCTCGGCGATCAGCTTGATAAAACCGGGAATGTCCACGTTGACCGGACAACCCTTCACGCAACCGGGGTTCTTGCACTGCAGGCAGCGCTGGGCCTCGGCAACGGCCATTTCTTCGGTGTATCCGGTCGGAACCTCCAGGAAGTTGCGCCGGCGCACCTCGGGCGCCTGCTCGGGCATGGGCGTGCGCGCGGCTTTTTTCTTTTTTTCTTTCTCCGTCATCCCTTTCCTCCCCGTTGGACGCAATGCGTCTCCTGAAATCGATATTGACTCTATTGAATCTGAAACCGCTTCGCTGGCGGTTAAAGTGCTCCGTTGGCTGCTGGCCGGCGGATCATCCGGCGGCGTGAAGCGTGCGGAAGCGCTCGTAACAGCGCTTTTCATCTTCGCAGTAGGCCTGCAGCCGCATCATCAATTCGTCGTAGTCCACCTGGTGACCGTCGAACTCGGGCCCGTCCACGCAGCCGAACTTGGTCTGGCCGCCCACCGTCACCCGACAGCCGCCGCACATGCCGGTGCCGTCGACCATGATCGGGTTGAGGCTGACCAGGGTCGGCACGTCATACTCCTTGGTGAGCTTGGAGCAGAACTTCATCATGGGCACCGGGCCGATGCACACCGCTTGGTCCACCTTCTCGCGCTCCATGACCACCTTGAGCTGGTCGGTGACGAAGCCGTGGTGACCGTAGGAGCCGTCGTCGGTGCAGACGATCAGTTCGTCGCTGGCCGCCCGCATCATGTCCTCCATGATCAGCAGGTCTTTACTGCGGGAGCCGATGATCGCCACCACGCGGTTGCCGGCCTGCTTCATGGCCCGGGTGATCGGGTAGAGCACCGCCACCCCGGTGCCGCCGCCGACACAGACCACCGTGCCGACCTTCTCGATGTGGGTCGGCTTGCCCAGGGGGCCGATGACATCCTGGAATCCATCGCCCACCTTGAGGGATTTGAACAGGGCGGTGGATTTCCCCACCACCATGTAGATAATGGTAATGGTCCCCTTGGCCGGATCGGTGTCGGCCATGGTCAGGGGAATCCGTTCGCCCTCCTCGTTGGCCTTGAGGATGACGAATTGGCCGGGCTTGGCCTTGGCCGCGATCTTGGGCGCCTCGATCTCATTGAGGATCACGTTGCCTTGGGACATCTCTTCACGTCTGATAATCTTGAACATAACCACCTCCTAACAAAATACGCCGAAACGATCGCCCCCGGCTTTCGGGCCGGGTGGCGCGAGAAATTTCACGGAGCCCAAGCAAGCATATACTCATTATTAAATCAAGGGCAAATCCTCCGGTGGATTTGCCTTGCGGGGCAAGCTGTGATAGGCGGGGCAACTGTTTGAGAGAGCCGGCGGGCTAAGCCACTGAAACGGCAAGAGGAAAACCGGAAGTTGAAACATGGAGATTTTCGACAGCCATTGCCACCTGGATGACGAGGCTTTCGAGAGGGACTTGCCCCGGGTACTGGCGCGCATGGCCGAAAACGAGGTGCGCGGCGCCATGATCGTCGGCATCGACGAAGCGCGCAGCCGCCGGGCCGTGGATCTGGCCGAGCGATACGCGCAATGCTGGGCCTCGGTCGGGGTGCACCCCCACGATGCGGCCGGGTGCAGCGAAGCGGTTCTGGAGCAGCTCAAGGCACTGGCCGCCAGCCCCAAGGTGCGCGCCTGGGGGGAGATCGGCCTGGATTTCAACCGGATGCACTCGCCCCGGGATGACCAGGAGCGCTGGTTCGTGCGCCAGTTGGCAATCGCCCGCGAACTCGACTTGCCGATCATTCTCCACGAGCGCGACAGCGGCGGGCGGCTGCTGGAGTTGCTGCGCGCTCACGACTGGCCCGGCCGCCGCGGCGTGGTCCACTGCTTTTCCGGCACCGCCCGCGAACTGGACCAGTGCCTGGAAATGGGATTTTACATCGGCGTCACCGGCATCGTCACCCTCGCGGCCCGGGGCCGGGACCTGCGCGCCATGCTCCCCCGGATCCCCGCCGGGCGCCTCCTGGTGGAAACCGACGCCCCCTACCTCACCCCCACCCCCGAGCGCAACCGCCATCGGCGCAACGAACCGGCCTTCGTGCGCACCGTCCTGCTCAAGGTCGCCGAGGTCCGCGGGGAGCCCCCCGAGGAGCTGGCGCCCATCCTCTGGGACAATACCTGCCGGCTGTTTGGTATCGACGGACGCCGGGACGCCCCCAATCTCCCCCGGAATGGCTGAGGGAGATGCGGTTGCCCGAACGGTTGTTTTCCTTTCGTCAAAATTGGGGTAACATGCTTATCTCTTTGGGGTTGATACCGCCTGGCGGCCGCCTTCTTTACTTGGAGCCAAAATTTCAATCCGGCCAGAGGGCAACGGACGCTCCATGCCTACCATTTCATCACAGCCGGGACGCCTTGAACAGGGGCCGGATCGCCTTCGGATCACCGGTGACTGGACCCTTGCCCACCACGGCGCCCTCAAAAAGCAGGTCACCGCGTGGAGGCAGCAACGGGGCACCGCGCCGGAGGTCGATCTGGCGGGGCTGGCGGCCCTGGACACGGCCGGCGCCGCGCTCCTGGTGGAGTTGATCGGCGTCGAACGATTGCAGCAGGTCACCGACTGGGCACCCGACCTGCCCCAAGCCAAACGGGCTTTGCTGCAGACCGTGGCCGAGGCCATGGCCTCGCCGCTAACGGCCAAGCAGCGCCGCGTTTCGCCGCTGATCGCCTTTCTGGCGCAAACCGGAAAACAGGTGGAAGCCCTCTGGCAGCAGCAGCGCATGCTGCTGGCCTTCATCGGCCTGACCCTGGCGACCCTGGCGGCCACCCTACCCCGGCCCCGCCGCTGGCGCATCACCGCCATGGTGGCCCACATCCAGCAGACCGGGCTCAACGCCGTTCTCATCGTCTCCCTGCTCACCTTTCTCGTCGGTGCCGTGGTCGCCTTTCTCGGCGCCACCGTGCTCCAGGACTTCGGCACCACCATCTACACCGTCCATCTCATCGCCTATGCGTTTTTGCGGGAATTCGGGGTGATGCTGGCCGCCGTGCTCCTGGCCGGCCGCACCGCCAGCGCCTTTGCCGCCCAGATCGGCTCCATGAAGTCCAACGAGGAGATCGACGCCATCCGCACCCTCGGGCTCAGCCCGGTGGAACTGCTCGTGCTGCCCCGGGTGCTCGCCATGATGGTTTCCCTGCCGATTCTCAGTTTCATCGGGACCATGACCGGCATTTTCGGCGGCGCGGTGGTGTGCACCCTGATGCTGGACATCTCCTCGGCGCAGTTTCTGGCCGTCTTCGAGCGCGACATCACCCTGCGGCATTTTTTCATCGGTCTGGCCAAGGCGCCGGTGTTCGCCTTCGTCATCGCGGTGATCGGCTGCCTGGAGGGCTTCAAGGTCAGCGGCAGCGCCCAGTCCTTGGGCGAGCACACCACCAGCAGCGTGGTGCAGTCGATCTTCATGGTGATTTTGCTGGATGCCATTGCCGCCATGTTCTGCATGGAGATGAGATGGTGAGCGGGGACCAGGCGCCACTGATCCGGGTGCGGGGCCTGCTGAACCGTTTCGGATCCCTCACCGTCCACGAGAATCTCGACCTGGACCTGTTTGCCGGCGAGATCCTCGGCGTCGTGGGCGGCTCGGGGGCCGGTAAATCGGTGTTGCTGCGCAGCATCGTCGGCCTGCACCGCTTCGATGGAGGGACGGTGGAAGTGTTCGGCGAGCAGCTGGACCGCCTATCGCCGAGGCAGCGCTCCGAGGTCGAACGCCGCTTCGGGGTCCTGTTTCAGCGCGGCGCCCTGTTCACCTCGCTCACCGTCCAGGAAAACGTGGCCCTGCCGCTCATCGAGCACGCCGGGCTTCATCGGCATGACGCCGAGCACCTGGCAAGACTGAAGCTGGCGCTTACCGGGCTGCCCGCCGAAGCGGCGCTGAAATTTCCCGCCGAGCTTTCCGGCGGCATGGTCAAGCGCGCCGCCCTGGCCCGGGCCCTGGCCCTGGACCCGGAGATCCTGTTTCTCGACGAGCCCACCGCCGGGCTGGATCCCATCGGCGCCGCCGCCTTCGACCGGTTGATCCTGACCCTCAGGGACGCCTTGGGCCTGAGCATCTTCCTGGTCACCCACGATCTGGACACCCTCTACAGCGCCTGCGACCGGGTGGCGGTGCTGGCCCGCAGGCAGGTGCTGGTGGCCGACCGCCTGGCGGTGGTGGAAGCCACCGATGACGACTGGATCCGCGACTATTTCCACGGTCCGCGGGGCCGTGCGGCCCGCGGGACCGTCCAACCGCCGCAGGAGGCGTGAGATGGAAACCCGAGCCCACCACATCATCATCGGCCTGTTTACCGTCATCGCGGCGGCAGGCGCCCTGCTTTTCGCCCTCTGGCTGGACAAGTCCAGCGGCGACCGCGCCTACGCCTACTACGAGGTCGGCTTCAACCAGGCGGTCAGCGGGCTGGCCGTCGGCAACGAGGTTCTTTACAGCGGCATCAAGGTCGGCGACGTGGTGGGCCTGCGGCTCCATCCGGACGATCCGCGCCAGGTGCGCGCCCGTATCCGCATCTTCAGCGACATTCCCATCCGCCAGGGCACCCGGGCCAGCCTGCACCTGACCAACATCACCGGCTCCATGAGCATCCAGCTCCACGGCGGCAGCCCGGAGAGCCCGCTGCTGGTGGGCAGCAGGGAAAATCCGCCGCTGATCATGGCCGACCCTTCGCCACTGAGCATGCTGTTGGCGGACAGCGGAACCCTTGCCAAAAACCTCAACAGGCTGCTGAGCAACGCCATGCTGCTGCTCTCGGAGGAGAACCTCGAGCGCTTCGGAAGGATCCTGGACCACCTGGAGCAAACCACCGGCACCCTGGCCGACCAGCGCCAAGAAATCGTCGAGGCCGTGGTCACCTTCAACCGGGTCGGCGCCGAAACAAGCGACCTGCTTCGCGAGCTGAACCGCCTGAGCCGCAATGCCAACAGCCTGCTGTCCCAGGAGGGACGCCGGAGCCTGGAGGGCGCCAACGCGGCCATCGGCACCCTCCGGGACGCCGCCGAGCGCCTTGACAGACTGCTGGCCGACAACCAGGCTTCCCTGTCGCAGGGGATGAAGGGACTGGCCGAGTTCGGACCGGCCATGCGCGACCTGCGGTCCATTCTCGGCAACCTGGGCCGCATCACCCGCCGCCTCGAAGACAACCCGGCCGCGTTTTTCTTCGGCCCCGACCCGATCCAGGAGTTTGCCCCGTGAACCGTCACCGCTATTTTCGCATTGCCGTCACGCTGGTGCTCGCCGCCCAGCTCGGGGCGCTTTGCGCCTGCACCCTCATCGGCCGAGGCGAGCCGCTGAACGTCTACGTTCTGCCCGCCGCGGCCCTACCCGTTTCCAGTCCGCGCCAACTGCCGCTGACGTTACGGGTTGACACGCCCCAGGCCAGCCGCGCCATCTACGGCTCGCGCATTTTGGTGATGCCGACAACGCACCGGCTCAGCGCCTACCAGGGAGCCCGTTGGAGCGACAACGCGCCCGCCCTGCTGCGCGACCGGCTGGTGGAGGCGTTTCGCCAGGACAACCGCCTGGCCGCCGTGGTGAACGAGCGAGACCGGGTGAGCGCCGATTTCGAGCTGGTCAGCGACCTGCGCGCCTTTCACAGCGAATACGTCCAGGGCCGGCCCCGGGCGGTGATCCGCCTCGACGTCCGGCTCGTCGACAGCGGACGTCAGCGGATCCGGGCCGCCCGTCGCTTCGAGGTGGGCGAGCCGAGCGCCGACGAGAGCGTGGACGCCGTGGTGGAAGCCTTCGGCCGGGCTGCCGACGACCTGAGCCGGCAGTTGGTGGACTGGACCCTGGAGCGGATCGCGGCGAAATAGAGAGGCGTCCATTCCCCAAAAAAGCCCTCAGACCCGCCGCTGGAGCTGGACCACCCGGCCCAGGATGCGCACCGCGGCGGCGCCGGCATCGACCAGGATCGTCTCGTAGGCCCGGTTGTCGCTGATGAGAGCCAGTTGGCCTGGGTCACCGCCGAGCGGTGGATGCCCAGGGCCCCGGCAAGCTGGTTCTGCGAACGGATGCGTGCCCCCTTCTTAACCCGCCGCATGAAGGCGTCGAAATTCAGGCGGTCCTGGCCTTTTAAAACCATTTTATTTCGTATCGAATTTTTGATAGGTCTTTCAAGGAGGAGGTTAAAAAATGAAAGTTAAATATTTCCCAGATACTGATACAGCTTTAATAG
>DQXI01000220.1 GCA_011042305.1 Desulfobacteraceae bacterium
GCCCCCCGGGGGGCAGGACGGATGCAGCCCCTTACCATCGATTCGGGGCCAAATGCAATCGGCGGGGGATTGTCAATGGCAACCGGGTCATGGTAAGGAAGAACGACAATACGCCTGAACAGAAGAAAAGAGCAGACCGCTTCCATCTCAACCTTTCTCGGTATCGATCCCATGCGCAAAATCGCCGTAGCCATGGCCAAGGGGGGCGTCGGCAAGACCACCACGGCGGTGAACCTGGCCGACGCCCTGGCTCGAATGGGCCGGCGGGTCCTTCTGGTCGACTGCGATACCCAGGCACAGGCCGCCAAATTTCTCGGTGTCCGACACCCCTATGGGCTCTACGAGTTCGTTACCGGTTATGACGAAAGGGGCCGACGGGTCTCCAAGAGCGAAGTGGTCTGCGCCGCCCGCGACAACCTGTGGCTCCTCACCGGCGGCATCAAGCTGGTGGAGCTGAAAAACTGGCTCGGCGAGCAGCCCCGGGAACAGCGGCAGACCCTGCTGGCCAAGGCCCTGGTCCCCAAGGACGGCGCCCTCGACTACCTGATTTTCGACTGCGCGCCGGGCTGGGATGTGCTCAGCGTCAACATCTTGATGGCCGCCGAGGAGGTGCTTTGCCCCGTGGCGCTCCAAGCCCCGGCCCTCGAGGGGCTCAAAACCTTCTTCGGCTACCTGCTCTCGGCCCAGAAGCTCAACCCGGCCTTGCAGCTGCGCTACGTGCTGCCCACCCTCTACGATCTGCGCACCCGCCAAAGCGCGGCGATTCTCAAATACCTGCAGCGCTTCTTTCAACGCCAGATCTGCGATCCGGTGCACTACAACGTCCGCCTGAGCGAAGCGCCGGCTTACGGGCGCACCATTTTCGAGTACAGCGCCCAGGCCCGGGGAGCCGCCGATTATCAACTTCTTGCCCAAAGGATCGATGATCATGACGAGCCGTAACCCCAAAAAAGGCTTGGAGCTGTTCGAAGACGTCGTCCTGGATCCGATGGCGGTGGCCACCGGATCAGACGACACGCCGCCAGCCGACAAGCGAAAGGCCGGCTTCTATCTGCCCGTCGACCTGCTGGAGCGCTTCGATCGCAAGTTCTACGAGTTGAAACTCTCCGGCGCCAACGTGGCCAACAAGTCGGCCTTCCTGGAGGCGGTGCTGCGCTTTGCCCTGGAGGATATGGACCGGGGCAGTCGCAGCCGCCTGCTGCAAGCGATGGCCAAATGAAAAAATCACGGTGCGCATCGGCGCCCCGGTGACCGCCGGCCAACTGGTCGCCCTGCTCGATGACGCGGAACACCGGACGATATATTTTTCATCGGTTATGATAGATAGGTTTCCGTTTTTGGCTTGATCGCCGCAACTGCTTGTGATACTTGGTTTCCCGGTCAGAGCCGACGTAGCTCATTCGGTAGAGCAGCTGATTCGTAATCAGCAGGTAGGCGGTTCGATTCCGCCCGTCGGCTCCAGATTGCCCCGCCACGCATCATTCCATTGGTGGACATGGGGGACGACCTCCGCGGGACGGGCCTCCCCATTCATCCTCAGCAAGCGGAACCTCCATAGAAAAAGGCCGATGAACTTTATCGATGCCATCGAGGGAACCGGCTGTTCGATTCTTCAGCGACTTTACCGCAGCTACCTGGACAGCCGCCGGGACGACTCGGAATTTATCGGCAACGTCAAGATGGTCATCGAAGGCATCGAGGCATTTATCCAGGCCCATGCCGAACTGATGATCCAGTCGGACGTGGTCGTCAAAGTGCTTTACAACCACGCCCGGCAGCTCTGGCTGGAGGGCGATGAAACGGAGGCGGCCGAGAAATCCGGCGACGGGGATGGTTCCGAGGAGGATGATTCGGCGGCCTATCGCCGCTACTACTTCGACTACATCTACCAGCACGGTGTTTATCCGCGCTGATCCTCCGCCCGTCATGCCGCACGATCTCGACGACGTCGCCATCAGGAAGCGCATCCAAACCATCAGCCGCCAGATCGACGCCATCCTGCGCAAGGTGGCCGAGCACGAACCGGCCCTGCTTTCGGGCCAAGGCAAGCCGCCGGCAGAGGCTGGCACAACATCTTCCCCCCGAGAGGCTCCGCTCAGCCACGATCCTTCCCCTCCTGAAACATCCCCTCGGTCGGCTCCGTCAACCAGCGATACTGGTAAGGCGCCAGCCTGATTTCGGTCGCTGCCACCCGGGAGCCGTCCATCAGGTCCACCAGCTCGCCGCCGGCCTCCGTCAGTTGGACCTGGCACCGGTGGCTGGAAACGTTGGTCAAGGCCCAGAGGGACTGGGAAGCACACTGGCGTCGCACGGCGAACACCGACGGCCCCAGGTCCAGGATCGCCATCGTCGCCGAAGGGCTGAAGGCCGGCTGCTGGCACCGTATGCGGACCATGCGCAGATAGGCATTGAAAACCGCGTGCCGGAAGCTTGTCGGGTCCGCGAGGGCCCGGCGCACGCGGTCCGCGTTGAGCGGCTGCCGGTTGATGCGCCGGGGCTGGCCGGAGTCCTCGACCCCCGCCTGCCAGTTGCGCGAACCCAGCAGGCTGTGAATGTAGGTGGCCGGCACCCCGGGAAGGGCGTACTGGATGCTCTGGCTGGCCATGAACCGGGCCAGGTGCCAGGGATCGGACGGGTCGGCCGAACGCAGCGCGTCGATATAGGTGATGTTCAGCTCGTAGGGCTGGCGCTGGCCGTCGGTTCCGGTGCGCATCGAGACCCGGCCGCCGTTGGCCAGGGCGTGATCCACCAGCCGGTCCACGGCCGCCAGGGGCAAAATCCCCTCCAGGGGGCGCAGCCCAATGCCGTCGTGGGAGGCGGTAAAGTTCAGGAACGTCGTTTCCGGCGACGGCGTCTCCAGCCCGGCGGCCCACCGGGACAGTACCGTGGCATCGGCCTCCAGGAGGGTGTGCAGCAGCAGGGGCGGCAGGGTGAAATTATAAACCACCTGCGCCTCGTCGCGCCCATCGCCCAGGTAGCTGAGGTTTTCCACGTGCGGTACGTTGGTCTCGGTAAGGATCACCACGTGGGGGGCCACCCGGTCGAGAATGGCGCGCAGCAGCTTGACGACGCGGTGGGTCTCGGGGCGATGGATGCAGTCGGTGCCCACGGTCTTCCACAGATAGGCCACCGCATCGAGGCGCAGCACGACGGCGCCCCGGCGTACGTAATCGAGCATCACGTCCACCATCCGCAGCATCACCGCCGGATTGGCCCAGTTGAGATCGACCTGATCCGGCCCGAAAGTGGTCCAGAGCCAGCGAGTGGTGCCGTCAACGTAGGGGAAGGCCGTCAGCAGCGGCGTCACCCGGGGACGGGCCACCGCCGACAGGTCGCAGCGAGGCGACACGGCGATGGCCAGGTCGGCGAACTCGGCATGGCCGGCCAGGTAGTGGCGCACCCAGTCGCTCTGGGCCGACACATGGTTGAGCACGAAGTCGAACATCAGGCGAAAATTCTCGCCGAGGGCCGCCACGTCGGCCCAGGTGCCCAGCTCGGGATCGACTTGGGCATAGTCGACAACGGAGAACCCGTCATCGGAGGTGTAGGGGAAAAACGGCAAAATGTGGATGGTGTTGAAAAGACCGGCCAGGTAACGGTCGGCAAAAACCTTCAAGGTTCGCAAGGGGGCTTCACCTGCGCCTTGCAGGCTGTGGCCATAGGTGATGAGCACGGCATCGGCCGGCCCAAACCGGTAGCGGTGGGCTGCAGGGGGCGGCGGCATGCGGCTCATTCGTTTTTCGAGATCGGTGCAGATGCCCTCGGTGCGCTCCGGACCGTAGAGGGCGGCGACATGCTCGCGGATGCGACGTTCCGCTTCCATGGAAAGCCTCACTTGGACGTGGTTGGGAATCGGGGCGGGGCCACCTCCCGCCGCCGGAAAGATTGTCGGACCGGTTTGGGCTTGTCGGACAGCTCCCCCCTCGGCGATATTACCGGGCGGGCCTCGTGCGTCATCCGATAATCAGGAATTTTTACAGATCGATTCCGTATAGGCGCATCTTGCTCAAGAGAGACGGATGGCTGATCTCCAGCAGGCGGGCGGCCTGGGTGCGGTTGCCGCCGGTAGCCTTGAGCGCATCGGTAATCAATCGACGCTCCAGGCGCCGGCGGGCGGCCTTGATGGAAAACCCGCTCGGGTCGGCGCCGGCCCCGGTCGTCTGCCTGCCTTGGAGCGCCGGCGGCAGGTCGCCGACTTGAATCTGCTCACCCTCCGCCAAGACCACCGCCCGTTCGATGACGTTTTCCAGCTCCCGCACATTGCCGGGCCACTGGTGCCGCAACAATATCGCCATCGCCTCCGGGGTAACGCCTTGGACCGCTCGCCCCAGCCGCCGATTGCAGCGGGCGATGAAATGCCGGCACAGCAGGGGGACATCGGCAATCCGCTGACGCAGGGGCGGCAGCTCGATCATCAACACGTTAAGGCGGTAGAAAAGATCCTGCCGGAAGGCGCCCCGCGCCACCTCTTGCGCCAGGTCCTTGGCGGTGGCCGCCAGAATGCGCACATCGGTTTTTTGGGGGGTGAGACCGCCCACCGGCCTCACTTCGCCCTCTTGCAGCGCCCGCAGCAGCTTGACCTGCAAGCTAAGCGGCATCTCGCCGATTTCGTCCAGGAACAGGGTCCCCCCCGCCGCCTGCTGAAACAGGCCCGGCTTGTTGTGTTCCGCCCCGGTGAAGGCCCCCTTGCAGTATCCAAACAGTTCGCTTTCCAGCAGATTTTCGGGGATCGAGCCGCAGTTGACGGCCACCAGCGGGCCATGGGCGCGAATCCCCGTCTGGTGGATGGCCTGGGCCACGAGTTCCTTACCCGTCCCGCTTTCGCCGCAGATCAGAACCGTCGTGTCGTAGCGAGCCGCTTTTTCCGCCAGATCGAACACCGCCTGCATGGCCGGGCTGGCCGCCACCAGCCGGCCGAACCGGCAGTCGCCTTCGATGCGCTGCAGTGTCTCTCTCAGGCGCCGGTTTTCGTGTCGCAGCCCTTCTCGCTCCTCCGCCTTGCGCAGCGCCAGGTAGACTTCGTCGGGCTTGAAAGGCTTGGAGATGTAGTCGTAGGCGCCGCGTTTCATCGCTTCCAGGGCCGTGTCCACGGTGCCGAAGGCCGACATCATGATTACGGTGGTCTCGCCGATCAGCTCTCCGGCTGCCTCCAGGAAGGCCATCCCGTCCATTTCCGGCATCTTCAAATCGCAGAGAATCACGTCGAACGGCGTCCGGCGGACCGCCTCCAGGGCTTCGCGGCCGTTGGCGGCCGTCTCCACCTTGTAGCCTGATCGCCCCAGCAGCAAGGACAGCATGTGGCGCATATTGGCTTCATCGTCGACGATCAACAAGCGCTTTGCCACGGTAAGGCGCCTCCTTCCCCCTCGGCCTCCTGCCCTTCGCCTTCATCAGCCAGGGGCAGCTCGACCGCCAGTGTTGTACCCTGGCCCGGCCTGCTATCGGCGGTCATGTGCCCGCCAAAAGCTTCGATGATCATGTAACTGACGGCCAAGCCCAGCCCTGTGCCCTGCCCCGGCTTTTTGGTGGTAAAAAACGGGTCGAATATCAACGGCAGATGCTCGGGGGCGATCCCCACGCCGTCGTCCTGGAAAAGGATGCGGATGGTGCTGTCGCTGTTCTCGCTGCGGATGATGACCGTACCGCCCCGGTCCGGATCAGCGGTACGGACGGCGTCGGCGGCGTTGATCATCAGGTTCAGCAGGACCTGCCGCAGGCTTTCGGGATCCCCGCACACCCGGTCACTCAACGCCTCGAGCTGCAGCCGGATCGCCAAGCAGCGGCTGAAGGGCTGGTTTTCGAAGATCTCCACCGTTTCCCGCAACAGGTCATGGACCGGAAAGATTTTTCTCGTTTCAGGCGCCGGTCGGGCCAGGTGGAGGAGCTGGCGAATGATCCGGGCGATGCGGGCTGTTTCGGATTCGATGCGCTCGAGAATGTCGCGACGCTCGGCGACGGTCATCCGGTCCTGGCGCAGCAGCTCGAGGTAGCCGGTGACAATGCCCAGCGGGTTGCCAATTTCGTGGGCCAATCCGGCAGACAACCGCCCGATGGCGGCCAGCTTCTCGGCTTGCTGGACTTCCCGCCGGGCCCGGCGCAACGCCCGGTTTGCGGCTTCGAGCCGTTCGACGGCAGCCGCCAGTTCATCCCGGTCCTGCTGGAGGCGGCCGTAAATATGGTTCAAGGCGTGGGAAAGACGACCGTACTCGTCCTTGTCCGCCAGGTCCCAGGCAAACCATTGGCCATCCTGGCTGCATGTCTCCGCCCGCTGCACCAGGCGCTGCAAGGGCCGGAGGGCCACCCGGGAGACCAGATGCAGACCGACCAGCTCGAGCACCAGAAAGTTCGCAAGCATGTAGACAAGCACGAAACCCTGCAACCGGCGCATCTGATGGTAAATCGGCGCCAGACGCCAGACGCCGGCCGCCGCCTTCACAACGCCATCGCCGCCTTCGACGGGAGTAACGATGATCATCCGCTCGGCCTGGCGCCAGAGAACCCCCCAGGTGGTCCCAAGGAAATAGACCACCTCTTCCTTCCGTTGCAGCTTTTGGACCCGCGCGGCGTCCAGCTTGAGCCAGGGCAGCGGCCGGTCGGGGCCGAGGGGGCGAAACCGCCCATCAAGGCACACGGTTTCCATCAGCCCGCCGGCCGCGGCGCCCGTGGCCGCGCCCTCCTGCCACCGGCAGGCCAAGCGCAACAATTGCCGCCCCTGCTCGCGCCGGTCCCGCAGCAGGGCCTGCTGGGCGCCGCTGATCACCACCAGATCGATCAAAATGCTGGCGCCCAGGATGATTAACGCCAGGCGAAGGGCGATTTTTCGGTGCAAGGGGCTCAAGTGCATCCCGACGGTCTCTCAACGGATTGGAATTCCGGCAAGATCATTCGTCTATGGGTAGCATAATCGGTCGGTGACGGAAAGGGCGACGCGGGCAGGAAACAAAAAGGCCCGGAGCCGATCACTCGACTCCGGGCCTGTATTTAATTTTCCGGCGGCGTCCTACTCTCCCACACAGCTTCCCGTGCAGTACCATCGGCGCTGAAGACCTTAACTTCCGTGTTCGGGATGGGAACGGGTGTAACCTCTTCGCCATCGCCACCGGAAAAACCGAGAATGTCAAACAGACAATTTGGAAAGATCAATAAGCTGGCAGATGCCGGTTTGTGCGAATTGTTTTGTGGCCAAGCCTCACGGCCGATTAGTACCGGTAAGCTGAACACATTGCTGTGCGTACACCCCCGGCCTATCAACCTCGTGGTCTTCGAGGGGCCTTCAGTTTCGCAGGTTGCCCTGCGAAAGGGAGATCTCATCTTGGGGTGGGCTTCCCGCTTAGATGCTTTCAGCGGTTATCCCGTCCGAACATAGCTACCCAGCGTTGCCACTGGCGTGACAACTGGAACACCAGAGGTTCGTCCATTCCGGTCCTCTCGTACTAGGAACAGCTCCCCTCAAATCTCCTGCGCCCACGGCAGATAGGGACCAAACTGTCTCACGACGTTTTAAACCCAGCTCACGTACCACTTTAATCGGCGAACAGCCGAACCCTTGGGACCTGCTCCAGCCCCAGGATGTGATGAGCCGACATCGAGGTGCCAAACC
>DQXI01000048.1 GCA_011042305.1 Desulfobacteraceae bacterium
GGCGTTGCGGAAAAACACCACCACTGCGTTGGGCAGTTCGGCGGTCGCTTCTTTGACCAGGGCGCCCATCATGGCGAACATCAGCGAGGCCCCCAGCACGTGGAGAGCGCCGGCCAGGAGGCGCTCGCTGCGCATTGCCGCGACCGGCGACGCGGTGGCTTCGTGCTTCATGGCGACCGTCCTTCGGCCAAGGCACCCAGGGTCACCGGCTTGATCGGTGCCCGGGCACCGAAGGGCGGCAGCGTCGCTGGCGATTGACGGGTCAACAAGGCGAGCAGGTCCAGAACGACGGGGCCGCAGGTGCGTCCCTGGCAGATGCCCATGCCGAGGCGCAGGGTCTTCTTGAGCGCCGAGAGGCTGTCGGCGCCCGAGAAGACCGCCCGCCGGATGTCGCCCATGGTCACGTCTTCGCAGCGGCAGACCACCGTGTCGTCGGGAATGCCGGCCAAGGCCTCGGGCGGCACCCGGGTGACGGCCGCCAGGGCCCGGCCGAGGGACAGCTCGCGTCGGCGCCGGTGATTTAACCACCGGCGCCGGGCTGCGACCTGGCCGCCCAATCTGCTTCCCAGGTAGTCGATTACGCCGAAAGCGGCCAATTCGCCTTCCACCAGGGCCTTGGCGCCGCCGCCGATCCCGGTGACTTCCCCGGCGGCGAAAATACCGGGCCGAGATGTTTGGAGTGCCGCGTCCGTGTCCACCACCCAGCCCCCGCGGTGCTCGTCGTGGACCAGCCGGCACCCGGCCTGCTGGGCCAGTTCAAGATTGGGCACCAGTCCCCAGCCGATGGCCAGGCCGTCGGCGGAAAAAACCATGGTTTCGTTGCTGGGCCGGCCACGGGGGGCGGAGCGCACCGCCACCACCCGTTGCGCGCGTTCCCGCCCTTCGGCCCTGACCACCCGCCAACCGCAGCGTACCCGACACCCGGCGGCCTGCAATCGGATCAAATAGGCCGCCCCCTGCAGCATCTTGGTGGGCTGGCGGCAAAGGGCCAGCGCCAGGTGCCAATGCTCTCGCCACCCGGCCTGATCCAGGACGGCAAGGACCCGTCCCCTGGCGGCGGCGGTTTCCGCGGCGGCGGCATAGAGCAGGGGGCCCGCTCCGGCGACTACCAGGCGTCGGGCCGGCAGTATCCCGTGGGCCTTGACGAGAATTTGTGCCGCGCCGGCGCCCATCACTCCGGGCAGGGTCCAGCCGGCAAAGGGAAGGTAGCGCTCCCGGGCGCCGGTGGCCAGTATCGCGGCTCGGGGGCGCAGGCGGACCAGGCGGTGGCCGGCATCCACGGCCAGCACTTCGCCGTCGGCGAAGATACCGATGACGCGCTGTAGCGGTTTTCCGTAAAAATTTTGTCCCTTGCTGCGAGCCGCCAGTCGCAGGCCCTGCCGTCTCGCCGGGTCAAGACCGCCGCGCGTGGGTTTCCGGGAGCGGCGCAGCAGTTGACCGCCCGGGAGGGGGTTTTCATCGAGCAGGCGGACGTCAAGACCGGCCCGCCCGAGAACGGCGGCGGCGGCCAAGCCGGCTGGTCCGGCCCCGCAAACGGCTACGTCGCAGGGTTCAGTATCCATCGGTGCGGATGTCCATTCCGTCTTCGACCTCGGTCATGCAGGCCTGAATCCCTGGCTGCCCGTTGATCGTCACGCGGCATTCGAAGCACACCCCCATGGCGCACAGGGCACCGCGGGGTTCCCCGTGGCGATCGCTGCGGCGAAGGGTGCGGATTCCGGCGGCGTGAAGGGCGGCCAATACGCTCTGGCCTTCCAAGGCCGGCACCGGCCGGCCGTTGACCCGGATGATGATGGGAGCGGGTTCGGGCGCTGTCGCCCGCCGGGGAGAGGCGCCCTGGGCCGGACTGTTTTGGCGCTGGTGTCTGTTCACGGTGAGACTCCGTTCGCGGCGGCTTCGGCCGATGCCGGGGCGCTGAAACGCATCGGGTCAAAGTCGTTCAGGTCTATTCGGGGTCGGCCGTTGACGATCAACTCGGCGATCAGCGCACCGGTGACCGCCGACAGGGCGATGCCGTCGCCCTCGTGGCCTGCGGCCAGCACCAGCCCCGGCACTGCCGGCACCGGGCCGAGCAGGGGCAGTCCGTCGGGGGTCCAGGGGCGCAGACCGGCAAAAGCGCGGATCACCTGGACTTGCTTCAATACGGGGACGATGTGGGTGCAGGCGGCGGCGATGGCCTGGATCCCGTCCACCGTGGTGTTGCGATCGTAGCCGGCAAACTCCCTGGTGGAACCGAGCAGCAGGTTGCCCCGGGCCGTCTGCTCCATGGAAACGCTCTGCCCGCTCCGTGCCGCCAGCGCCGGATCGTATTTGACCGCGATATAGCGGGCGGAAATCAGGCAGTGGCGCAAAATTTGCCGTTGCGGCGCGGTAACCAGGAGCTGGCCGCGGCGTGGCCGGATGGGGGGATCAAGGCCCAGCAGGGCTGCCAGGCGGGGCGTGTCGGCGCCCGTGGCCAAAACCACCGTTCGGGTGCGGATGGTGCCCCGGGTGGTGGCCACGGCGCAAATAGCGCCGGCCTGGCATTCGAATCCGGTGACGGCGGTGCGGGGCATGATCCGGGCGCCTCTTTGCCGGGCTCCGGCGGCCAGGGCCAGGGTGAGGCGCATGGGATTGATCTGGGCGTCCAGGGGGCTGTAGGCGGCCGCGATCACGGCCTCGGACAGGGCCGGCTCGAGTCGCCGGGCCTCGGGGCCGTTCACCAGACGTACGTCCAGCCCGCTGTCACGCTGGGCCGCCACGTAACGGCGCATGGCTTCGTGCTCGGCCTCGTCGCCGATGGCCACCAGGCCGCCGCAGCGCAGGTACTCGTAGTCCAGCGGCACCATGGCGCGCAAGGCCTCGAGGCGCCGCTGGCTCTCCAGGGCCAGGTGCAAATGCAAGCCGGGTTTTTTGCTTTGCAGGAAGACGAGGCCGTCGCAGGCGCCGCTGCTGCCCGCCGCCAGGTCGGCACGTTCGCAGACCACCGGGCGCAACCCCGCCAAGGCGAGATGAAAGGCCACCGAGGCGCCGATGACCCCGCAGCCTATCACCACCGCGTCGGCTGTTGCGGGCGCACGCTTCATGCGGCCAGAACCGCTCGGCGGCACGTTGCCCGGTCGCGCAGGGACCAGACGAATACTGCCGTCGCGCCCGCCAGCCCGCCGATGGTAAGGAGCTGTTGGCCGAAGACCAGCAGCCCCGCGGCGGCGAGCAGGAGGATCCGCTGGGCCTTGTTGAGCCGGTGAAAGAGGTAACCCACTACCCCCGCCGCCAGGCAGACCACGCCGAAGGCGGTCGTCAGGAGGCTGAAGACAATGGCGGTCATGGATCCATCCAGCAGCAGGGCCGGCTGATAGACAAAGGCGAAAGGCACCAGGAAACCGGCGATGCCGAGCTTGAATCCTTCGAGGCCGGTGGCCATCGGTTCGCTGCCGGCCAGGTTGGCGGCGGCGAAGGAGGTGACCGCGTCGGGGGGCGTCAGGTCGGCCAGCACCGCGTAATAGAAGACAAACAGGTGGGCCGCCAGCATCGGCACCCCCAGGCTCCCCAAAGCCTGGGCGCCCACGGTGACGCCGATGATATAGGCCGCCGTGGTGGGGATCCCGGTTCCCAGTACGCTGACGATGACAAACACCAGAAGCATGGCCAACAGGAGTATGTTGCGGGAAGCCGAGACAAGGATCGATCCGAAGGCCAGGGCCACGCCGGTGTGGGTCAGCACCGCCACGATCATTCCCGCGCCGGCCAGCACGGCGGCAATCAGACTGCAGTTGACCAAGGAGCTGAAGAAGATCTGCAGCGCCTTGCGCCAGTCGAGCCAGGTGCGCCGGTCGCAACAGCTCAACAGCAGGGTGATCCAGATGGTGTGAAAGGCCGCCTTGGATGGCGAATACCCCGAGGCCAGCAGCATGACGATGAAACCAAAGGGCAGCAGAAAATAGCTGCGGCGCACCATGTCGCGTATTTTGGGGCGCAAGTCGGCACCGACGGGCTGGATCCCCCGGCGCAGGGCGATGAAGTGCACCATCCCCATCACGCCGAGGTAATAAAGAAAGGCCGGGATCACGGCGGTCTTGATGATGGTGAAATACGGCACCCCGGTGACCTCGGCCATGATGAAACTGCCCGCCCCCATGATCGGGGGCATGATCTGGCCGCCGACTCCCGAAATGGCCTCCACGGCCGCCGCCTGCTTGGCCGAGTAGCCGCTGCGCTTCATCATCGGGATGGTAAAGGCGCCGGTGGCATAAACGTTGGCCACGGTGCTGCCTGAGACGGTACCGTAAAGCGCGGAGGAGACCACCGAGATCTTGGCCGAGCCGCCCCGGGCCCATCCCGCCGCCCAGGTGGCGAAATCGATGAGGAAGTCCCCGGCGCCGGTGGTGGTGAGCACCGCGGCAAAAAGAATGTAAATGTAGAGGATGTCCGCCGAAATTCCGGTGAGAAACCCGAAAATCCCCTCGTCGTTGGGCAGGAAGAGGATCTCGATGGCCCGGTCGAGGCTGAAGGCCTTGTAGTTGAACATACCGGGCCAGTACTGGCAGGTGAACAGGTAGACCAGCACCAGGCCCACGGTGACGGCGAACCACTTGGAAAGCGCCCGCCGGCAGCACTCGATGACCGCCAGGGCCAGCAGGGCGCCCAGGATCACCTCTTCGGTGCGCACTTCGTGGAAACCGACGAACCGCTGGTTGAGCCGATCGGCATGATAGACGGTATAGAGACTGGCCGCCAGGCAGACCAGGGCGCCGACCACGTCCGCAACGGTGGGCCGCTGCCGGTTGGAGCGGGCCGTGGCCGGGTAGAGCAGAAAGATCACCGGTAGCAGCAAGGCCAGGTGTATCCCCCGGAAAATGCGCGGCTCGGGTGAACCGAAGCCGGAAGTATAGTAGTGGAACAGCCCGGCGCCGATGGCCACGAGGTAGATGGGCACCATCCAGCGGTTGCTTAGTTTACGCATGAGCGACGAGAGAAGGTATGCGTCAGGGTGTCAGTTGACCGGCGCTCGGCCTCTGCGGGTGTCCGCCGCCGGCACCGGTCCTTCCCGGCGGCGGACACCGTCATCGACTACTGGAGCACCCCGGCCTCGCGGTAGTAGCGCTCGGCGCCCGGATGAAGCGGAACGCCGCAGCCGGTGGGGCCGTCCTTGACTTCATAGGTGGCCAGGCTGGCGTGGATCTGATGGACCTTGTCCAGGTTTTCGTTGAAGATCTTGGTGATTTGGTAGGCCAGTTCTTCGGGCATGTCCTGGTGAACGGTGATCACCGATCCGCTCTTGGCGGTGCGCACCGGCGTAGTGTTGGCAGCCTTGGGATAAGTGCCCACCGGAATTTCGCCGGGCACGATGCCGAACTGGTCAAGGTAATGCAGGACCATGTCGGAAAAATGGACCAGCTTGAGGTCCCGGCCCACCGAGGCCTCGGTTACCGCCGCGCCGGGCAGGGCCAGGAAGGTGAAGACGCCGTTGACATTCTTGTCCTTGAACTGGTTGGCCTGGAATGAGTAGTTGCCCCGGGCGAAGTGAAACCCCTTGTCACTCAGGGTGTTAAAAGTCTCCCCGTAGGCGGCCAGGATCTGTTCGAAGACCCAGGCTTCGGAGCTTCCCGCCTGGCTGAGGGCCATGCGGAACTTGGGTTGGGCAAAGAACTGATCCGTGTCGTCAACGGGAATCTCCGCCCCCACGTACAGGTGGAAAAAGTTCATGCTCATACCGCCGGCCAGGGCCCGCAGCTCGGTGAGCGGCTTTTCGAAGGGGGCCATCCCCTTGTAGGCCGCGGCGTTCATGAAAGGCAGGCCCCAGCCTATTTCCGCGCTCTTGTTGGCCACCAGGGCCGGGTTCTGGACCCCACCACCGGGGATGACCTTGATGACGATATCCGGGTTGGCCTGGTTGACCACCGTGGCGATGCCGCCGGCCATGCCGTACCAGCCGCCGCCGGCGCCGCCTGCGGTCCAGGTGAGGGTCACTTGGTCGGCGGCCTGCAGGGGCAGAGCCGTGATAAACAGAACCAGTCCCGCCAATGTCAACCTCGAAAGAAATCGCGCCATGGTCCGTCCTCCTTCTTGTTGTTGTGGGATAATGAAGCAGATGGTGGCAGAGACGATCGCTTCAGGCCTCGAACGCGGCGGCCGTACCGTGGGGCCTGCCCGTTGCCTCCGGGCGCGGCATTGCTTGCGGCAGAGTGATAGGCTCATTACAAACCGCACAGGCCGGTGTCAAGGAGTTTGTCGGACGGCCAACGCCCGGGGCGGCTTGAGCGCATCGGAGCGATGACAGCGGCGGGTGGAAAACAGGCCCGGTAACCATGGGACGCCAAGGGTCAGGCCAGAATCCGCGCCAGGGCGTCGAGCCCGGTGTCCACCAGGGCCAAATCGGCCTGGGTGCCCATGTGCCCGATGCGGAAGACCCCGCCGGCCAGGGGGCCGATGGATCCGCCCATGACCACGCCCTCGGCGCGCAATCGGCGGTCGAGATCATCCCATGAAACGGCATCCGGAACCCGGACGGCCGTCACGGTGGGGGCGCAATCCGCCTCGTGGCGAGGAAAGAGGCAAAGGCCCATTTGCCGGAGCCGGTGGCGGGTATGGGCGGCCACCTCTGCGTGGTCCTGGATCACCGATGCCAGGCCAAGGGACAGGATGCGGTCGCAGGCCGCCTCGAGACCGGCGATGGCCTGCCAGCAGGGGGTGTAGGGAAACCAGCGGCGGTCCAGGGCCTCGCGGAACGGTGCCAGCGCGTCGTATCCCTGGTATCCCGTTTTATCGATTTCCTCCCAGGCCCGGTCGCTCACCGCCACCATCCCCAATCCCGGCGGGGCGGAGAGGCATTTTTGGGATCCCACCAGGCACAAGTCGATACCCCAGGCGTCGGTGGCCAGCTCCGCCCCGCCCGCGGCGGCCACGGCGTCCACGTAAAAAAGGGGGACACCGAGCGCCCGCACCGCCTCACCCACCTTTGCCACCGGGTTCACGACGCCCGAGGGGGTCTCCACGTGGACCATGGTGACCATCTTGGGACGAAACGTCTCGATGGCCGCCCAAACCTGCTCCGCATCGGCAGCCTCGTCGTGTCCGAAGCCCACCACCGTGACCTCGGCCGTGATAGTCCGGGCCATCTCCGCGATCCCGTATCCGAACACCCCCGTGGCCACCGAGAGGACCCGATCTCCGGGAGAGAGCGTGCTTTTGAGGGCCCCCCAGAGGGCCACCATGGCTTCTCCGCTCATGATGGCGATGCGGTTGCGGGTCTGGATGATAGCCCGGAGCTTCTCTTCAACCCGGGCATACTGGTCGAAGAACTCTTCTTCGAGGTCTGCGGAGCCGAAATCGTAATGGCCGGCCTCCAGAACGGCTGGGGGAACGGCGGTGGGACCGGGAACGAGAGGAACCGGGTAGCGTTTCATCTTTTCCTCCTTCGGGGCTGACGCCATTTCGCCTCGGTGGCACCATAGGGCCTTGTTCCATTGCGGTCAACGGAATAAAGACCGAAAGGGGCGGCCGCGGGCAGCCTCCGACGCCCCCATCGGTTCATCCATCGGTCACCGGCCAAACAACAAGGGCTGCAACCCATTAGGATTGCAGCCCTTGTTAATTTTTGGTGCCGAAGGCCGGA
>DQXI01000207.1 GCA_011042305.1 Desulfobacteraceae bacterium
GCGGCCTTGGCCACCATGCGGGCCGCGGTTGCTGGACTCTCGCCGTGGAGCACGTGGGACAACCAGGCGGCGTCGAACCCGCCCGGCAGGGGATCCTTGTGATAGTCGCCATCGGCGAAATCGATACGCTCGGTTAAGGCGAAGCGGGCGATGGTGCCCTCGGCGAAGGGCCGGGTGGTGGGCAGGTCGAACACCGTGGCGTGAAGATCGGGGTTGGCCTGGCAGAAATGGATGGCATAAGTCCCCGGACCGCCGCCCAGATCCAGCAGGCGCCGACGGCCGGCCAGGTCCACCGCCGCCACCACCGAGGGCGCCAGGAGCATGGCATTGTTGAACATGCCCATGAGAAAAGCCTCGCGCACCTCGGCGTCGCCGAACGAGGCCCGGTCACGCACCGGGCCGCCGGAGAGCACCGCCTGGTTCAGCTGGGTCCAGGAAGGGGCCAGATGGTGGTGATGCAGGATCATGTGCCCCAGGTAGCCGGGGGCCTCCCGCACGAGAAAGCGCGCCGCCGTTTCCGTGTTGGCGTAGAGATCACCGGTCTTTTCCAGCAGCCCCATGGCCGCCATGGCGTTGAGCAGCATTGCAAGAGCGCGCTTTTCTGCGCCGCTGCGCCCGGCCACCTGTGCCGCATCCAGCGGCCCGTCACTCAGGTGGGTAAACACGTCCAGCTTGACGGCGGCGTGCAGGGCGCAGCTTTGCCAATAGGCCCCGGAGACTTCCAGCAGCTTGCCGGGACTCCATTTATCGCCGGTCATGGCCCACCTCCTTGGCCTACTTGGCGGATTTCTTGGCGCCGGTCAATTTGGCGATCTGCTCGGAAAATTCGCGGGCATGAAACGCCGAAACCACGAAGGGATCGTCGCTTTCGGAGGAAACCCCGGGCCTCGGCCGGTCCTCTCCCCCGCCTTCCAGCGGGGCAAAAAGAAGCAGGCGATAGGGCTGTTCCCGCTCGCCGGTCAGCTCGATGATGTAGTCCGGCTCACCGGCTTCCAGGTCAGCCTTGGTCCGATCGTACAGGTAGCGTTCGCACTCGAGGCTTGCCAGGCTCGAGACGAGGTTGTCAAGGGTTTGGCCGCCCACCGGCGCTCCCTCGGCTCCCTGCCAATTTGACCCTTCCGGCTTGGGGTCGCCCCTCTCTTCGGCTTTTTCCTCCGGCTGCTGGTCGGCAACGCGGGTAAAGGTCACGGGCTTGGCCTTGCCCACCGTCAAACTCACCGCTTGGATCGTTTCCCGGTCGAAGGCCATCACCCGCTTGTCGCGTAGCTGGTCCAGGTCGCGGTCGAAACGGCCCCGGAAATCCTTCCGGGCATGGTAGACCTTTTCGTCGCCGGCCACAGTGACAAAGGTGTGCCGGTAGGTCGGCGCCGTCTTGCCGATGGCAAAATCCCTCTGGAGACGGTCACCGGCCCAGGCCTGCACCCGGATCCGCTGCGCTTCGTCCAGGTGGTAGCGCGCGTATTGGCCGGTCTCGGAGGCCAGGGCCGTGAGTTCCAGGGTCTCGATGATCTCAAGCATCCCGTTGACCTTGTCGGCGTCCGCCTTGAACAGCTCTTCGCCAACGCGCCAAATGGCGTCGATCTTCTTGAGCTCCACCGGCGCTGTGTCCGGTCGCTCGATGCGGATGCGGGTAATATCGCTCCGGTCCACTTTCGGCAGATCCGGCAGAAGGTAGGCGGTAGGTTTTTGCCGCTGCCAAACCAGGTATCCGGAAAGGACTGCCACGACCACGACCAGGATAATAAATTCTTTGCGGATCTTCATCAGCGCGCCACCTCCTGCCGAAACATGTCCTGGATCCGGCGCTTGCGTCGGCTGCGCCGCAGCCAGGCCAGCAACCCGAAACAGACCACCAGGAGGGGCAATCCGGCGATGTTCACCGCCTTGAACAGTGCCCGGACTTCAGGCGCCACCGGATCCAGGGGGTTGAACCGCTGCTCCTTGCTGCGCAGGACGGCCACGTCCTGGCGGTCGTTGAGATAGTCGATGGCGTTGAGAACGAAAATGCTGTTGGGGCTGCGGCCCTCCGGGTCGAGAATCTTGTCGCTGAGCATTTCGGCGCTGGCCATGACAAAGATTTTGGCCGGCCGCCCCTTGGCGATGAAGGCGCCGGTGTCAGCCACCCCTTGAACGGCAGGGGTCTTCTCAGGTGGCGCCCCTTGGCCTTCCTCGGCGGCCTCGGATGCCTGGTCATCTTCACGCACCGGCATCGGCTTGCCCTCGAAGTAGCTGGGAAATTCACCTTCCACCAGCACAGCCAAGGGCAGAGGTCCTTCCATTTCGCTCTCCGGCGGCGGGGTTGAAAACATCGGGTTGAGGTTGATGGGCTCGCCCATCCGCCAGGATCTGTTCGACGAGGAGAACAAGACCTCGGCCGAGAGCTTCAGGTTCTCGAGCCGCTGCCGGTCCAATTCCAGCGGCGAGGCGCGGAAGGCCACCAGTCCGCGGATGTTCTTCATGAAGGGCAGCTCGTTGTGAATATTCTGGTTTTCAATCAACGGGGCGAAATGGATGGTCTGTTCGCCGCCGCCCATGTCCTTGGGCAATCGTTGGCGGTAGCATTTCTCGTCCATTACGTAGGAAGGGTCGATCTTGACGCCCCAGTGGGCCAGCATCTGTTCCAGGCCGCTGTCCACCGGCCGGTAGACCGGCATGCCCCCGGCGGGAAATTCTTCCTTGAACGCATCCAGGACGACGAAAAGATTGCCCCCGCGCATGAGGAATTGGTCGACCTGGTAAAGGGCAAAATCGCTGAGTTTTTCCTGGGGCCTGAGAATCAGCAGGGTCTCAAATCCCGGGGTAATGACCTCTTCGGCCGGATCGACCGCCTTGAAGGTGTAGTTCTGGCTCACCAGGTCCCGGAAGGCCGTGATGTCGGCATCCTCGGGCCGTCCCGCCGGCGGCGGCGCCACCAGCGGCAAAGTGCCGTGGCCGGCCAGGACCCCGATGTCGGCGTTGATGTCGATGAGAGACTCGACGCCTTCCTCGATCATACTGGTCAATGCGTCCTCATCGGCCAGCTGGTACTGGGTGCCGAAAATGGGCAGTTGAAACACCCGGACCACCGGCAGCGACACGTGACGCTGGCCATGGCGCAGCACCAGCCCCACCACCCCACTGCCGGCGTTCACCTGATGCTCGGGCGTATCGGGCCACTTGAGGGTCATGATGTCCAGGGCCTTGCCCAGCTCCGTCAGATCCTGGTCTGCCGGCGGATCGATGGCCTCGAAGCGCAACTTGCCATAGTGCTGGGGGTTGAGCCGCTCCACCACCGCTTTCAAGGTTTCCGGAAGGTTGGCCAGGTCGTTGAGGCCCATGAGCGGGGCCACCGTGAGCAGGCTCCGGGAAAGGTAGAGTTCCACCCGGATCTGGTCCTCGATGGCCAGCAGGGCGCTGGTCTTGTTGCTCATCTTTTCGATGGCGGTGGTGATGCGATACTCGAGACCGTCGGTGCTGGTGATGGCGTCGAGCCGCTCGATGAGGTCGCCGTGGATCAACACCATCCCCATGTAGGCCTGCTTGAACTTGATCTCGTCCCGGTCCACCACCTGGATCTGCACCGGGTGGATGCCGTAGCTGCGCGCCAGGCGGCGGTTTTCCTCCGCCTCGGCCGTCGTGTCCCCCGCGTCGGGGCTCACGTCGTAGAAACGGTAGTTGAAATGACGGCCGCCGTGGCGGGCATACTCCGCCAGCAGGTCGTGCAGGTAGCGCTCGGTGCCGTTGTGCGGTGCGGGCAGGTTGCGGGTGAAAAACACGTTGATGGTCAACGGTTCGTTCAGCGAGGCCACCGCCCGGCGGCTGGCCTCGGACAGGCTGAACAGGTCGTTTCGCGTCAAATCAACACGCGCAAACAGGGTCAGCCCCGCGATGTTGATCAGCACCACCACCACCAGGTAGACGAAAAATTTTGCGTAGGCTGCGGCCTTGAAGGTCGGCATCGGGGAACTCTCCTAGTCCTTTTCCCTGAGGCTGAGGTGGGTGGCGTACAATCCAATGAACGCCACGCTGGCAAAGTACACCACGTCCCGGGTGTCCACGACTCCCTTGGCGATGTTCTGAAAGTGGTGATCCGTCCCGAGGTAGGCCAGCACCCCAACGATGGTCTCGGGCAAAAAGAAGAGAATGCGGCTGATGAGGGTCAAGCCGAAACAGATCGCCGTGGCCACGATGAAGGCGATGATCTGGCTGCGGGTCAATGAGGAGGCAAACAGGCCAATGGCGGCAAAGGCGCCCCCAAGCAGGATGGCGCCGAGGTATCCGCCGATCACCGGCCCCCAATCCAGGCGCCCCATGAGGCTGATACTGGCCGGATAGGCCAGGGTGGGCAGCATCATGGCGGCCACGAAGGCCACGGCAGCGGCGAACTTGCCCACAATCACCTGCACCCGGGTCACCGGCAGGGTCAACAGGGTCTCGATGGAGCCGATGTTCAGCTCCTCGGAGAACAGGCGCATGGTGATGGCCGGCACGACGAAGGAGAAAATCAGCGGCAGCATGGCAAAAAAGTTTCGCAGGTCGGCCTGGTTGAAGATGAAAAAGGTGGAAAAGAAAAACCAGCCGGTCACCAGCAGGAAGATGCTGATAACGATGTAGGCCACCGGCGAGGTAAAGTAGGACGTCCATTCCTTCTTGAAGACGAACCATGCCTGGGGCATCGCGCTAGTCCTCCCGGGTCAGCTTGCGGAAAATGGTCTCCAGGGTCTGGGTTTCCCGATAGAATTCCAACAGGTCCCAGTCGGTCTGCCGGATTTCGTGGTAGACGGCCCCTCGCAGGTCCGCCTCGCCGCGGCACACCAGCACCACCGGCAGCGTACCGTTAGCGGGCGTTTCGGTCGCCACATCAGCCACGCCGTCGATTTTTCCCAGCCGGTCGCGCACCGCCTCCGGATCGGCGTGGGCGACGGTCAAATGAATCCGTTGTTCTCCGGCGGCCGACCGTTTGATCTGGTCCGTGGCGCCGTCGGCCACAATCGTGCCCTGGTGGATGATGAGAATCCGGTCGCAGGTGGCTTCGGCCTCGGGGAGAATATGGGTGGAAAGCACCACGGTTTTCTCCCGGCCGATCTGCCGGATGATCTCGCGGATCTCCACGATCTGGTTGGGGTCCAGGCCGCTGGTGGGCTCATCGAGGATGAGGATCTGCGGATCGCTCATCATGGCGTGGGCCAGCCCCACGCGCTGCTTGTAGCCCTTGGAAAGCACCCCGATGGGCTTGTGCATCACGTCGCCGATCTGGCAAATGTCGGCCAATTGGCGGATCCGCTCGATCCGCGCCCCGGCTCTCAGCCCCCGGATCTCGGCGACGTAGCGCAGATAGTCGAAGACCAGCAGGTCGTGGTAGAGGGGCGCCGATTCGGGCAGGTAGCCCATCATCCGCTTGAGAGCCAAGCCCTGGTCGTCCATGGGCTGGCCCGCCACCCGGATGGTACCGGAAGTCGGCTTGAGAAAACCGGTGAGCATGCGCAGGGTCGTCGTCTTGCCGGCCCCGTTGGGGCCGAGCAGCCCGAGAATCTCCCCCCGGGCGATGTTGAAACTGATGCCGTTGACGGCCCGAAAGGCTCCGAACTGCTTGGTCAGCGCTTCAACCTGGATCATTTCGTTTTCCCTGGAAACCGGTTGTGTGCCCATCCGTCCCTCCCCGCCATCCGGCGCCGCCTGGCGCATCAATGTCTGGCCCCGGCGAAACCGGCCGTTTTATAGGCAAGAAGGCTCACCCTGTCAACCCGCGTGCGACGAAGGAGCCCATGAAAAAGATATAAAAATAAAGCAGTTGGATTGGCTGTCAAGCCGTCCGAATGCCATGGCAAGCCGTCTTGCCGGGCATGATGTTGGCGAGAAGACGAAAAGCCTGGACCTGAAAACGGATGAACAAGCTGCTTTCGCAGGAATGACGGGAAAAAGCCGGCCCCCGGGTCCATGGTGAGCGGCTGAAAATTTCCGGAAGGATTCGTGGAAAGGCAAACCCGGTTTTACAGACAGAGAAAAGAACTGTCAACCGGCGCCGGGTTGACAATACGGGCCGAATTCCTTAGCTATAAGCCTGTAAAGGCGTTTTTAAAACGCCCGGCTTTGCGCGGCACGGCCGGGCGTGACGTTTGATACCGACATATCGCCCACGGAGCGTCCCATGACCCAGCTGCCCGACTACAAAGTTGCCGATATCACCCTGGCCGATGCCGGCCGCCAGGAAATCGAAATCGCCGAAAAAGAAATGCCCGGCCTCATGGCCACCCGCGCCAAGTACGGGCCGGAAAAGCCGCTGGACGGAGTACGGATCATGGGCAGTCTGCACATGACGATCCAGACCGCCGTGCTCATCGAAACCCTGGTGGAACTGGGGGCCAAGGTGCGCTGGGCCTCGTGCAACATCTTCTCGACCCAGAACCAGGCCGCCGCGGCCATCGCTGCCCGCGGAATCCCGGTGTACGCCTGGAAGGGCGAAACACTGGAAGACTACTGGTGGTGCACCCTCAAGGCCATGACTTGGCCCGACGGCAGCGGCCCCCAGCTCATCGTGGACGACGGCGGCGACGCCACGCTGCTGATGCACCGGGGCTACTACGCGGAAAAGGATCCTTCGATCCTCGACGCGCCCACCGACAACAAGGAACTGGCCATCATCAACGCCCTGCTCAAGGACGTGCAGCAAAGGGACCGCCGGTTCTGGCAGCGCCACGTGGCCGGCTGGAAGGGGGTCTCCGAGGAGACCACCACCGGCGTTCACCGGCTCTACCAGATGCTCGAGCGCGGCGAGCTGCTCGTGCCGGCCATGAACGTCAACGACTCGGTGACCAAGAGCAAGTTCGACAACATCTACGGCTGCCGCCACTCGCTCACCGACGGCATCAAGCGGGCCATGGACGTGTTGATCTCCGGCAAGACCGCCATGGTCTGCGGCTACGGGGACGTGGGCAAGGGCAGCGCCGAGGCCCTGCGCAACGAACGCGCCCAGGTGCTCGTCAGCGAGGTGGACCCCATCTGCGCCCTGCAGGCCTGCATGGCCGGCTTTAAAGTGGTCACGGTGGAAGACGCCCTGCCCACGGCGGACATCTACGTCACCACCACGGGTAACTGCGACGTGATCCGCATCGAGCACATGGCTAAGATGAAGGATCAGGCCATCGTGTGCAACATCGGCCACTTCGACAACGAGATCCAGGTAGGCAAGCTGCATGCCTATCCGGGCATCAAGGTCGAAGAGATCAAGGGATCCGAATGCCCCGTGCACCGTTTCACCTTCCCCGACGGCCACGCCATCTATCTTCTGGCCCAGGGCCGACTGGTGAACCTCGGCTGCGCCACGGGGCATCCGAGCTTCGTGATGAGCAGCTCGTTCACCAACCAGACCCTGGCCCAGATCGACCTTTGGCGCAACCGGGACCGGGCCGTGGGCGTCTACCGGCTCAGCAAGGCGCTCGACGAAGAAGTGGCCCGGCTCCACCTGGACCACCTTGGCGCCCGCCTCACCCGAATGACCCCGGAACAGGCCGCCTACATCGGCGTGCCGGTGGAAGGCCCATACAAACCGGACCATTACCGGTATTGATCTGGTTTTCGGCGGGTTTTTCAAGGAAGC
>DQXI01000233.1 GCA_011042305.1 Desulfobacteraceae bacterium
ACCACCAAGTTTACCAATACGCTGGTGATAACCCTCGAAGGCCAAAGGAAGCTGGCCAGGCCCCTGAAGGCCGAACAAAAAGAGTTCCTGGCAGCGCTGGAGGTGTCACCGGACATCTTTACGCTCCCTTAACATGAGCCGGGATAGGGACATCATGAAAAATACCCTGAATGCTCTTTCAATAGGTGTGGAAAATGCGACACGGGAGGAGGGCTTGGAATGACACGTGAGGGGGGCCGGAACGACAGCGGGAAAAAAGGCATACGGCTCTTGATCATCGCTTCGGCAAGGGTTATTTAGATGAACAGGATTCGTGGGTTCAAGAAATCTTGTCAATACGCGCATATAGTCCAGGAGAAGGGTCATGCTGCCCGTCAAGCTCCAAAACGCAGCCATCGTCATTTTGTCGGTCAGCAACAACCCCCGCTTGCTGAACGGCGATTTTCTCAAACGAAACGAAATGGTACCGGATGAATGGCCCGTCATCGATACGTTGGTCACCCCGCCGGTGGCCCAGGTAACCTTTGAAAACGGCGTGCATGTGCTTGTAGAGGAAAACCGGCTCAATTTCGCCGCCAACCGCCCGGATGCGGTTCAATGGCAACAGGCGCTGCCCCGTCTTGCCCGCGGCTACATGGACACCCTTGAACACGTGACCTATCGCGGTGTCGGCTTGAACTTCGTTTACACCTGGGAGGCATCCCAAAAAGAGGAGGGGCCGCAGGCAATGATCCGCCGGTTGCTTCACCCAGGCCGGTGGCTTGATGACGGCAGCGGTATGTCGGGCGCCGTCGTCGAGCTGCAATACCGCAACGATCTACCGCACATGAACGTTAAAATCGGGACGCAGGAAAAGACCGAGCCGGATGGTGCCAATCGCGTGTCTTTGGTATTCAACGTCAATTTTCATCACGACTTTCAGCCGGAACAAAAAGAGGAGCGTGGCGCCTACATTGACAGCATTGGCAAAAGAGATACGGCGTTTCTCGAATTTCTGGCAAAATTGCCCTTTTGACAAGGACTTGGCGCGATGATGACGACGACGATCCAAACGGAAAATTCGCAAATGGATGCCGGATCCTGCTCTTTTTTATCGGGTTCGATTTCGCCACGCACCGATGAAGCGCCTGGCCATCCCCACAGCGACAGTTTTTTGCGGACCATCCAAGACGCGGCCGTAGCGCCTGATACCTGGGGAGGAGACGCAGAGGACCTGGCATCGATGGGGACGACTTCGGTCGCCATGCCCACAAGAGACGCCACAGAAACGGTTTGCGCCAAGCGGTTGCGAATTGTATTCAGGGCCACCGAAGACTGGAAAAGGCGCGGGGAACTGGATCACCTGATCGGCCTTTTGCAGGATTCGGCCGAAATCCGGTGCGGGGAGAAAATGGCGCGCCGGGTCCGTGCGCTGCGCCAAATGGCACTGGAAGAAGGTGATACGGAGATGGGGACGGACAGCTTGCGCTCCTTTTTCGAATTTTTGACCCTGAACCCGAGATTGAGGTATCCGGAAATCAGCCTCACGCCCGATGGAGACATTTATGCCCGCTGGAAGGGGCCTCAAAAGATGCTGCTGAGCATTCATTTCCTGCCCGAATCGCGGGTGCGCTACGTGCTATTCGCCCCCGATCGCAGGCGCCCGGCGCTGATCAACCGGGCCAGTGGGACCGATTCGGTTTACGGCGTCTTTCAAACGGCTGCCAGATTTTTGGGCCCCACCGACTGGCTGGTGCAATGACGGGTGATCCACTGCCCCAAGGAGACCACGTTGCCCGGTTTTGCAAGCCGACATGCTGCAACGATGACGGCAGCGTCGCGGCAGGCGCTTTTATGCTCAGAGCAGGCGAGTCCTATTTGTCGGTTCAGTGGCTGGAATGCCTGTGCCAGGCGGACCGGGCGGCACAAATCGAAGCGGCTCGGGAAGCCTTCGGCAAGCGGTTGAAGGTCGGCCGGTCCGCGAAAATGGCCGTTTTGAATGTTGGGATGACCTGCAGCCATGTGATGCGAGCCTCCGGTTTCAAGATCGACATGCACCACCAGCCGGAGCCGGCTGACCCAGCCCACAGCGGCATCTTCGGCATCGGCCAGGACGAGGAGCTAATTGCGGAGACCATCCTCGAAACCATCAAAGAAGTCCACCCCGCCCGCAAACAAGACCCGTCGCCCCTGTGAGGGCCGTTTTTTCCAATAATCTTCTGGTGGGCGGAGGTCGGAGGACAGAGGACTGGCAGTCCGCTGACCGCTGATCTCTGACTTCTGACTTCTGACAGTTTTACCCAAAACTGCTCAAAGCACTTTTGGGTAAAAATCACGGAAATCCATTCCTGAATTTCTGGATAAAAAACCGCCGCATCCTCAAGGGCCTGCTCATCGGCCGCGGGGCGCTGATGGCCGCCCAGGCAATCTATTTCGCTGTGGTGCTGAATGGCGCCGACGACCTATCCCCCTCGGAGGCCATCGTGGTCTTCCGGGGCACCGAGGCGCGCATCGCCGCCGGCTACCGGCTGGCGCAACAAGGCGTGGCGCCGCTGATCGTGGTGTCACCGTCCTCGGAGCGGCTGCGGCGGGCCTGGGACCAACGCTACGGTCTGCCCGATGGCGTCGCCCACCTGGTAGAGGATCAGGCGCACACCACGATGGAAAACGCCAGGCAGGCGGCCCGGATCATCGCGGACCGGGGGCTGACCTCGATTACCCTGGTGACCTCCGACTACCACATGCCCCGCAGCCTGGTCCTGCTGAAGCTCTTTCTCCGGGGCCGGGGGGGGCCAAGAAAGTGAGGCTGGAGTCGTGCGCGCTTTTATAGAAGATGTCCTGGGGGCTCTGCCGAGACTGCCCCTGGTGAAAACCGACTACAGTCCCCGCGGCTTCTGGCTTCGCCTCGGAGTAGACCTGTTTATGGGCAACCTGGGCTTGCTGCTGGGGGTGTTGACCACCGTCTTCTACTGGACCCTCACCTGGGAGGTGACCCGGCAGCACTGGTTCCGCTGGGTGATCTTCGAGGGGTGGCTGGCCAACGTGCCCATTTTGACCCTCGCCTGCCTGCTGGGCTACCTTCTCGGCGGGCTCTACCGGGGCACCCACGAGCTGGATTACACCGGCCGGGCCCGGGTGGTGGCCCGCTCGGTGGGCCTGGCCTTCATCCTCTTTTTCGCCCTGGTCCGCCTCACCGACGCCTTTGTCCCCCGCAGCGCCCTGCTAACCGGCTGGATCTGCATCCTGGGCCTGATGCTGGCCAGTCGGTTTTTTACCAAGGCCTTCTACCGCCGCTACCACCTGCTGCCCTCCGACGACTACGACCCGCAGATCGAAAAGGTGGTGCGCGAGCTGACCCTGATGAGCCACCAGGACGGCTGGCTGCCGCCCGAGAGCCTGCCGCGACGGGCGCCCTGGCCCCACTTTGAAAAGGACGAGGTGGTGGCCGCCGCCGCCGTGCTCCAGTCCGGCAAGGTGAACCAGTGGACCGGCAAGGAGGTGGAGCAGTTTCAAAACGAGTTCGCCGCCTACTGCGGCGTACGCCACGCCATCGCCCTGGCCAATGGCACCCTGGCTTTGGAGCTGGCCTTGAAGGCCCTGGGGATCGGTCCCGGCGACGAGGTGATCGTGACCCCGCGCACCTTCATCGCCTCGGCCAGTTGCGCGGCCCTGGTGGGCGCCAAGCCGGTCTTCGTGGATGTGGACCGCGACAGCCAGAACATCCACGCCGAGGCCATCCGGGAGGCCATCACGCCGGCCACCCGGGCCATCATCGCCGTGCACCTGGCGGGCTGGCCCTGCGACATGGATCCCATCATGGCGTTGGCCGAAGAACATGGTCTGAAGGTGATCGAGGACTGCGCCCAGTGCCACGGGGCGGTCTATTACAGCCGCACCCCGGGACCGCTGCCGGCGGCCGAGAATTTGCCCCCCCTTCAAAAGGACGGCATCACGCTGTATCCCCGTATGACCGGCAGTTTCGGCCACGTGGCGGCCTTTTCCTTTTGCCAGGACAAGATCATGACCACCGGCGGCGAGGGGGGCATGCTGCTCACCAACGACGAGGCCCTTTGGGAGCGGGCCTGGGCCTTCAAGGACCACGGCAAGAGCTACGATGCGGTTTACCGCCGGCAGCACGCGCCGGGGTTTTGCTGGCTGCACGAATCCTTCGGCACCAACTGGCGCCTGACCGAGATGCAGGCCGCCATCGGCCGTCGCCAGCTCGGCAAGCTGCCCCAATGGGTCGCCGCGCGCCGACGCAATGCCGCCGTTCTTACCAATGCCTTCAGGGATATCGATGCCTTGCGCCTGACCCTGCCGCCGCCCACCGTGCGCCATGCCTATTACAAATACTATGCCTTCGTGAGGCCCGAGCGACTCAAGGCGGGCTGGGACCGGGACCGGATCATGAACACCGTGGCGGCCAAGGGGGCCCCGTGCTTTTCCGGCAGTTGCAGCGAGGTCTACCTGGAAAAGGCCTTCGACGACAGCGGGCTGCGGCCGGTCCGGCGCCTGCCCGTGGCCCGGGAGCTGGGGCGGACCAGCCTCATGTTCATGGTGCATCCGACCTTGGCCAAAAAGGACATGGAGCAGGTGGCCGAGACGGTGCGCGCCGTGATGGCCGAGGCCGGCCGCTGAGGGGAAGCCACGGTTTTTGGCCGTGAGAATGTCAATCGCTTCAGGAAACTCGCCATGTTTCTCAGATTGATCAAAAACCGGAACCTGTGGGTCATGCTGGCGGTGGATGTGCTGCTGGTCTGCGGCAGCTATTACCTGGCCTTTGTCCTGCGTTACGACGGCCGGCTCCCGGCTGCCCAGCTACGAATTTTCCGCCAGAGCGTGGTCTGGATCCTGCCGCTGAAGCTGGCCCTGTTCATCTTCTTCGACCTGTACCGGGGCATGTGGCGCTATTTCAGCGTTTCGGACCTGATCAACGTGTTCAAGGCCTGCGCCGTCGCCTCCGTCGCCATGATCCTTGTCGTCCTGGCTTCCTACCGCTTCGAGGGGTTTTCCCGTACGGTTTTCTTTCTCGACTTCATCCTCTGCCTGATGATGGTGGGCGGCTTCCGGCTGATGATCCGCGTGGGCAACTCCCGGCTGCCCGTTAAAAATCTTTTGAAGCGAAAGAAAAACCTCGGCGTCGAGCGCGTCCTGATCATCGGCGCCGGCGACGCCGGCGAACAATTGCTGCGCGAGATCCTCAACAACCCGTCCCTGAGCTACGACGTGGTGGGGTTTGTCGATGACGATCCGCACAAGTATCGCCAAACCCTGCGTGGCGTGCCGGTGCTCGGCGACCTGACGCGCCTTGACTCCATCGTCAAGAGCTATGGGGTGGCCAAGATCATTATCGCCGTCCCTTCGGCCAGCCCATCCCAGATCCGCGCCATTGTGGAGGCCTGCAAGGCGGCGGGCGCGCCCTACCAGACCCTGCCGGGGCTGGGCGATCTTATCGACGGCCGGGCGACGGTGTCCAGCCTGCGGGCGGTGCGCTACGAAGACCTGCTCGGGCGGCCGCCGGTGGCGCTGGAATGCGCTGCCATCGGCCGCTATCTGACCAGCAAGAACGTGCTGGTCACCGGGGGCGCCGGCTCCATCGGCTCGGAGCTGTGCCGCCAGATCGCGCGCTTTGCCCCGGCGCGGCTGATCATCGTGGAGCGCAACGAGTCCGGCATGTATGATTTAAATCTCCAGTTGAAAGCCGATTTTCCGGCTCTGGAGACCGTCACCGTGCTGGCGCCGGTTCAAGACAGGGGACGCATGAACGCCGTTTTCAAGCGCTACCGGCCCCAGGTGGTTTTTCATGCCGCCGCCTACAAGCACGTGCCCATGCTGGAGGAGAACCCCTGCGAGGCGGTCTACAACAACATCCTCGGCTCCAAGGTCATCCTGGAAATGTGCCGCGATCACCACCTGGACCGCTGCGTGATCGTTTCCACCGACAAGGCGGTCAGGCCCACCAATGTGATGGGGGCCTCCAAGCGGGTCAGCGAGCTGCTGGCCCAGTGCTTCGCCGCCGAAAACGGGGTCCGCTACATGGCGGTGCGCTTCGGCAACGTGGTGGGCAGCGCCGGCAGCGTGGTGCCGCTGTTCCGGCGGCAGATCGAGCGGGGCGGGCCGGTGACGGTGACCCACCCGGAAGCCACCCGCTACTTCATGACCATCCCCGAGGCCGTCAGCCTGATCTTGCAGGCCGGCGCCATGGGCCAGGGCGGCGAGCTCTTCGTGCTCAAGATGGGCACCCCGATCAAGATCGCCGACATGGCCCGCGACCTCATTACCCTTTCGGGATTTGAGCCGGATGTGGACATCGAAATCAAATACATCGGGCTGCGACCGGGGGAGAAGCTCTACGAGGAATTGATTACCGCGGGCGAGGGCATCGAGCCCACCCGCCACAAGGACATCATGGTGCTCAAGGCCTATCAGTGCCCGGATATCGTCCACCTGGAAGCCCAGATCGGCGACCTCGTGCGCCTGGCGCAGGATCAGGATGAGAACGGTCTCAAGCTCAAGCTGGCCCAGATCGTGCCCGAGTATCAGCCCCGGCTCGACGATCCGGCCGTGGATCAAAAAGAGACCCGTAGCCACCGGGTTTCTTTGATGACCTTTCGGGCCTGATCGTCCTGAACTTCGTGGTATAGCTGGCGGCGATATGCGGTAAGTTTATCGTTGTAGAGTTTGATTAGATTGAAGTGGTCGAAGACGCCCCGGCCACTTGCCAGGTCCATCACTGTGGGATTGATTGGTCTCAATCACGCTGGGCATGCATGTCCTTTTTTTCAACTACAAGTACGCTTAAACCGGATGAGCCCGTTTTTACTTGACCACAACAATTCAGATCTTGTAATAAAGGCGCGAAGCTGTACCAACCTTCTGGCAATCCGGACTTTGATTGGGTGATCCGCGGGGGGTTGAAACGAAACTTTAACTGGGGACTCAACATGAGAAGCGAAGCACTGGAAAATTCCGATACCTGTTCCGAAGATTATTATGAGCGTAAAGCAACGGAAACAGGTGACTCTTTTTTCAGGGATTATGTGGGAACTGTTTGGCGAAAAAAAAGCACCTTTATTTTGTGGACAATGATCATTACAGCGATTGTTGTTGCAGGAGGCGCTTTTGTATATTTTTCGAAAGAGGAAAAAGAAACAGCGGTGCTCCAATTTAAGCTGGAATTTAGCGGCGTAGAAAAAGGCGAATATCCAAACGGTTCAAAATTCAGTCCGATGGATATTATTTCATTTCCCGTTCTCGAACAGGTGTATAGCCAGAACGGGCTTGAAAAATATATGCAGCTAAAGGAATTTCAAAATTCCGTAAAAATTTTTCAAACAAATAAGAAATTTGAAGCATTTGAAAAAAAGTATGCCGAGATGCTCAGCAATAATAATTTGGGCGCGACACAGCGCGAGAGAATTGAAGTGGATTATCTCGAAAACAAAAAGGGCGTTATGGTCCCTGTCTATTCCCTTTCCCTCTCCCAGGAGGGCCTTGTTCGAATTCCCGCGAAACAGGTGCCGAAAGTACTCAAGAATATATTACAGGTCTGGACGGACTACGCCATTCATGTAAAAGGGGTAACAAGATAC
>DQXI01000223.1 GCA_011042305.1 Desulfobacteraceae bacterium
AGCTTAGCACACTGTCCAGTTTTCGGGGACCACCGCCAACTATCGGGGAACTGCGACTAGCGATTCCGCTGCGCTCCATTGCCAGCAGGTTATGCGGCGCGTTGGCGTCAGTGATGGGATTGACCAGGGTTTTGATGACATTGTCGAAATTCTGCCATCGCGAAACCGCTATCTCTTGACAGGCCTCAAACAAAACCCATAGACAGGAACCATGAAGCTGAAGCAGTCAATCGCGGATGGCGGCATGACCGAAACCAGCCGCCCGGCCCCGGCCTTTTGCGACATCACCTCCCTGGTGCGCTCGCCGTGTTGCATGATCCTGGAGTGCATCAGCGACGGGGTCTTTACCATCGACACCGAAAAGCGGATCACCTCCTTTAACCGCGCCGCGGCGGCCATCACGGGCTTCACCCCGCAGGAGGCCATCGGTCGATACTGTTTCGATATCTTCCGGGCCGACATCTGCGAACGCGACTGTGCCCTGGACCGCACCCTGGCCGGCCAAAGCGCCCAAATCAACCTGCCGGCCCGGATCATCGGCAAAAACGGGGAGCCCAAGACCATCCGGCTCAGCACCGCCATGCTGCACAATGAAGCCGGGGCCGTGGTTGGTGCGGTGGAAACATTTCGGGATGTTTCGGAACTCGAAACCCTGCGGCGGGTCGCCAACCGGAACTTCACCTCCGAGGACATCGTGGGCCGTGACCCGCAGATCGAGAAAATCCTCTCATTTTTGCCGGATATCGCTGAAAGTGAAAGCAGCGTCATCATTCAGGGGCCCACCGGCACCGGCAAGGAACTCATCGCCCGGGCCATTCACCAGCTCAGCCCCCGCAAGAGGGGCCCCTTGGTGGCCCTCAACTGCGCCGCCCTGCCGGACAGCCTGCTCGAATCGGAGCTTTTCGGCTACGTGCGGGGGGCTTTCACCGGTGCCACCCATGACAAACCCGGACGCTTCCAGGCCGCCCATGGCGGCACCCTGTTTCTCGATGAAATCGCCAACACCTCCCTCAAATTCCAGGCGGACCTGTTGCGCGTGCTGCAAGAAGGCCGCATCACCCCGCTGGGCGGCAACCGGTCCGCGGCGGTGGATGTGCGCATCGTGGCGGCCAGCAACGAGGATCTCAACGCCCTGGTCCGGGCCGGAACCTTTCGCCAGGATCTTTACTACCGTTTGAACGTGGTCAAGATCGACCTTCCCGCCTTGCGGGAAAGAATGCCGGACATCCCGCTGCTGGTGGACCATTTCATCCGTCGTTTCAACCTGCGCAAGGATCGCGACATCCAGGGGATGACCGCCGCGGCCCTGGATCGCCTGATGCGCCATCCGTTTCCGGGAAACATCCGCGAACTGGAAAACATCATCGAGTACGCCTTCATCCGCTGCAAGGGATCGGTGATCGACCTGGACCACCTGCCGCCGGATCTTCTCCCGCCGCCGAATTCCCGAGCGGATCAACTTTCCGATGGCCAACGCCACGAGGCCGAAACCATCCGCGCCATGCTGCAGCGCTATCCCGAGAGCCGCCCCGCCGCCGCCCGGGCCCTGGGCATGAGCCGCACTACCCTGTGGCGCAAGATGAAGCGCTACGGACTCCTCGGCAGCAAAAATGAAACCTGACCTGAAACGGTTTCATCGACTGAAACGCCACCGCCCCCGCCGCGATTTTCCGCCTATTCTCCAAAAGCAACCCAACCTATTGCTATTTTTGTAAAATTTATTTTTTCAGCGCCTTCTTCCACCCTTGGCACCTCCCTTGCTTTTCCTTTTTTTGAAACATTCACCGTAGGCAATGGCCGCATTGCGGTTCAAGGAGTATTGACGATCTTGAGTGACGCGGTTCCAAACGATGGCCGCCGGATGAAAATCGCCGTTCCCTTGTTCGGCGACCGGGTGTCGCCCCACTTCGGGGCCTCTTCGCGGATCCTGGTGATCGAAGCCCTTGAGGGCCGGATGATCCATCGCGGAATCCTGCACACCGGACGGGGGGACGGTTGGCAACTGGCGCGCCACTTGGCGGCGCTGGAAATCGACGTCCTGGTGTGCAACGGCATTCAGCGAAAGCACAAAGAATGGTTGCGGCACCGGGGCATCGAGGTATTGGACAATCGCCGGGGGGCCGCCGAAGATCTGGTCACGGCGTTCATCATCTCCGGGCGCTGAAGAGGCTGCCCGACATTGGCAAGGTAAACCTCTGCACGACATGATTCGAGCGTTTTGACCGGAAGAATTCAACCAATTTTAGTCGAGAGGAGATCGCCGGAATGGAAATGCAGGCTGCACAAATCATTGCGTTGTTGGTGACAGGAATCGCGGTCGGGTTCGCCTCGGGGCTGCTGGGGGTGGGCGGCTGTTTCATCATGGTGCCGGTCCAGTTCTGGGCCCTCAAGTCCATCGGTGTGGACCCGACCATTGCCATCCGCATCGCTTTCGGCACCAATCTGCTGGTGGTGCTGCCCACCGCCTTCAGCGGGGCCATGACCCATCACAAGAAGGGGGCCGTGCTCTGGAGGGCGGGAATCACCTTTGGCATCGCCGGCGCCCTGGGGGCCTTCGGCGGAGCGTTTATCGCTTCGCATCTGCCGGGCAAGGTGCTCACCACGGCTTTCGGCGTGGCTGTCATTCTCGGCGGCATCCGCATGCTCACGGCCAAGCCCCCGAAGATTGATGAACAACCCAGCGACAGTCTGACGGCCTTCATCTTCTGGGGCATCCCCCTGGGTATTGTCTCGGGCATCATCGGCATCGGCGGAGGGGTGCTGATGATCCCGATCATGGTGTACTTTCTAAAATTCAAGATGCATCAGGCCGTAGGCACCTCAACGGCCCTGATGATCTTCACCGCTATCGGCGGCGCCCTCTCATACGCCCTCAACGGTTTGGGGGTGGCCGGCCTGCCGCCCTATTCGACCGGATATCTCAACTGGTACCAGTGGGCCATCCTGGCCGGGGTGAGCATCCCCTGGGCCGTGGTGGGGGCCAACACGGCCCACCGGCTGCCCGCCAAGCAGCTCAAGTATCTCTTTATCCTGGTGATGTTCTACATGGGGCTCAAGATGATCGGGGTCTTTGCCTGGCTGAACCTGCCCCTCTGAAAACCGGAAAACCGAAAGGGCCAATTTTTGCCGAACAGGCCCCGCAGGAAAAAATTTTCTCCGTTCCGGGTTCCGGCGGCCAGTTGCGGCGAACCTTGGCGGTTTCTTGCCCGCGAATCGCCAGCGCCAGCGGCTTTTTGAAAGGGGGGATCCAAGGCCCTTTGTGTTACCGCCACGATTTGTATTATCATGGAGTCCACCCGACCGCCGGAGCTGGGTTTCTCGTATTGATTCCGTCCGTCGCGGCAAAAACCGGCACCGGTAAGGAAAACAGCAACGGCAAGGGAAAGGGATTGATTCGAAATGGAGGCATGGGCGCAACCGCTGGCCGAGACATGGCGGCTCGTACAGCCGGGTTTCAACAAGGTGTTGCTGGTAATGGTCGGCGGCGGCCTGGGGGCGGTGTCGCGCTACGGAATCGGCCTTTTGTCTGCCCGGCTCTGGGGGCCCCATTTTCCCTGGGGCACGTTGACCGTGAACCTGGTCGGCTGTTTTCTCATCGGCCTGCTTTTCGCCTTCGTCGACCGGGCCCGGTTTCTGACGCCCGACCTGCGCCTGTTGCTGGTGACCGGATACCTCGGAGCCCTGACCACCTTTTCCACCTTCGCCCTGGAAACGATCAACGCCGGGCGGTTCGGCTTGACCCTGCAACCGCTGGCCAACATCCTGGTGAACAACATCGGTGGACTGGCGCTGGTGGTGATCGGCATGCGCGTGGGCGGCCTGCGTTAACAGCCTGCTGGGGGGGAGGCGTTGCCATGTTGGATTACAAAGCGATCGAAATTTTTACCAGTGAAGCGGCGCGCCACCGGGGCCAGCCGCTGGCCGAGGCCGTTGTGGATTACGTCCGCGACTTGAAGATCGCCGCCCGCTGCATCGTCACCCGGGGCATCGCCGGCTGCGACGAGAGCGGTGAGGCGGCCACGGTGCGGCTGGAGGTGCTTTCCTACAACCTCCCGGTGCGGATTTACATCGTCATCCCGGCAGGCGAAACCGATCGTGTTCTGGAAGGCCTCGACGACATGGTGGGCGAGGGCATCGTGGCCCTGCACGACCTGAAAGTGCTTAGCCACCGGACCCGCAACGCCTTTTTTCCGCGCCGGCTTCTCGTACGCGACGTGATGACCCCTTCGCCCAAGAGCGTGGAAATCGACACGCCCCTTGATCACGCCATCCGGCTGCTGCTCTCCTCGGTCTTTTCAGGATTGCCGGTGGTGGATGGCCGGGACCGGCCGGTAGGTCTCATCACCCAGGGAGATCTCATCGCCCGGGCCGAGCTGCCGCTGCGCCTTGGGCTGCTGGCCGAAAGCGCCCCGGACCACCGTGAAAAAATCCTGGAGCAGCTCGCTTGCCGGAAAGCGTCCGAGGTGATGACAACCCCCGTGATCACCATCGCCCAGGGGCGCCCCCTGTCCGAGGCGGTGGAAAAAATGCTCGCCAAGGGGATCAAGCGGCTGCCGGTGGTGGACGCGGATGGATGCCTGGCCGGGATGCTTTCGCGGCTGGACATCTTTCGTACCGTGATGCATGCAGCGCCGGATTGGAAAGCCTTTGCCGCCCAGAAAATCGAGGTCAAGAATCTCAAGCAAGTGGGCGACATCCTGCGCCGGGATACCCAGACCGTCGGTCCAAATACGCCGGTATCCGAGGTGATCCGCATCATCGACCGCGACGACATCCAGCGGGTGGCGGTGGTGGACGCGGACGGCAAGCTGCTGGGCCTGATCTCCGACCGCGACCTGCTGCGGTACTTCAAGCCGCGGGAGTCGGGCATCTGGGGAGTGCTGGGTCGCATGAAGGCCGCTGTTGAGAAGGATGTCTGCGCCGGCGACCTGTCCCGTTGCCTTGAAGATACGCGGGCGGCCGACGTCATGACCGCTGACCTGATCACCGTGGGGGAAGAAACCCTTATCGAGGAGGCGGTGGCCCTGATGACCGAAAAAGCGCTCAAACGCCTGCCGGTGGTGGACGCGGACGGTCAATTCAAGGGGATGATCAGCCGCGATTCACTGCTGCGCGCTGGATTCAGGGCGGTTGAGTCGAGATAGAGGGCCCGGGGGAATCCTTGCCCCCAGGGCCGTCGCCCAACCAAGGGGATCGCAACGATGCTTTCGTTTGAACGGGAACGATTCTGCGCCCGTATCCGGCTGCCCGACGACACCCTTGTCGAGCGCCCCGTGGAAATCCGTGTCCATCCCGTCACGGGCCGTACCTGCCGGATCACTTACAGCCGTGGCGAGGAGCGTGAGCCCGGGGCCGAATCCTTGCCGGCGCCCCCGCCCTTTGCCGGCGACACGGCCGACTGCCCCTTTTGCCGGGCGCGGCTGTTGACGCACACCCCCCGGCTGGTTCCCGAATTTTTGCCCGAAGGACGCCTGGCCCGCGGCAGCTCGACCCTCTTTCCCAACCTCTTCCCGTATGGCCGTTACAGCGCGGTGAGCCTCTTCGACGACGAACATTTCGTCGAAATCGGCACGGCCCGGTTGCCATCCTACACGGACAGCCTTTTGAACTGCCGCGACTACCTCGCCCGGGTCCTGGCCTACGATCCGGCCGCCGTCTTCATGGCCATCACCCAGAATCACCTGCCTTCGGCGGGCGGCAGCCTGCTTCATCCCCACTTTCAGGTTCAGGCCGACCGTCGGCCGGCCAACCACCAGCGCTTCCTGCGCTGGCGGGCCGCCGAGCATCGCCGCCGGTTCGGCGTCCGCCTGTTTTCCGACTACCTGGAATGTGAAACCCGGAACGCAGAACGGCTCATTGGCGCCACCGGGGCCTGGCAGTGGCTGGCGGCCTTTGCCCCCGAGGGGTTTTTTGAAATCTGGGGCATTCTGCCCGGGATCACGCGCTTGCGCAAGGTCGGCGATCAAGACTGGCACCATCTGGCCCGGGGAGTGCTCAACGCCCAGAAATTCTACCGCAGCCTGGGACGCAATGGGTACAACTTCGGCTTGCTGCTGTGCGAAGACGGCACCGACGACCAGGAGCTGCGGGCCGTCCTGACGGTGCGCAGCAACTACGCCCCCTGGGTGCGCAGTGATTTCACCGGCTTCGAGGTGATGTTAGGCGACATGGCCACCTTCACCGCACCGGAAGAAACCGCCCGCCTGGCGCGCCCCTTCTGGCATCAGGGATGATGTGTTGGTAAAAAGCCACGAATTGTCACCCCCGGCGAAAGGGGGGATCGCTGTGCTCGTCGCAAGGGCGGATGTTTTTTCGGCCCTTTTTACGACCGAATCAAGTATTGGGGTTTCCTCTTTATCCGAAAAAGAAACGATGGATCAGTTTGGCGCACATGGCGAACAGCACCAAGCTGAAAATGACCCGGATGCTTTTGGTTTTGAGATGAGCGCTCATGATCCGGGCGCCAAGCTGACCGCCGGCAAAGGAAGCCAACGCCGCGGGAAGAATGAAACCCCAGTCGATGGGCCCAATGGCCGCATAGCCCAGAAATCCGGTCAGAGAAGCAAAACAGACGATGAAGGTTGAAGAGGCGGCGGCGATTTTGGTCGGGGTCTTGAGGATATAAATCAACAGCGGCACAACAAAGACCCCGCCCCCGATCCCGAGCAGGCCACCCATCAGGCCGATGCAGGCGCCGATGGCGAGGCCCCCGGCGATCTTCTTGGACCGGGAAAGATCGGAGCAGCCTTCCTTTTCCCGGGCCGGCGACATGAGCATCCGCGCCCCGGCCAGGGCCAGCACGACGGCCATGACGATCAGAAACGGCTTCGTGTCCATGCGCAGGTTAAGGCAGGACCCGGCGGGGGCCGCGAGGCTCGACGCGACGATCAGCGGGATCGAGACCGAGAAGTCGACCATCTTCCTGCGCGAATAGGCCCAGGCGGCCGAGGCGGCGGCCGCCAAGTTCAAAAAGAGCGAGGCGGAGGCGGCCTGGGACTTGGCGAACCCGAGAATCACGAACAGGGGCGAGAAGACCAGTCCACCGCCCAGGCCCACCATGGTCAGCACCAGGGAGATGAAAAAAATCGCGGCGATCAGAATGGCGGAGAAGCTCATGGCAACAAGGTCAGACAGACCCAACTTGACCTGGCTGGTCTGAATAGGCATCTTGGGTTCATGTAAAGAATCCACCCACAGGCGGGCCAAGGAGTTGTGCCGCCACTATGTGCCTCAATCGATTAATTGCAGCTGCTCCAACTGCTTTTCCTTCTTCTCCTGGTAGCGGACATACTTTCGTATCATGTCCGCACCCAAGCCAACCGTGTCCACGCAATATCCCTTGGCCCAAAAATGATTGCCCCGGTAGGGCTTTCTCCTCAAATGCCGAAACTGACGAATGCCGAAACTGACGAAACAGCCGCATCGATGCCTGCCCCTTCAAACGCCCCAGCAAATCCGATAGGGCAACCTTCGGCGGTACCATCATTACCAGATGCACATGATCCGGCTGAACGTTCA
>DQXI01000121.1 GCA_011042305.1 Desulfobacteraceae bacterium
GAAGGTCAACGAAAAATTCAGCCTCTTTTTCCCCAACCTGACCCGGGAGGCCGTGGCCGCCGCCGGGGTGGCATTGGTGGAAAGCGTTGACCCCTGCCCGTTGTGCGACGGCACCATGCTCTTTCTCGGGCAAGTGCCCCGCACCACCGCCTTCGAGCAGGGGGCGCCGAATTTGTTTTATCAAAAGGACGGAGAGGCGCGCCGGGATACCTTCGAGGATGACACCGCCATGGTGCTTCACCTCGGGGGCAAGGGGTTGATCGTGTTGTCCGGGTGCGCCCATTCGGGCATCATCAACACCGTGGCCCACGCCCGGGCCGTCACCGGGGTCAAACGGGTTCATGCCGTGATGGGCGGGTTCCATCTCTCCGGACCGGGAAAGGAGGCCCTGATCCACCAGACGGTGGAAGCCATGGCCGCCATCGACCCGGACTACATCATCCCGACCCACTGCACCGGGCGCAACGCCGTGATGGCCTTCGAGAAGGCCATGCCGGAGAAGGTGATCATCAACATGGCCGGCACCCGGCTGGTTTTCAGCGCCTGACGTCCATGTCAAGGGGGAACGACCGAACGTCGCAGGCGGTGGAGACCCTGGTGGTGCCGGTACACCAGGCGGTGGCGGAGTACCGCGATGCGCCGGTGGCCTATGCCGAGCGGATCTGGGCCTTGTTTCACCTGGACGATGAGGCCCAAAAGGCTCCCGATCGGCTAGGCGCCGAAGTGGTGGCGGTGCTGGGACGGCTGCTGCAGGAGCCGCGCCTGGGCGCCAAGCGCCAGGACCTGTTCCTGGCGCGCAAGGCCGCCGAGGTGTTGGTGGGACTCACCCGCACCCCCCGGCCCGACCTGGTCCAGGGCGCCTGGGCGGCCCTGATGGAAACCCTGGCCGTCACCCGGGGGCTGGCCCACCGGGGAGCCGCCGAAACCCTCGGCTCCCTGCCCTGCCTGGATGGCGTTTCCCCGCGGCCGCCGGCCCCGGCGGCCGGCGGCACGCAGGTGGCCTGGGCCAAGCTGCTCGAGCGCGCCGGGCTGGGAAATCCGCTTCGTTTGCAGCGCCAGGGCCGCAGCCTGGTGGCCGGCGACGGCAACGGCCGTCGGCCCCTGGTGGTCAAGATGGCCAGGGCGGACCAGGACCCGGAGGAGTTGGCCCGGGAGGCGGCCTGGATGGAAGCGCTGGCCGGGCCGGAACAGCGCTTCGGCTGTCGCTTCGAAATCCCCGAGCCGCTGCGCTTCGACGGCGGCCACCTGGTACGCCTCAGCGGCCTGCCGAGCCCGGCGCCGGAGGGTAGCGCCCTGCACCCGGAGGGCTGGGCCATCGCCTACCTGGCGCCGAAGGACTATTTTGCCTATCCCAACGACCCGCTTACCGGCCGGCTGCCCGAGCCGGAAGCCTTCGTGGAAATCATGGCCCGGGCCGCCCGGCTGTTCGGCGTTCTGGCGGCTGCCGGCATCGTTCACGAAGCCCCCATTCCCTTGTTTCACAACCGGGTGCAGCGTCACCGCCGCCGGGATGCCGGCCGCTACGAGTGGTTCCGCGGCGGTCGGCTGGACCGTTGGCTGGCTTCCTGCGCCTATCCCAACTGGGGCCCCACCGGGCTGCGCGACTTCGAGCACCTGGTCGCCTTCACCGGCCCGCCGCTGCATTTCTACCGCCACCTGGGCAACCATTTTTTAAGTCTCCTCCTTGTGGCCGGCAGCTACTTTCGCGCCCGCGACAGCCGGCGGGTGGGACGGCTGCCGGACGGCCGACCGGTGGACGCCCGGGACCTGTTCGATGCCGGCCTGTTGATCCGGGTCATCGAGGAGATTTATCGCGGCTACTACCGGGGATTCGTCGGCCGGCCGCCCCGGGGGGCCGTGCCGCTGAATGCTTCGGCCCTGGCCGAGCGGATGATCGAGGAGATGGGCGTGGACCGCCACATGGAGGAGGTGCTGCGGGCGGCGGACCAGAAGGCCATGACGCGCCCGGAATTCGAAGCCTTCCTCCGCCGACGCGGGTTTGCGCCGTCGCGCATCGAGGCCCTGCGCCGGGGGAAAGGCGACCTGGTCGTGTCCACCGGGCCGCACCTGGGGGGATTCAATCAAGCCATCTCGCTGCCGGAGTTGATCACCGCCGTGGAGACCATGGCGGCCGCCTGTATCGCCGGACGCTACCGCCGGTGCCAGGGCGCGGCCGCCGGGGATCGCCGGGATGCGGCTTGACGGGAAGATGCACCCGCAACAAAGCAAAAAGGCGCCGCAGCCTATGCTGCGGCGCCTTTTTTTGAACGGAAACGTCCGGCTCTTAGAGCACCGTGACGTTGACGGCGGCAGGCCCTTTGCGGCCCTGCTCGATGTCGAAGGAGACCTGGTCGCCTTCCTTCAGGCTCTTGAAGCCGGCCATGTTGATTCCCGAATGGTGAACGAACACATCCGGTCCGTCTTCCTGCTGGATGAAGCCATAGCCCTTCTGATCGTTGAACCATTTCACAACACCATTTGCCATGTGGACACCCTCCTTTCTTTCATAGTTCCCATAGTTCCAACTCGAGGTGCCACTTTCGCAAATGGTCTTCCTCTAGCATGGAGCCGGCGTGCCTCCTGGGCCACGCCTTTCATGATTGAAGCTTACCATACCGCATTTGGCGCCAGAGTCAAACAAAATCCTCACGGCGGCCCCCAAAAAAAGGGGGGGCGATTTCGCCGCGGCACCGGTCGCAAAAGATGAAAACTTGTTTTTCGTCAGCGCCGGCGGCGCTGTTTGACATTCTCTGCCGGCTCCACTATGAGTGCTTGGATATCAAATCCTTTGGAAAGGATGCCACCATGAGCGAGCCCCACGACAACCAAAAGGCGGTCATTCCTCCGGTGCGACTGGGGGATCAGAGCCGCTTCAAGTTCGAGTGCCATCCCGGCGTGAGCTGTTTCACCCAGTGCTGCCGGGGAATCGACATTATCCTGACGCCCTACGACATCATCCAGCTCAAGCACCGGCTGGAGCTGGACTCCGAGCAGTTCCTGGCCATCTACACCGAGCCGCACCTGATGGAAAAGACCGACCTGCCCGTGGTCAGTCTGCGCCTTCTCGACGACGAGGCCCGGTCGTGCCCTTTCGTGCGCGACGATGGGTGCCTCGTATACGCCGATCGACCCTCGGCCTGCCGTTATTACCCTATCGGAACGGCGTCGCTGATGCACAAGGAGGGCGCCGATGACGAGGGGTTTTTCTTTTTCGTCCACGAGTCCCACTGCAAGGGGTTCGAGTCGGAACGCGAGTGGACCGTGGCCGAGTGGCGCCAGGACCAAGGCGTGGACCTGCGGGACCGGATCAACGCCGATTGGACCGACATCCTGGTGCACAAGCGCTCCTTTCCCAGCAGCATCAAGCTCACCGACAAGAGCAAGGAGCTGTTTTTCATGGTCTGCTACAACGTGGACCGGTTTCGCCGCTTCGTCTTCGAGAGCTCGTTTCTTGACCGCTACGAGGTGGCGCCGGATACGGTGGCCAAGATCCGCGAGGACGACGTGGCCCTGCTGCGTTTCGGCCTGCGCTGGCTCAAGGGGACCTTGTTCCGGGTGCCGGAGGAAGAGAAAATAGCGATGAAGGCGGGCGCCGCCCGGCACCGCCAGCCCACCGTCTGAAAAGGCAGGCGGCCGCCGGATCGTCTCCCGCGGCCGCCTGCCTTTTTCAGGTTTCCGGTCTTGAGCGCCTAGTAGGCGTCGTAGGCCAGCCCGCGCCAGTTGACCGGGTCTTGCAGCCGGGCGGTGACGTCGACGTTGAAAAAATCCGCCAGGGGCGCGAAAATCTCCGGGGTGCGCTCCTGAACCTGGCGCGCCGCGGACAGGACCGTCTCCAGGCCCTTGGCGGTCATGCGGCCGATGGGACGCCGGCAGCCGCCCGAGGGCATGCCGAGGACGGTCATCAGGGTCTTGACGGCCAGCGGGTTGCGCGCCCGGCAGACCACTTCGCCAAAGGGGGTCTGCTCGGTGGTCTTGACGGTGACCAGGTTGAACAGCGGATCGAGGGCGTGGCGCAGGGAGGCGGCTTCCTCGTACTCGCCGGCGGCCAGGTGGGCCACCATGTCCCCCACCGCCCGGGGGGCGATGTTGGAGATGACGCTGATGACCCCGGCGGCGGCGATGGCCGGATCGTTCATCATCTCGAAGGTCATCCCGTCGTCACCGGAGAGGATGACGAGATCCGGGCCGCAGCAGGCCCGGGTGCGGCGCATGTTGGCCGGGTCGCCGGTGGCCTCCTTGACCGTGTGGACGTTGGGGTACCGGCGGTGGAGCAGGGCCAGGTCTTCGGGCAAGAGCTGGGCGCCGGTGCGACCGGGGATGACATAGGGGATCACGTGGATGTCGGGGAAGGTTTCGGCTACCGGCGCCACGTACTCGCGGCGGATTTCCAGGGAGCTGGGGCCGTTGTAGTAGGGGTCCACCAGCAGCACGGCGTCGGCTCCGGCCGCCACGGCGTAGCGGGTTCCCTCCAGGGTCTCGGCGGTGTTGTTGCTGCCGGTGCCGGCAATGCACAGGCAGCGGCCGCGGGTCATGCCCGCCACCATGGCGATGACCCGGTTGTGCTCCTCCCAGGTCAGGGTCGGGCTTTCCCCGGTGGTGCCCACCGCCAGCAGGCCGGTGATGCCGTTTTCGATCTGGAATGATACGATCTGGCGAAGACCGGCGTCGTCCACGGCGCCCCCGGCAAACGGCGTGATCAATGCCGTGTAGCATCCTGGCTGCATAAAATCCCCCTTAAGATATGGACCGCAATCCGGTCCCGGCTTGGTGAAGTCCTTGATGGTTTGGCGGCACTATAGTACATCGGCGACTATAACTCGATTATCTAAGTCATAATTGCAGAGAGCGTCAACAGAAAAGCGCCGCCCCGAGGGGCCGGCCGGTCCGCTTTAAGGGTTGACAGGCCCCGGTGGGCGATAATAACAAAGAACACTTTCCCCGCCGGCGCGGGAGGACGGCCGCAACGGCGGCCCGGCCCCGCGCCCGCATGGCGTTGTCTATCGAACCCGCAAGGATGGCAAATGAGCGAACATACACCACGTTACAAGAATGCCGCCGAGAAGATCACCGAGCTGCGCCAGGCCCTGGCCGGCAACCCGGAGTGCGGCACCACCCACTACAATCTGGCCGTGGCGCTGATGGGGGCGCAGCAATTTGACGAGGCCGAGCAGGAGCTCTACCGGGCCATCGATTGCAGTCCCACCTTGGCCGAGGCCTACGCCCAGTTGGGCGGTCTGCGGCTGCGCGAAGGAGACCTGGACGCCTGCCTGGACTGGAACCGGCGCGCGGTCAAGGCCCGGCCGGGATTTTCCGAGGGGTACGGCAATATCGGTTTCGTTGAGCTGCAAAGGGGCAATGTGGATGCCGCCATCTCGGCCTTGGAAAAGGCGGTTCATTTCAACTTCCGTTTTGTTCAAGCCTTGACCACCCTGGCCAACGCCTACCTGATGGCCGGCCGGGTGGAGGACAGCATCGCCACCAATCTGAAGGTCGTCAAGCTGCAGCCCGATTTTGCCGTGGCCCACAACAACCTGGCCATCGCCTACCTTGAGCAGGGCAATTTTGCCAAGGCCGAAGAGCACATGCGGCTGGCGGAGAAAAACGGCTACGCCGTGGCCGACCAGATACGCCAGGATATCCTGGCGGGTCTCGGCGGCGCCTGAATGCGCCGCTGCGGGATGGGCTGCGGGGCGACGTTTTTCGTCCGGCCTCTTTCCATGCCGACCATCGCCGGCCGGCGCCGCTCATGAGGACTGCCGTGCCGGCGGTGCGCTTCTTTCTTGCCGACCGGAGCCGCCCCGTTTTCCCCGGGAACGAGGACTGGCGGCGCCTCCTGCCGCAAGACCGGCACGGGGCCCCGGGGCCGGCTGCCGTCGGGTGCGGGGAGTACTTCGAGGCGGTATCAAGGTTTCTCTCCCGCGACGACTGGCGGGCGGTCCGCCTTGCCGCGACGGCCCTGGTCCCCGGTTGGCCCCCCGACATTCCTCTCACCGACATCGAGATTTTTTTGGAAAAGCACGGCGCCTGCTACCATCCGGCCCGGGTGGTGGCCGGCGCCGAAGGCCGACGGGTGGAACTGGTGGTAAACGTGGCCCTGTCCCCCGAGGCGATGGCGCTGCTGGCCACCGAGGCGGCGTTGATCCCGCGGCTTGGTGACCGTTTCAACCTCGGTTACCTGCCGGCGGTCTTCGAGCGGGGAGACGAGATCCTCGCCGGAGGACGGCGCCTGATGATGTTTCTCGGCCAATGGTTTTCAGGCTTTCACGAATTCCACCTCGAAGGCGGCGGCAAGGAGGGGCCGCCGGAGTTGGTCGTCTGGGCCCCCGGGGGGGCACGCCGCCTTCAAGGACGTCAGTGCCGGGCGCTCTACCGGCAGGCGGCGACTGTCCTCGCCGGCTACTACGACGTGTTCAGCGGTGAACAGATTCTCGATTGGCATCATGCCGCCGGCGATTTCGTCGTTCGCCTCGACGAAGCGGATGAGTTGGCCTTGCGGCTGGTCACGGTGCGGCGCTACGGTGCGCTGCTGCGGGATCCCCCCGGGGATCTGGCGTCGGCCCTGCTGCACCTGGCGCTGTTCCTGGTGCACACCACCTTGTGGCTGCGGCTGGACCGCTGCCGGGGGGTCGGTGACCTGGTGATGGCCGATCCGGCCGTGGTGGGCCCGGTTCTGGGGGGAATCGGCGACGCCCTGGCGCTGAAGGTGCAACGGGGGGAAATGCCGGCGGCCATGCTCGAAGCCGCCGCCGCTTACCTGTCCGCCTGCCGCCGCCGGGATTTGGTCGAGATGATCCATGCGCTGGCGGTGCGTCGACCGTCCGGGGATCCGACGCGCCGACTGATTGAGAAGGTCGCGGTGGCCCACGCGGACCACTTGCGGACGCTGCTGGGCGCCGGAAATCTTTTTGGCCTTTGACCGGGGTGATGTTTTTTGCGAGTCGTTGCCCCCGGCGGGGCGGCGCCGGGAAAGGTTTCGCCGGCTGGGCAGCGCTGGGCGGAAGGCTGGATTGGCCGCTTTTTTATTGACATCATGGTACATTAATTCTATATGCGTGCCTTGCATACCAGTGTCAAGGCATCGCCACGCGACGACGATACAGCAACAAAAAAAACAAGACGGACGCTTCGAGAGAGGAGGTGACAGTGACCGCCCTGCCGGGCATTTTTCCATTCCGAGGTAACATGGTCGGTAGCCAAATCGTTATTCCAATGACTACGGAGGTAAAAGATGGCAAAGCATGAAACCCCTCTGCTGGACCAGCTGGAGAGCGGGCCGTGGCCGAGCTTCGTGTCCGACTTGAAGCAGGAGGCCGAAAAACGGGCGAAGAACGAGGGCAATGTCGAGTTCCAGATTCCCGTGGATGTGGTGGAAGACCTGCTGGGTGTTCTCGAACTGTCTTACAAGCACGGCCGGACCCACTGGAAGCACGGCGGGATCGTGGGCGTGTTCGGCTACGGCGGCGGCGTGATCGGCCGCTACTGCGACCAGCCGGAAA
>DQXI01000198.1 GCA_011042305.1 Desulfobacteraceae bacterium
AACGTTGCCGCCCTGTCCGGGCTTACGGTCGCTTGGCGCCGAGTTTTTCGGGCCGCCGGACAAGACTGCCCGGCGGACGCCGGCGCTACGGTCTTCGACAAGCATTCTGCTCCGTATTCAGCCACCTGAAACTATCCGGGGTAGCCAGGAAATTGAGTTTAGCCGCCTTTCCCCACCACCTCTTCCGGGGGCGCCGGACAAGACTGCCCGGCGGACACCGGCGCTACAACCTCCGCCGGGTTATATACATACGGGAAACCGGCCACCGAGATCAACTGCCGACCCGGCCCCTTTGATTTTCCGGCGTTCGGATTTATGGTAGGCTGTGTAGAGTGCAGTTCACCCCATTTTTCGAGGAGCGTCATGCGTGGCATCTTGTTACGATGGCTGGTACAAACCAGCGCCATTCTCGTGGCGGCCGGCCTCTTGGACGGCCTTCGGATTAACGGCTTCTTCAGCGCCCTCTTCGCCGCGGCCGTCCTGGGCATCCTCAACGCCCTGCTGCGGCCCCTGCTGTTGATTCTCACCCTGCCCATCAACATCCTGACCTTCGGTTTGTTCACCTTCGTCATCAACGCCTTGATGCTGATGATGGCCTCAGGGGTAATCGGGGGGCTGGAAGTGGCCGGATTCTGGTCCGCCGTGGGCGCATCGGTGCTGATCAGCCTGGTCAGCTGGCTGCTCAACAGCTTCGTCAGCGAGCGGGGCACGGTGGGCTACATCGACCTGCGGCGCAGCGGGACCAACCGCTGGGAGTAAGCCGCGGGATCAATCCGGCGCCCCGCCGGCCGGCTCCCAGGGTGGAATCGGCTGGAGGCGGCGCTGACGATCGAGGCACACCAGGTGGATCTCGCCGCGCACCGCGGCCCGGGTGGCCCCTGGGCGCCAGGCTTCCTGGTTCCAGATCAGGCGGTAGTCGCTCTCGCGGCGCCAGGTGGAGCGGATTTCCAGGCGCTCCCCGAACTCGGCGCCGTCCTGGAAGTCGAGCGAAGCCTTGTAGACGGCAAACCCGAGGCCCTGGTCGCGCCACAGGCGCACCAGTTGGGAGGCACCGATGACCGCCTCCCGGGCGCGCTCGAAGTACTTGAGGTAGTTGGCATGGTAGACGACCCCCGAGTGGTCCGTGTCTTCGTAAAAAATTTGAACAAAAAAGCGATGGGGCTGCACCCCTGCCTCCTTTCACAGCAGTCCGGAAACCGCAACTTTTGTAACGCCGACGGCCAATCCGGCTCAATAGTTATCTGGTGTCCGTCCAGAAACGGCCCAGACAAGGCCGGGCCGGGCCATGCCATGAGCCGACCCGATCAGGGCCGCGTTTTTTCGAAAGAGGACATTCTTCAACAAGGAGTCGACCGATGCCCATCTACGAGTACCAGTGCAAAGACTGCCAACATACCTTCGAGACGCTCGTGTTTCAAAACGACCACAACCCGGTTTGCTGCCCTTACTGCAACAGCGACAAGGTCACCCGCCTGATGAGCGCTTCCAGCGTCTTTTCCAGCACCAGCCTCGGCCGCTGCGCCGCCCCGGCGGGTGGAGGATTCTCCTGAGCCGGATGACCCGAGACGGCCGTGAGCCGTCTTGAATTTTTTTCTGTCGCGGATGATCGCCGGCGGATCCCGTGAGCAAGCACTCCTTGACAGGCGGCCAGTTTTCGGGGGTATGGAAAAGGACTTGGGTTTTCCCCGACAACCGCCTCAAAGGAGCAACGCCCCCATGGCATCGCCGAAAACCAGCGCCGATCCGCCGTCCGCCCCCCTGTCCGACCCGTTGGCCGTGGCGGTGCTCAACTCCCTCTCGGCCCACATCGCCATTATCGACGCCGACGGGATCATCCTCCAGACCAACCACGCCTGGCGCGCCTATGCCCGACGCAACCAGCTTCGCGGGAGCGCCGACGCCGTCGGCACCAATTACCTGGCCGTCTGCGATGCCACCCGGGGCCGTGATGCCGAAGACGCCCACCGGGTGGCGGCGGGGATCCGGGAGGTGATCGAGGGCCGGCGCCTGGAGTTTCTTCACGCCTACCCCTGCCACGGGCCGGGAGGACAGCACTGGTACTACATGCGCGCCATCCGCATGGCCGGTGAAGGGCCGGTGCGCGTCGTCGTCAGCCACGAGGACATCACGGCCCTCAAGCGCACCGAGGAGGCCCTGAGGGTGCGCGAGGCCGAACTCGAAGAACAGAAGCAGAGCCTGGAAGAGGCCAACATCGCCCTAAAGGTCCTGCTCAAGCAGCGCGAAACCGACAAGGCCGAACTGGAACGCAAGGTGCTGGCCAACCTCAAGGAACTGGTCTTTCCCTACCTTGAGAAACTCAAGGCCGCCGCGCTGCGGCCCCGGGAAAAAACGATGGTCGAAATCGTCGACACCCACCTGCGCGACATCATTTCGCCCTTTTTGCAACAGATGGCCAACGCCGGCATCCTCCTCACCCCCCAGGAACTCCAGGTGGCCCAGCTCGTCAAGGACGGCAAGACCACCAAGGAAATCGCGTCCCTGCTCCACGTCGCCGAGTCCACGGTGAGTTTTCACCGCAAGAACCTGCGCGTCAAGTTCGGCCTCCAGGGGCGGCGTGCCAACCTGCGCGCCCACCTGATGTCCCTGGGCTGACCCCGACGCCCCGCGTTACCGCCTGGCCGGCACTCGCCGGTCGGCGGGCGCTATTCTTCGTTTTTCAGCGCCCCCTGTCCGGTGGACTCCAGAACGGTCCGCCACAGCTTGCCGTGGGGGTTGACCTTCTTGCGCTTGCCGGCCGCCAGGGCCATGGGCACGTGGACGAAGTGGTTGTTCCAGTGACTGATGAGGAAGCGGGTTTTGCCCGCCATGCCGGCGTGAACGGCATCCCGGCCGAGAAACCCGCAAAAGACGCTGTCGTTGGCGTTGGCGGGCAGGCTCCGGATCATGTAGCTCGGATCGATGTACTTGAGGTTGATCTCGATGTCTCGCGCCTTGAAGTAGGCGAAAATCTTGTCCTTGAGAAACAGGCCGATGTCGTTGAGGCGCACGTTGCCCGAGGCGTCGTACTCGACCCGGTCTCCGGTGAAAAACTTCTGGCCGGCCCCCTCGGCCACCACGATGACGGCATGACGCCGCTGCTCCAGCCGTCTTTCCAAACTGGCCAGCAGCCCGCCGGGCCCCTCCAGGTCGAAGTCCACCTCGGGGATCAGCACATAGTTGACATCCTGCTGGGCCAGGGCCGCCGTGGCGGCGATGAAGCCGCTATGGCGGCCCATCAACTTGATCAGGCCGATGCCGTTGGGGTAGCCCTGGGCTTCGTTGTGGGCCCCCTTGATGGCCTTGGTGGCCACGTCCACGGCCGTGTCGAAGCCGAAACTGCGGGCCACCATGTAGATATCGTTGTCGATGGTCTTGGGGATCCCCACCACGCTGATTTTCAGGCCGCGCTCGGCGATCACGTCGGCAATCCGCGAGGCGGCCATCAGGGTGCCGTCACCGCCGATCATGAACAACAAACCGATGTTCATCCGTTCGATGCTGTCGACGATCTCGTCGATGTCCTGGGGGCCCCGGGAAGAGCCGAGAATCGAACCACCCATGTCCAGGATGCTGGTGACCCGTTGAGGCGTCAGGTCCAGCAGATCATGGCCGTACTTGGGGATGAATCCCTGCAGGCCGTAGCGGATGCCGTAAATCTTGTTGACCCTGTAGTGATAGTACAACTCCAGGACGATGGCGCGGATGATGTCGTTGAGTCCCGGGCAGAGCCCGCCGCAGGTCACCAGGGCGCAGAGCAGCTTGCTCGGATCGAAGTAGATGGTCTCCCGAGGGCCGGCCACCTCGAAGGATACCGGCTGCTTGCCGGCGTGGATGACCGACTCGACGTAAGCGGGGTCCACATGCACCAGCGCGCGATCGTTGTCCGTGACAAAGTAGAGCCCGTGACAGTCCGGACGGCATAGCGGGGAGGGAATCCGCGACGGGCCAAGAGAAGGGATCCGGGTGTCGTCGGGCTGAAGGGTGTCGAAATCCATCCGTTTTTCCTCGAATCGAGCGATAGCGACGCGCTCAGGCCGGGCCGCCGTTGAATTTGAAGGCCCCTTTGCCGAGAATGTCGTGCAGATGCAAGATGCCCACCACCCGCCGCCGGCCATCGGTAATCGGCAGGATCGTGATCTGGTGGGTCTCCATCAGGTTCAGCGCATCGTAGGCAGGGGTTTCCGGACCGATGGTGAGCGGATCGGCGGTCATGATCTCGTCCACCGTGAGTCGATCCAGGGGCCGACGCCGGGCCACGGCGCGGCGGATATCACCGTCGGTGATGATGCCGGCCAGGATCGTGGCGGCGTCCACCACGAAGACGGCCCCCAGGTTGAGCCGATCGATTTGATCCACCGCCTCGGTCAAGGGGGTGGCCAGGGGCACCAGGGGCACGGCTTTTCCGGTGAGCATGATGTCGCTGACCCGCTGGGCCAAGCGCTGCCCGAGGCTGCCGCCGGGGTGAAAGCGCCGAAAATCGGCCGACTTGAAATGCTTGCGGTTGATCAGCACTACGGCCAGGGCGTCCCCCATGGCCAGCTGGGCCGTGGTGCTGGCCGTCGGCGCCAGGCCCAGGGGGCACGCTTCGCGCGCCACCCCGGTGTCGATGACGATGTCGCTGTGGTGCGCCAGGGTGCTTTGGGGGTTGCCGGTGAAGGCGATGATGGTGCAGCCGATGCTGCGGATGCTGGGCAGCAGGAGATTGAGCTCGTCCGTTTCGCCGCTGTTGGAAAGGGCCAGGAAAATGTCGTCCGGGCAGACCATGCCCAGGTCCCCATGCATGGCCTCCACCGGATGAAGAAACAGGGACCGGGTGCCGGTGCTGTTGAGGGTGGCCACGATCTTGCGGCCGACGATGCCGCTTTTGCCGATGCCGCCGACGATGAGCCGCCCGCTGGAGGCCGCCACCAATTCCACCATGCGCACAAAACGCGCATCGATGCGCTCGACGAGGTCCAGGATGCCCTCGGCTTCTATCTTCAGTACGTTTCTGGCGTCTTCGATGATGTTCATGCCTTTACTCGATTTGATTCCCAGGCAGCGTTCCGCCTTTCGGCGGCAACGCACAGGGCGGCCGGGCACCGCCCGCAAGCAGTTGGAAAAGGGCGCCCCCTTGCTCGGGCCGCCCGGCAAACAACGGCATCTACGATAGTCACAGTCGCCGCAAAGTGCAAGCCCATGCCACTTGCCGGCAACGGGTTGGCCGCCTGGAAAAAAATTTCCGGGACGGCATTTTTGACTTGACAATGCAGCAGCGGGCTCTATATATACCGCGTTTGATTGTTCTCAGGTGGAAGTTCCAGGCCTGGACGGTATGGTCCGGGCTTTTTCTATGTCATGAAAGTACCGCGGATCACAAGAGGTGTCGCCATGCAGTGCACAACTATTCGTCAAGGAGTGGAATGCCCGTTCATGAAGGTTTCCGGTTGTTCTTACAACGGTGGTATCTGCCACCCGATCGTCGATTCGTGCCAGGGGTGCGGTCGCATCGTCGAGTTTTCCACCGGGGCCTACTGTTCGGCCTGCCCGGAACCGGCGCTCAAATGGAAACGGGGCAACTGCAACATGGCCACCCATGTCGTAGCGGCGGCGGCAGCAAACAAGCAGAAGATCAACCCGTTGAAGGCCTCCAAGCGCGGCGGGAAGTAACTACAGGCCATTGCTCTGCCAGAGCCCCTGCCCCGGCTTCCGGGGCGGGGGCTTTTTTTGTTGGGCAGCAGTCCGTCCCTCTTCATCTGACCGGCATTGCTTGACATCCAACACTGCCGACCGTTATAAGGCAAACCCCGTGAGAATGCGGTCAAGAACGACAGGCTTGCAAACGGTTCAACCATCCAGAGAGGCGTCCATGAATCCCATCGCTGCCCAGCTCAACGAAATCATCGCCCAGGGAAACCCGAACCTTCTCCAAATGCTCTCCCCGATCGGGCAGGCGCTTTTCTTTCCCAAGGGCATTCTCAGCCAAGGGGCCGAGGCCAAGGAGAAGGCGCATCGCTTCAACGCCACCATCGGCATCGCCACCGACCGCCAGGGCACGATGCACCTGGATTCGATCATGGGGCCCCTAGGCGACCTGAGGCCCGAGGAGACGCTCAACTACGCCCCGTCCTTCGGCCTGCCGGCCCTGCGCGAACTCTGGCAGGCGGCCCTGCGCGGCAAAAACCCGGGGCTAAAGGACAAGGCCATCAGCCTGCCGGTGGTCACGGCCGGGGTCACCCACGGCCTGAGCACGTTTTCCGATTTGTGGGTTTGCCCTGGAGACGGGATCGTGCTGCCCGAGATGATGTGGGGCAACTACAACATGATCTTCCAGGTGCGCAAGGGGGCCCGGATCCTCACCCACAATTTGTTCAACGATGCCGGCGGGCTGGACCTGGACGCCTTCGCCCGCACCGTGCGGTCCGAAGCCGAGGCGCGCGGCAAGGTGATCGCACTGCTCAATTTCCCCCAGAACCCTTCGGGCTATACCCCCACCGAAGCCGAGGCGGACCGCATCGCCGACATCCTGGCGGAAGCCGCCGACGGCGGGGCGCAGGTCATCGCCGCCGTCGACGACGCCTACTTCGGCCTTTTTTATACCCCGGAAGCGGCCCGCGAATCGCTCTTCGTGCGCTTGGCCGACCGCCATCCGCGGCTGCTGGCCGTCAAGCTGGACGGCGCCACCAAGGAGAATTTCGTCTGGGGGCTGCGCGTCGGCTTCATCACCTACGGCTGCCCGGTGACCGGCGATGCCCGGCCGGTATACGAGGCGCTGGAAAAAAAGACCGCCGGATGCATCCGCGGCACCATCTCCAACGCCTCCCACCTGAGCCAGCGGCTGGTGCTCCAATCGATGCGCAGCCCGGACTACCCGCGCGAGAAGCAGGAAAAATTCGAGACCCTCAAGCGCCGCGCCTTGCGGGTCAAGCAGGTGCTGGCCGACCCCAAGTACGCCGAGGCCTGGGACGTGTATCCGTTCAACTCCGGCTACTTCATGTGCCTGCGCCTGAAGACCGTGGCCGCCGAGGACCTGCGGGTCCACCTGCTGGACCGCTACGGCGTGGGACTCATCGCCCTGGGCGAGGCCAACCTGCGCGTGGCGTTTTCCTGCATCGAAGAAGACGACATCCAGGCACTGTTCGACATCATTTTGCAGGGGGTCCAGGATCTGTCGCAACCGTGAGGCGAAGCGGCCTTTCGGCGCCGAGTGTTCTTGTTCTGCTTCGTATTCAGCCACCTGAAACTACCCGGGGTAGCCAGGAAATTGAGTTTAGCCACCGGCAAGAACTCGGCGCCAAGGCACCTCCAGGCAGCCGCCACTCCCCACCACCGCTTCCGGGGAGCGCCGGCACTGCAACCTCCGCCGAGTATTCTGCTCCGTATTCAGCTACCTGAAACTATCCGGGGCAGCCAGGAGATTGAGTTTAGCCGCCGGCAAGAACTCGGCGCCAAGGGCCCGTAAGCCGCAACCGCGCTGCAACGTTGACCAAGCGGCAAAGCAAAAGCGCCATG
>DQXI01000053.1 GCA_011042305.1 Desulfobacteraceae bacterium
CATGGAGTGGAAGGATCGCGAACGCCAAGCGGAAGATGAGGACGCCACCGGCCGCATCGATGTGGAAGCCCCCGGATACTCGGTGCTGCGGGAAGGGGCCGGAGGGTTTTCCGTTGCCGGCATTCTGCGCCGCCCGTTGATTCCGGTGGCCATCCTGGCGGCGGTGGTGCTCCTGGTGGGGGTATGGCGCATGGGCGGCGAGTCGTCACCGACCTACGGCGAGCAGCTTGCGCGCCTCGAAAGCCGTATCGCCCAGCTCGAACAGCGCCTGGAAACCATGGCGCCGTCAGCGCCGACGGAGGCGGATACCGACGCCGAGGGGCTTCAGCGTCAGATCGACGCCCTGATGCGGCGGTTGGACCGCACCGAGACGGCCCTGAGCCAACGCGTGGCCGCATTGGAAAGCAAGGCCAAGTTCGCCGCCGCGGCCCCCAGACCCAGGCCCAGGGCCAGGGCCACGGCCAAGGCGAGCATTTACACGGTCAAGCCCGGGGACACGCTCTACAGCATCGGTCGCCGGGAAAACCTCAGCGTGGAAAAACTGTGCCAGCTCAACAACCTCAAGGCTGGCGACCCCATTCGTCCCGGAGACCGCTTAAAGGTCTCCCCCTGAACCCGCAGCCGCATGCCGCCGGCGGCCTCCCCGCGCCATCCCCGGGTCGATGGGCGGCCGCCGGATCCCGCTTCAAAGCAAGTTTTCCCCCTTGCCGACCCTGGCCGCCGTCTCAGAGACGCCAGCGGCGCCACCCCTCGTCGAGGCGCTGGAGACCGGCGCGGTGGGCAGCCTCTACGGCCGCGGCGCTCTCGGCGGCCGTCACCCGGCGCGACAGGGCCGGGTGACGGCTGGCGGTGCCGCAGGGCCGGTATTGGGCCATAACGTTGACATAGGTGCGCGGCGAGATCTCGGCGGCGAGCCACTGCATGATTTCCTCCGTGCCGGCGAGGCGTTCGGGCAGCACCAGGTGACGCACCAGCAGCCCCCGGGCGGCCAGGCCGTCGGCGTCCACCACCAGGTCGCCCACCTGCCGGTGCATCTCCCGGATGGCGGCGCAGGCCGTTTGGCGGTAGTCGGGCGCCTGGCAGGTCTCGGCGGCGATGGGCGCATCCCAGAACTTGAAATCGGGCAGGTACACGTCCACCACCCCGTCCAGCAGCCGGAGCGTTTCCACCCGGTCGTAGGCGCTCGTGTTGAAGACCAGCGGCAGGCGCAGCCCGTCGGCCGCGGCCAGGCAAAGGGCCTCGAGGATCTGGGGCACCACGTGGGAGGGGGTGACAAAGTTGATGTTGGCGCAGCCCATGGCCTGGAGGGCGAGCATGATGGCGGCCAGCTGGTCCGCCGTTGCCGGGTCCCCCTGGCCCAGGTGGCTGATCTCGTAGTTCTGGCAGAAGGTGCAGCGCAGGTTGCAGTGGGCGAAAAAGATCGTTCCCGAGCCGCCGCGGCCCACCAGGGGGCGCTCTTCTCCGAAGTGGGGCCCGTAGCTGGCCACCACGGCCGCTGCCCCGGTGCGGCAGAATCCGGTTTCGCCGGCCAGGCGGCGGGCGCCGCAGTCGCGGGGACAGAGACGGCACTCGGCCAAGGCTTGCTTGGCCAGGGCCGCCTGGCGCTGGAGGCGACCGTCGGCGGCGGCCTGGAGGTATGCGGGGACCATCGATCTCAAATTTCGGATTTCAGATTCGGGATTGGGCTCCTTGCGTCGCCTTATCCCGGGTCATGAGGCGGTGGGGGATGCCGGCCTCGTAGAACACGTCTCCGCAGGGAATGAAACCGTGCCTGCGGTAAAGGTCCACCAGGTGCGCCTGGGCGTGGAGGCGGCAGCGAGGGTACCCGCGCCTGGCCGCCTCGGCCAGCATCCGGTCGATCAGCCGGTGGGCCAGGCCGCGCCCCCGGTAGACACGGCGCACGGCGATGCGTTCCAGCTTGGCCCACCCGTCGTCGAAGCGCAGCCGCCCGCAGGCAGCCGGTTCGCCGGCGATTTCCCCCAGCAGGTGCAGCGCCTCGTCGTCGCCGGCGTCGAATTCCTCGGCGAAGGCCACGGCCTGTTCTTCCATGAAAACGATGGCCCGAATGGCCAGTGCCTTGAGCCGGTCGCGTGGATCCGAGGCGATGCGCCAGGAGGCGGCTTGGGCGCCGGGTGCCGCCGTGGGCAACGGCCGGGGGGACATTGCCGCCAGTGCGTCCCGCACCACGGACACGAAGCGGTAGAAGACTTCCGTCTTGCGGCGGCCGGTGCGCCGACGCAGATGGTCGAACATCTGTCGGCGCAGGCCGTCGCTGAGCTCGAGCTGGACGCCGCGACCGCTGTAGCCGCGGTTGCAGATGTTGTTGGGATTGATGCCGCGCAGCCCCGGGCGCTCGCTCTCCCGGGCGTCGAAGCCGGTTTCCTGGAGGGCCCGGCCGATGGCCTGGCGCCGGTTCCCGTCGCGCCCGCCCACGAAGATCACGGCACCCGGCTCACGGCAGCCGTGGATGGTGAGTACCCACTCGGCCCGGCGGGCCATGCGCAGGGCCCTGGGCTCGTCAAAGCGGTTGCTGGTGATGTGCAGCGCCGCGTTGCCCGAGGCCTTGATCCCCTTGAAGGCGTAAAAGGCGTGGTCGTCGCCGGCGATGGCATGGGCCAGGTCCACCGTCCCCGGTTCGATGCCCCCGCCGTGGGGCGCCATGACCAGGAGCGAAGCGGCGGACGCCTTGGTCAGGATGACGAAATCCGTGCCTTCCTGTTCGTGCCGGCACAGTTCGGCAAAACAGGCGTAGCGGTCCGGCGCCGTCATGGCTCCTCCGGTCCGTGGAGGCGGGCGAGCACGTCCACCGGCTCGGGGATCAGCCCTTGGCCGCGCATGATCGCCTCGCTCTGGCGCCAGGCTTTCACGTCGATGCGTCCGATGGCAAAACCGGCCGTTGGGCGCACCAGCTCCCGGGTGACCCGCAGCTGGCGGGCCAAGAGATCCGGCGGCGTGTCGGGGTCGAAACGGGCGATGGTCTCCAGGGCCTGCGCCTCGTTGCGTTCATCCAGGGCCGCCTGCCATCCCTGGAGCAGGGCCTGACGGAAACGACGTACCAGGTCGGGTCGGGTTTCGAGCAGGCGCTGGTGGGTGACCACCGAGTTGGCCACGTAGCGCACGCCGAAGTCGGCCGGATTGAAGAAGCGTACCGGTTCGCCGGCGCGGGTCATCCGGTCTGCGATGACGATCCCCTGGCTGTTGCGGTAGATGGGCCACAGGTCGGCGCGGCCGCGGTAAAACGGGGTGAAATCGTAGCGCACGCTCATCAGCGTCACGTCCCTGTCGTCCAGGCCGGCCTTGGCCAGCAGGGTGCGCATGATGGTCTCGTCGTTGCCGCCGTAGGTGACGCCGATGGTCAGGCCCTCGAGATCCGCCAGGTCGTCGATGGGAGGGCGGCTGGCCCGGTAGATCCATTGCAGGGGGTTGACCTGGAAGATCTGGGCGATGACCACCACCGGCGATCCCTTGGCGGCGGCCCGGATCACCTGGTCGGCCGACGCCACCCCGAACTGGGCCTGGCCCAGCTCCAGCTCCTTGATGGCGTCGCGTTCCGGGCCGCCCGCCCGCACCTCCACCGCCAGCCCCGCGGCGGCGAAAAAGCCGTGCACGTCGGCGTAGAGGTCTCCCACCGTGCTGCTGTTGCACAGCCACTTGAGCCGGTAGGTCACCGGGTCGGCGGCGTCCGCCGGGGCGGCCGCGATGAGGCAGGCCAGCAGCATCGGCAAGAGCCATCCGCGGCGGCGAAACGGTTGTGCACAGGATGCGGGTTCTTGGCAGGGCGGCTTATAACTCACGACGCGACGTCTCCTCCGGCGGCCTCCCAGCGGCGTTGCACCCGGGCACCGGCCCACTCGAGCAGGGCCTGGTAGACGGACAGGGAGATGCCGATATGAAAGAGGGCGACGAGGATCTTGCCCAGGTCGCTCTGGTATAAAGCGATGCGGATGCTGTAGCCGATGCCGGCGTTGGCGGCGATGAATTCGGCCACGATGGTGCCGGCCATGGCCAGGGTGGCGCTGCCGGCCACCACCGTGGTGAGCTTGTGCAGGTTTTCGAAGGCCCGGATCTTGACTTCCAACTGCCAGCGCATCCGCCCGGTGATCCGGTAGAAGTGCTCGATTTCCACCACCGGCTCGCTCATGACCCCCAGCACCACCAGCAGCAGGGGGAAATAGCAGATCATGGCGGCGATCACCAGGCGGGTGATGAAACCGTCCCCCAAGAGGATGAAGATGATGGGCGCCAGGGCCACGATGGGGTAGGCCTGCACGTTGTAGGCCGCCACCTTGACGAAGTTACCGAACCAGGTGGTCTGCCGGCCGAGAATGCCGATGGCCGTGGCCAGGCAGATGGAGACGATCTGGCCGAGAACCGCCACCGAGAGGGTGTTCAGGGTATCGGCGGCGTAGCGGCCGTAGACGTCCCGGAAAGTCTGCCAGACCAGCAAAGGGCCGGGGATGACGTAGTCGGACAATCCGGCCAGGTACTTGAGCCCGAGCAGCAGCGCCAGGCCGGCGGCATAGACGATGAGAAACTGGTAGGTCCGACGTGCGAGCATCGCTTCCGGCTTCAAACGGCGTTCATGATCGCCAGCATGGCCTTTTCCATCTCCGGGGAAACCGTCGCCCCGCCCCGGCCGTCGAGCCCCGGCACCGTCACCGCCTGGGGGCGGCGGTGGGCGCCACGGAGCACCAGTACCTGCCGGCAAAAACGCGCCACCTCGATGACGTTGTGAGAGATGTACAAAAAAAAGCGGTCCGGGAAAAGGGCCTTGATTTTTACGATGATCTGTTCCCGCGTCCGCTCGTCGACGTTGGCGAGGCTTTCATCCATGATGAGCAGGTCGAAGTCCTGGACGAGGTAGCGGATCAGGTTGACGCGGTTTTTCTGGCCGAGAGACAGCCGGGCGAAGCGTTGTCCCAGCACCGGCTCGATGCCGAATTCCGCCGCCAACTCGGCGCAGCGTGCCCGGTGCTGGGCAGGGGTGATTTTCTCCAGGTGCCGTCCCACGCTCGACCAGCCGGGCAGGCGTTCGAGGTTGTATGCGTAAAGGCGCCGCAGGCAGCCGTCGTCGATGCTTACCCGGCCGGCGTCGGGGCGCACATGGCCGATGAGCAGACGGGCCAGGGTGGTCTTGCCGACCCCGGAAGGACCGAAAAGCGCATGGAATCCCGGCCCTTTCAGGGTGAAGCTCAGAGCGGTGAAAACCGGCCTTTCGGCGCCGGCCAGCGATAGCGCGATGTCGTCGCAGGAGATTTGCATGGGCCCGTGGCCCCATTTTGTACCCGAGCGCTCCGCCAGCGTCAAGCCGGCCGCATAGCTGTTGACCCTGGCGGGGGGCTCTGATAGCGTAACAGCGGCCGTGGCTGTGAAAAATTCAACGGAGACCGAGGCATGTACCGCGACAACGATATCACAGCGCTGCGCCACGAGATGCTTGATCTGGTCCAGCAGCGGCTCTCGCCGGTAGCCCTGCGTTACGGCTACAGCGAGGCGCCCCTGGAGGCCAACATCAAGTGGCGGCCCCAGGTGCTGTTTTTGGGCAACTATTCCTCGGGCAAATCCACCCTGATCAACGAACTGCTCGGCGTGCCGATCCAGGCCACCGGCCAGGCGCCCACCGACGACTGCTTCACCGTCATCACCTACGATGAAGTCCCCGGGCCGGTGCGCGTCACCGAGGAGCGCGACGGGCGGTTTCTGCTCAACGATCCCGAATATCCCTTTGAAAATCTCAAGCGCCACGGCCAGCGCTTCGCGGCCCATTTTCGCCTCAAGAAGGTCAACTCCCCCTTTCTCAAGCAGATGGCGCTCATCGACACTCCCGGCATGCTCGACAGCGTCGCCGAAAGGGACCGCGGCTACAACTACCAAGAGGTCATCGGCGACCTGGCCCACATTGCCGACCTGGTGCTGATGCTCTTCGATCCGCACAACCCCGGCACGGTGCGCGAAGTCTACAGCAGCTTGCGCGAAACCTTGCCGGCGCACACCTTCGAGGACCGGATTCTCTTCGTGCTCAACCGCATCGACGCCTGCGCCTCGCTCAACGACCTGCTGCGGGTCTACGGCACCTTGTGCTGGAACCTCTCCCAGATGACCGGCCGCAAGGACATTCCCCCCATCCGGCTCACCTACTCGCCCCGGGCCGCCGAAGAGGCGGGCGATGGCCCTGTCCGCCGCCGCCCCTACCTGCAGTACCTGGAAAACCAGCGCGAGGAGTTGCGGCGGGCCATCCAGGAGGCCCCGCGCTATCGCCTCGATCATCTGGCGGCCTTCATCGAGACCCATGCCGATCGCCTGGCGTTGCTGCTCAATGCCCTGGTGGAGTACCGCCGCCGGCTGCGGGCTTTCCGGCTCCGGAGCCTGGTGCGGGCCCTGGTTTGCGGTGTCTCCGTCGGGGCGCTCGTTGTGGGACTCTTGACCGTTTTCGGCGTCCCGCTGGCCGGTGATCCCGTGCTGGCCGGGACGGTGGGCGGCACGGCGGCCCTCTTGACAGCGGCCGCCTGGGGCGCCGGGCTGCACCGACTGTTGTTCAAACGATTCCAGCGGAAGACCCTTGCCTCGCTGGATCAACTGGTTTCCCTGGACAGCCAGACCCGGCGCGACACCTGGCAGGCGGTGCAGCCCCTGGCGGTCGATTTCATTCGACGCACTGGAGGGCGGTTCTCCTTGGGCGCGGCGCGCCGGGACTTCGAGTGCGTCCGCCACGTCGCCACCGAGGGGGCCGGGGAGATCCGCGCCGCTCTCAACGAGCTGGCCGAGATGCGGCCGGAGGAGCCGTCGTTCAGGCCACTGCCGCCCGAGGAAGGATCGGTGCTGCCCCTGAGGAAAGCTTCTCCCGAGAACGGGTGACCCTTTGCCAGTTGTCAGGCCGGGCTGCCGGGCCCTGGCCGATGTCAGTGCCTAAACGGCGTAAAAAAAGACCACGCTCAAGGTTGGCAGAATGTTCCACCATCGCAACCACCGGCCGTATCGTGACGGGATGACGATTCTCCCGGAGGATTCCGCCGAAACCATCGCCCAAAACATCACCGAGGGAATTGTCTTCACCGACACCCGCGGGGTGATTACCTTTGTCAATCCCGCCCTGGCGAATCTCCTGGGCTACGCTGCGGCCGAGATGATAGGCCGCGACTGGTGGGAGTTCGTCCTGCCGGAGCATCGCGCCCGGGCCATCGCCGCCGAGAAGCGTCGTGCAACGGGCAACAGCGAGCGCTACGAGCTGCTGGCGCAGAGAAAAGACGGCGCGGGCATCTGGACCCTGGTGGGCGCCAGCGCGCGCAAGGATCCCAAGACGGGCGCCTACCTGGGTTCCATCGGGGTGGTCACCGATATCAGCGTCCAAAAGGAGGCCGAAGAGCGCCTGCGTGCTAGCGAGGCGAGATACCGCATCATCCTGGAGAGTATTCAGGAGGCCTACTACGAGGTGGACC
>DQXI01000169.1 GCA_011042305.1 Desulfobacteraceae bacterium
CGAGGCATGGCCGCCACAGCGAAGGCGATGGGCGAAAAATCGTGGATAAAGGGTAACAGCCCGAAAAAAATCGGGTCCACCAGGAAGCTGGCGGCCCGATCCCGGATCAGGATGCTGGCGTGGTTGATGAAAGTCACCGACAGGCCGTCGCGGTGCATCACCGCCGGCCAGTCGATGACCACCGGGCGTTCGATCTCGTTGGGGTACAGGTGCTTGTAGTTGTTCTTGGAAAACAGTTTCCAGCGCAGCAGGGCCAGGGGCCGGCGGTAGCCGTCGGGACAAAAGGGATTGGTGAAACGGCCGCCATCATGGTGGAGTTTTCTGTGCGCGACGTCGCGCAGGCTCAGTCCATCGGGGAGGCGGCCACAGGCGCCCGGGGCCGGCGCCGCCACCGCCGGTGGCGCGCCGAACCCGGCCAGCAGAGCCCCTTGCGCCGCAGCGGCCATGCCGCGTAGGAATCGTCTCCGGCTCATCGGTTCTTCGAAAGTATCCTCCTTGCGGATTGTCGGACACGGATCTGCACAGATGGACAATAATACGCCGGATTGGACCTTTGTAAAGGTTCTAGGGCGCCGACCAAGGGGCCCTTTAAGGCTTGTCAAGGCGCTGTGGCTTGTTTATCATCGTCTCCCGAAGCTGAAGAGCTCTTGCGCCGACGCCGCATCCGGGGCCGGGTCGGCAGGCGGATGGAAGGCGGGTTGACCACATGATTTCAGCAGCGCCGGCAAGCCTTTCGGAGGAGGAAGCCCTGCGCGAGAACGAACGCCGTTTTCGGGCCCTGGTGGAAGGCTCCCTCACCGGCATTTCCATCGTCCAGGACGGCCAAGTCGTTTATCAAAATCCTGAAATGGAACGCCTTCTCGGTCCCCTGCCGCGGTCGAGCAAGCTGGCCGATTTCACCAGCATCCATCCGGACGACGTGGCCAAGGTCGAAGCCTTTTACCACCAGTGCATGACGGGGGAGGCCAACCGCAGCGAAATCGACTTCCGCTTCTTTTCCTCCAACGACACCCCGCCGGGCGACGGGTTCAAGCGGGTCAACTGTCGCACCAGTCTCATCCGCTACCAGGGCCGCGGCGCCCTGCTGGTCAACATGATGGATATCACCCGGATGCGCCAGATGGAGCCTCTGCTGCAGATCCAGGATAAGATGGCCAGCCTGGGACGGGTGGCCGCCGGGATCGCCCACGGCACCGACACCCTGTCCGCCGAGGCCCAAGCCGCCGGCGTGGATGGCTACCTCGTTAAGCCTGTGGACATGAAGGCCATCGAATCGGAGCTCCGGCGTCTCGTCAGTCATCGTTCGGGCAACCTTAGACCCGAAAAATCCAAAGAAAGGGGGAATGCCGACCACACTCGTTGATACCGCCACCCGCTTTCGGCGACGCCTCGAGCGCGGTCGGAAGCAGAGCGAACCGAAAGGAAAGGAGAGGGATTCATGGATGCACTGCTGATCATGATCGTGGCCTTTGTCGGCTACATCGCCATGTACAAGCTTTACGGCCAGTACCTCGGCAAGAAGATTTTCGCCCTGTCGCCCACCGCCAAGACGCCGTCCCGGGAATTCGAGGACGGGGTCGACTACGTGCCGACCAGAAAAGAAATTATTTTCGGCCACCACTTTACTTCCATTGCCGGTACCGGCCCCATCGTGGGGCCGGCCATCGCCGTGATCTGGGGCTGGTTGCCGGCCATGATCTGGGTCTTTGTCGGCAGCGTGGTCATGGGGGCGGTCCACGACTTCGGCGCTCTGGTGATCAGCCTGCGCAACCAGGGCAGGTCAATCTCCGACTACACCGCCAAGTACATCAACAGCCGCACCCGCTTCATGTTCTTTTTGATCGTTTTTCTCGAACTGTGGATCGTCATCGCCATCTTCGGCCTGGTGATTGCCGTGATCTTCGCCATGTATCCCCAGTCGGTGCTGGCCGTCTGGATCGAAGTGCCTATCGCCATCGCCCTGGGCTACCTGGTCTACAAGAAAGGCGGCAACGTCACCTCTTTGTCCATCTGGGCCATCCTGCTGATGTACCTGTTCGTCTTCCTCGGTCCCTACCTGCCCATCAAGATGCCCACCGTGGCCGGCATTCCCGCCACCGGGGTATGGACGATCATATTGTTGACCTACGGCTTCATCGCCTCGGTGCTGCCGGTGACCACCCTGCTGCAGCCCCGGGACTTCATCAACTCCCACCAGTTGGTGATCGCCATGGCCCTGCTGGTGCTGGGCGTTCTCGTGGCTTCCTTTACCGGACGATTGGAAATCGTGGCGCCGACGGTGCAGGCCACTCCGGCCGAGGCGCCGAGCATGTGGCCGTTTCTCTTTATCACCATCGCCTGCGGGGCCATTTCGGGGTTTCACTCCCTGGTCTCCTCGGGCACCTCGGGCAAACAGGTGCGCAATGAGGAAGATGCCCTGTTCGTCGGCTACGGGTCGATGTTGATGGAAGGTGCCCTGGCCACCCTGGTAATCATCGCCGTGGCCGCCGGCATCGGCATGGGCTACACCACCAAGGCCGGTGAAACGCTCACCGGCGTGGCCGCCTGGACGACCCATTACGCCTCATGGGCCGCCGCCGCCGGTCTCGGGTCCAAGGTCTCCGCCTTCGTGGACGGCTCGGCCAACATGATCATGACCCTGGGCATTCCCAAACAGTTCACCCTGGCCATCATGGCCGTTTTCGTCGCCTCTTTCGCCGGCACGACCCTCGACTCGGCCACCCGGATTCAGCGCTATGTGCTGAGCGAGTTGTTCACCACCTTGAAGCTCGATTTTCTCACCGGCAAGTACATTGCCACCTTCATCGCCGTTGGATCTGCCATGATCCTGGCCTTTGCCACTGGCGCCAGCGGCAAGGGGGCGCTGAAGCTCTGGCCCATGTTCGGCGCGGTCAACCAAACCCTGGCGGCCTTGGCGCTGATCGTCATCACCGTCTATCTCAAGACCCGGGGCGGGATGAAGTGGATGGTGGCCGGCCTTCCGGCGGTTTTCATGGCCGTGATGACCCTCTGGGCAGCGGTGCTCAACCAGCTCTCCTTCGGCAGGGCACACAACATGCTGCTTCAGTCGATCAACTTCATCATCATCATTCTGGCCGCCTGGATCGTGGTGGAAGGCTTGATCAAATTCTTCCAGACCGATGCCACCAGTTCGGCTGACGCCCAGACGGTAACCACCTGATCGATCCGTCAACGGCGTTTACAACGCAGGCGGGATTCGCTCGACCGCCGGCCAGCCCTCCCTCTGCGGCCGGCGAATCCTACCACAGCCCTTCGGTGGGCGTCGATGTGAACCATCGGCGTCCGCCGGGGGCCACCGCAGAAGTTGCCGGACGAGCGCTGCCGCCGGCCGCTGGCGTGGCCGGATGGTCTTTCCGCTGCCTCGTTCTGATGAACATGGATTGCCCGGATCGAGCCCGGGGCGGGCCTGATCGTGGTCAGGAATGAGGGAAAGAGGCCGGACCCATCCATGGTCCATGACCGCGTGCTGAAGGTTTCCGGAAATTTTTCAGGGAATTAAACGTATTCACAGGCGGAAGCGTGAAAACTGAAGCGGCTAAGAGAAAAACACTTTCCTTGATGGCGACTGATCTCAAGCAAGCCTACTATCGCCGGCTGCTGCCGGCGCTGGCGGCCGTGGCCGCGGCGGCCGCTGTCCGAGGCTTCAGCCAGGCGGATAGTTTAACGCCGGCGGCGGCCAGGATAACGGGCGTTGTCCTTTTTACCGGCGCCGTCCTCGCTGCTGTCGGCCTGCCCATCTGGATCCGGACGGCTTTTGCCAACCGGGTGCGGATGCAGCGCAGCGTCGAAGAAACAGATTTTGCGGGGTTTCAGCGCCGTCTGATCACCGCGGCCTTGGTGGCCCCCTACCTGGCGGCGGCCGCCATCGCCCTGCCGCTGGATGCCTTTTACCAGGGAGGAGCGGTATTGGCCGCGCTCTACGGCGCCTACTATCATTATCCTTCTCAGCGGCGCATCGCTTTCGACCGGCGCCTGTTTCGGGTCAGGGGCCCCAAGGCATGCTGAGCCGTCTTTTGAAACGGCTACGCGGCGTTTACCGGGTCACCGACGCCGTGTTTCGGGACAAGGCCTGCGACACCCTCGAGCACGAACTGGAAGAGCTGGAGCATATCTTCGCGCTGCTGGTGCTCGGCAGTTTCGTGGGGATCCCGTCGCCGCCGATCCAGATCACCATGGAGATGATGCCGGTGATGGAGCGCGAGTTTGCCCTGATGCTGGACAAGGTCACCACGGCCCACGACCCGCTGGGAGAACTGTTTTCGGTGTTTTCCATCGACTGATCGGAGATGTCCATGGCGCCGCAACTGCATTTTTTTGTCGGCAAGGGGGGGGTGGGAAAATCCACTTCCTCGGCCCTGACGGCCCTGTTTCTGGCCGCTTCGGGCAAAAACACCCTGCTGGTGTCGATGGACCCGGCCCACAACCAGCGCGACCTCTTCGAGACCGAGTTTGCCGAAAAGCCGAGGACGGTCCGCCAGGGGCTGGCGGTCAAGGAGATCGACACCGCTCAATGGATTCGCACCTACCTCAAGCAGACCCGCGAGCACCTGAGCAAATCCTACCTCTACCAGAGCGCCTTCAATCTTCAGGACCACTTCAAGGTGCTCCAGTTCTCGCCGGGGCTCGAAGAGTACGCCCTGCTGCTGGCCTTTGAAAATGTGCTGGCCGGCGCCAAGGACAAGGATGAAATCATTTTCGACATGGCCCCCACGGCCCTGACGCTGCGTTTTTTTTCGCTGCCGGCCATCACCTTGACCTGGTTGGGCGAACTGCTCAAGCTGCGCAACGAGATCTGCCGCAAGAAGGAGATCATCTCCAAGATCCGCATCGGCAGCTGCGAACTGGAAAGCGACCGGGTCAGGAGCAAGCTGGAGACGCTCATCGCCGGCCACACCCGTCTGAGGGACCTGCTGCTGGCCGAGTCGGCCTGGATCCACCTGGTGCTCAACGCCGACCGGTTGTCGTTGGCCGAAGCCCTGCGCATCCGCACCCGCATGGCTGAAATCGGCAAGCCGATTCACCGGGTGGTGGTCAACAAGTGCCCCGGATCACGGGTGCCGCAAGCCATCGCCGAAGCCTTTCCCACCGAAGAAAAGGCCCTTCAGCCGCGCTACGAAGACGGCGGCCTGCAAGGCCTGGCCGCCCTGGAGACCTTCGTCAATCGCCACCGGGACGCGTTCCAGGGATTGGCGACGAGCCTGTAGCCTAAAGCAATCCGTTTCCCCGCGGGAGGACATTTGTTTTTTCCCTGTTCCAGCGCCGTCATTCCACGACTTTTTCCATCATCGCCTTCAACGACGAAACCACCGGCGCCTTGAACCGTTCGGCCAGGCCAGCCTCCAGCATCCCGGGGGTGATGACGATGTTTTGCTGTGCCAGCCAGGCCAGGGAAGCCAGGGCCCAGTCCTGGCGCCGGATGCCGGCCTTCTTGAAGTCCACCGTGACCACGCGGGCCCTGGTGTCTGGCAGGGCGACACCGGCTGCCGCCAGGACAAGGGCCTCCGGCCCGGCGGCGGCCAGCATGGCCCGGCGGCGTTCGACCCCTTCGGCCGCCAGAGCGACGATGATTTTCGGCTGGCTTGTACCGGTGTAGTCGATGGGTTCGGGGGAAATGTTGATGTCGGTCACCGACGGCCCCCTGAGAACGGTGATGTTGTAGTCGTTTTTCTGGGTCACATGCAGGCCGCCGGAGAGGCAGGCCAGGGCGAGCACTTCGCCGGCGGTCACGATCCCCTGGCCGGCGGCCCCCAGGATGGCCGCGGCCTGCCTTTGCCGGGCCGGCGGCGTGAAGCGGGCCTCGATCTTTCTCGGCCGCGAAACCGGCTGAAGGCCTGCGCATTGGCGGCGGTAGGCGCTGCCGTACTCCTCGCGCGCGTTTCCGGCGATTTCCCCGTTGACGGCTCCCGAGGCCCGCACGTTGGCCTCGATCATCTCCGGTGTGAGCTTGTTGCGCTTGGTGTAGCGCCCCGGGCAGATGCCCTGGATTTCCACGATGGCAAAGCCCTTGTAGCGGATGGCTGCCTCCATGACCGCCGGCAGATCGGCCTGGTAGGCGGAGCAGCGGGCCACGAACGGCGCCCCGGCGGCTGCGGCGACCCTGTAGAGATCCAACGGGCGCTCCACGCGGTTGAGAAACCCGGAGGAAAGCACCGCATCCGGCGGCGAAGTGGCCGAGCACTGGCCCCCGGTCATGCCGAAGTTGAAGTTGTTGAGCACCAGCAGCGTCATATCCAAGTTGCGTCGGCAGGCGGCCAGCAGGTGGGCCCCGCCGATGCCCAGGCCCCCGTCGCCCATGGTGGCCACCACGGTCAGATCCGGGCGGCAGAGCTTGAGGCCGGCGGCGTAGGTGAGCACCCTGCCGTGGACGCCGTGGAGGGCGTGGGTGTTGAAGAAGGTGTCGAAGAGACCGGAGCAGCCGATGTCGCTGACCATTGCAATTTGATGGCCGGCCAGCCCCATGGACACCAGGGTCCGGTCGAGTGTTTTGAGGACCCGTTCATGGGCGCATCCCGGGCAGAACACCGGGGGGCGTTCTTTATTGAGCAGGCTGTTTTCACCCATGATAGGCCTCCTTGATCCGCTCCGGGGAAACGAGCATCCCGTTCATGTGGCCCACGTGCACCACGGTCTTGTCGCGCAGGACCCGCTCGACTTCCCGGCTGTACTGGCCGTTGTTCATTTCGCAAACCAGGACCCGGCGCACCGGTTGCGCCAGTTGCCGGATGAGGTTTTCCGGGCTGGGCCAGAGAGTTTTGAGAACCGCCAGCGACACGCGGCGGCCCTCGGCCCGCAGTTCGGCCGCTGCCCTTCTGGCGGCCCGGGCCGTGACCCCGTAGGTGAGCAGCAGGGTGTCGGCGTCCGCCTGGAGATCGGCGCTGTGGTAAGCGTAGGCATCCACGGCGGCGGTGAGCTTGCGCTCGAGGCGCTCGATCTGGGCGGCGATCTCCGTCGGCACGGTGGTGATGTAACCGTTTTCGCCGTGGGTGCTGGAGGTCTGGCGGCTGAGGCGCTCGCCGCCGATGGGCAGAAAATAGGGGACGTCCCGCCCCTCGGCGGGGGCGAAGGGCAGGCAGGTCCGGCCCTCGGGGCAATACAGCCGGTCCACCGGTGCCGGCTTCTCGCAGGCGTCCAGGTCC
>DQXI01000002.1 GCA_011042305.1 Desulfobacteraceae bacterium
CAAACTCCCACCTGGCTATAGGCGATGCTCATGCCGCCGCAGTAGGAAGCCATCATCAGTTTCTCGTCGCCGTCGGGGGAGTCCTGGAGAAACACCTGGCGGCACAGGGCCATGGCCTGCTCGCCGTAGGCCCGGGAAAAAGCATTGAGAAAGGTCCCCTGGAGCGATTCGACGCAGTGGATGTAGCAGTCCATCCCCGTGTAGAACCACTGTTCGGTGGACACCCCGGCCAGCAGGTCCGGATCGAGGACGACCTGGTCGAAGACGGTATGGTCCGAGTTGATGCCCAGCTTTTTCTCCGGTCCGGTGAGGACCGTTGTTCGCGACACCTCGGCGCCGGTGCCGGCCAGGGTGGGAATGCCCACATGGTAAACCGCCGGCCGGCGAATAAGGTCCCACCCCTGGTAATCGGCCGCCGAGCCCGGGTTGGTCAACATGAGGGAGACCGCCTTGGCCAGGTCCATGGTGCTACCCCCGCCGATGCCCACCACTCCGGCCGGCAGGGCGCCCACAGCGTCCTGCACCTGCTCGGTGAGGCGGTCCACGTAGGCCGTCTTGGGCTCGTCGTCCACGTTGACCGGCAGCAGCAGGTCGTTGCCGTGCAGCGGAATGCGCTTGGCCAGGGGCCGATCGAGGTGGACGTCATCCAGCAGAAACACCATGGGCGCCCCGGCGCTGCGGCGCTGCGGCGCCAGGATCTCGTCGAGTTGGTCGAAGCATCCGCGTCCGAAGACCACGTGGGATACCAGCTTGAAATTGCGAAAAACGCTCATGGGCGTTGTCTCCTTGGGTAAATTTTAAAAACGGTTGTTTTCGCCGCAGAACACGCCGACCTCGCAGAGAAAAAATCAAATCTCCTTGAACCTGCTCTGTATCCTCTGTGAACTCTGTGGCGGACTTGTTTGCCTGCCAGAGGCCAACCGGCCGGAAAGACCGCGACGGTATATCTTAGATCTTCGCTAAAACCGCCGCCATCCGCTCTCCCCGGCCTGCAATGTCCGCATCGCTCCATGACAGCTTGATCTGCATGGAGATGGTTCGCCCGATGATCTTGTCGGACACCGGTACCTGCACCTGGGCCAGGCCGGCAAACTCCGGCAGGCCGGTCTGGGGCATCCGGGCGGGGCTCTTGAGGCGCTTGAAATGCTCCCAGCGCCGCAGGTAGTGCCAATTGTTGTCATACCAGTAGAAGCATCCGTCCACCCCCGCAGCGGCCAGATCAGCGGCCGCCCGGCGGGCGCGCTCTTCGTCGGGGAGCAGAAAGCTCAAAAAGGTCGCGCTGTCGCCCGCCGGATCAGGCAACCAGCGCCACTGCACCGCCGGGCAGGCCGACAGGGCGTCCTTGAGCACCTGCTTGGCCTCCCGCTGCCGGGCGAGGATTTCGTCGAGCTTGCGCAGCTGGGCCAGCCCCACGGCGGCGTTGAGTTCGCTGATGCGGGCGTTCATCCCCAGGATGGGATGATCCTCGGCGCCCCGGTCGGCCTGGGCGTGGTCGTGCCCGTGGTCGGCGTACTGGTGGGCCAGGCGGTACAGGTCGGCATCGTCGGTGACCACCGCCCCTCCTTCGCCGCAGGTGATGGTCTTGACGCTGTCGAAGGAAAAGCAGCCCATCTGGCCGAAGGTGCCCAGGGCGCGGCCCTGGAACGTCCCGCCCACCGCCTGGCAGGCATCCTCGATCAACACAAGGCCTTGCCGGCGGCAGAGTTCCGCCAGCTCGTCGATGCGTGCCATGCTGCCGCACATGTGCACCGCAACGACGGCGCGCGTCCGGGGAGTCAGGACCTGCGCCACCGCCCCGGGATCGAGGCACAGGGTCTCGTCGATCTCGGCGAACACCGGCACCGCGCCGGCCAGCAACACCGCCTCGACAGTGGCCACGAAGGTAAACGGCGGCACCACCACCTCGTCGCCGTAGCCGATGCCGGCGGCCGCCAGGGCGATGCTCAAAGCCGCCGAACCGCTGGAACACAGGTGACAGTGCTTCGTCCCGAGCCGGGCGGCGAACTCGCTCTCGAAAGTCCTGGCCTTCCAGTGCCCCTTGCGGGCCGCATCGAAGCCATAGCGAAACAGCACGCCGGTATCCAGCACATCCTGCACCTGGCGGCGCTCCTCCTCGCCGAAAATTTCAAATCCGGGCATGACGTCTCCTTATGGAATCTCAAATTTGAGATGTGAGATTTATTCACCCCTGTCCGTCGCCTTGCTGGCCGTCGACGCGCCCGAGGGCGGTCGCTTCAGCCTTGCGGGCGGCGAAAAGCCTGCCGAAATAGTCCGTCATCACCCGCCGCGCGTAGGTTCCGGCCCGGGTGCCGATGTACTTTTCATGGGCTACCATGGCCGCCACGGCGATTTCCGCGCTTCCCTCCCGCTCGGCGGCCCACCCGGCAAACCAGTCGATGCGGGCCGAATGGTCTTGGTTGTCGATGGAACCCGATTTGCCGCCGATGGTCAAACGCTGGAGCACCGGATCACGGGAAGATCCCACGAAGGGCTTGCGGCAGGTCCCCTTGCGTACGCTGGCCTCCATCATGGCGGCGATTTCCGCCGCCGTCGCTGCCTCCATGGGCTTGCCCATCAGGCGCGGCCGGCTTTTGTAATGCACCCGCCCGCCCGCATCCACGATGCGCGCCACCGCACTCGGCTCGTATAGCCGGCCGGCGTTCACTGTTGCCGCCGCGATCAACGCCGCATGCAGCGGTGACACAGTGGTTTGGCGGTTGAAGCCGGAAGCCAGCTCGGCCAGATGGTACGTATCCGCCGAGGCCTCGAAATGACTGGGCGCCAGGGGCGTCTCGAAGGGAATCGGACGATTGAAGCCGAAAGCTTCGGCCCACCGGGTCATGGTATCCTTCCCCAACCGCAGGGCGCCCAGCTTGCCGAAAACCGGGTTCACCGAGCCGGCAAAGGCGTCCCGCAGTGGAATACGGGTCGTGTAGCGCGTGACCTTTTCCTTGATCTGACTGCGGTACAAGGTGTAGCGGCCGCCGTTGAAATGGACCTCGCTGGCACCGTTCAGGTTGGCCTCCTGCACCGCCGCCGCCGCCGTCACGATCTTGAACAGACTCGCCGCCGGGAACCGGTTGTCCAGGCAGGGGTTGCCGCTTTGCCCGTCGCGGTCGTAGCCGGCCATGGCCAGGATCCGCCCCGTGTTGGGATCCACCGCCACCACGGCGATGTAGCGCGCCGTGCGCGTGTCGAGCGCCGCCAGCAGGGACCGTTGCAGGTCCATGTCCAGGGTGGTTTCCACCAGCAAGGGGTGGCCATCGCCGTTGACGGTGAACCGGGCCGAGGAGCGGTTGAACAGGTCCGCGGGCTTGATCAAGGCCTGTACGGCCGGTTTGTCCACCTCGGCGGGAAGCGCCGCTGGCGCCGCTGCTTTGTCTCGCTCGGCCAATGGCGTTTCGGCTTCCCCGCTGAAAAAGAAAGCGAGGCCGCCGGCAGCCACCAGCAGAAGCGCACCCAGCCAAAGGAGGCGGGACCACCGCCGGGAACGGCCCTGCCGCTGAAGCCGACGTTGGTACTCGCGCCAATCGGGTGGCCGCACGTGCTTGAGGGGCTCGTTGGATCGACGGAAAATGGTCATAATCAAATGATCGCGTCAGCCGACAGCCCCCTGCCGGCCGAGCGGGTTGGCGGTTGTCCGCGGGCTTTCAGCGCAAAGGCGTGCCGGGCGGCATTTGGCCGTCCACCGTAGCCAGGGCGGTGCCGGCCTCGTCCACCGCCGCCAGCAGCATCCCCTCGCTCAGCACCCCCATCAGCTTGGCCGGCTTGAGGTTGGCCACGATGACAATCTGTCGGCCCACCAGGTCCGCCGGAGCGTAGCGCTCGGCGATCCCGGCCACGATGGTGCGCCGCTGGCCCACATCCACCTCGAGCTTGAGCAGTTTCTTGGCCTTGGGGACTGCCTCGGCCTTGAGCACCGTGGCCACCCGCAGATCCAACCGGCTGAATTCCTCGAAGGAAACCTGGGGCTTGAAATGGACCGTGGACGCCCCGGTATCCGCCGGAGCGTCCGCGGCGCCTTTCTGGAACGGTTCCACCCGGGGAAAAAGGCTGACCGTCTTGGGCAGTTCGGTGCCCGAAGGCAACTCACGCCAGGTCTTAAGTTTTTCCATATCGTAAAACGCCGCCTCCGGATCCAGGCCGAGGTGCCGCTGCATGGTGACGGCGGTCTCGGGCATGACGGGATGAATCAGGCCGGACACGATGCGTAGCCCTTCGAGCAGATTGTAAATGGCCGCCTCCAACTGGGGCCGGGCCTTCTTGTCCTTGGCCAGGACCCAGGGCTGGGTCACGTCGATGAACTTGTTCATCTGGTTGATCAGCTCCCAGACAACCTGCAGGGCCCGATGGAAGGCGAACTCCTCCATGGCCGCGCAGTAGGCCTCCACCGTCTTCCAGGCCTCGGCCTGGAGGGAGAACTTCAGGTCGGCCTCGGCCTTGGCGTCGGCCTGCGGCACCCGGCTACCGCAGTATTTGTGGGCCATGGCGACAACCCGCGAAAAGAGGTTGCCCAGATCGTTGGCCAGATCGGCATTGATCCGGCCCACCAACTGCTCCTCGGAAAAATTGGAATCGAGGCCGAAGGTCATCTCCCGCATGAGAAAATAGCGAAACGCATCCAGGCCGTAGACGTTGCGCAGGTGCAGCGGGTCCACCACGTTGCCCAGGGTCTTGGACATCTTGCTCTGGTCCACGTTCCAGTAGCCGTGCACGTTGAGGTGTTGATAGACCGGAATGCCGGCCGCCTTGAGCATGATCGGCCAGTAGATGCCGTGGGGCTTGAGGATATCCTTGGCCACGATGTGCTGGGCAGCCGGCCAGAAGGTGGCAAACGCTTCGCCGTCCGGATAGCCCAGGGCGCTGATGTAGTTGAGCAAGGCGTCGAACCAGACATAGGTGACATAGCCTTCGTCGAACGGCAACGTGATGCCCCACTGCAGGCGGCTCTTGGGCCGCGAGATGCACAGGTCCTCCAGCGGTTCGCGCAAAAAGGCAAGCACCTCGTTGCGGTAGCGCTCGGGCCGGATGAAGTCCGGATGCTGCTGGATGTGATCGATGAGCCACTGCTGGTAGCGGCTCATGCGAAAGAAGTAGTTGGCCTCCCGGATCGGTTCGGGGGGCGTCTGGTGATCGGGGCAGAGGCCGTTCACCAGTTCGCGTTCGGTGTAGAAACGCTCACAACCGAAGCAATAGAGCCCCTCATACTCGGCAAAGTAGATGTCGCCGGCATCGTAGATGCGCTGCAGGATCTGCTGCACCACCGCCTGGTGGGCCGGGTCGGTGGTACGGATGAAACGCGAGTAGGAGATGTTCAATTCCGGCCACAGGGCCTTGAACTGGGCACTGATGCGGTCGGCGTACACCCGGGGGCTGACCTCCTCCTTTTTGGCCGCGCGCACGATCTTGTCGCCGTGCTCGTCGGTACCGGTGAGAAAGAAGGTCGGCCGGCCGCACATGCGGTGGAAGCGAGCGGCCACGTCGGCGACGATGGTGGTGTAGGCGTGGCCGAGATGGGGCCGCGCGTTGACATAGTAGATAGGCGTGGTGATGTAGAAAGGCGGCTTCATGACGCGGTGTCCTTCTCTGTGACGAGCTCGTCGGTACCGATTTCGATTTCGGGGCCGTCGGTCAACCGGACGGCCATCAGGCCCTTGAGCACATTGTGGCGCAAGACTTTGCCCCTGCCCCGGGTGGTGGTGACGGTCTTGCCGATCCGCGGCAAGCCCTGCTTGAGCTCCCGGTAGGTGTCGAACTCGAAGGTCAGGCAGCACATCAGGCGGCCGCAGAGACCGGAAATCTTGGTCGGGTTGAGCGACAGCCCCTGCTCCTTGGCCATGCGGATGGACACCGGACCGAACTTTTCGATAAAGCTGGCGCAGCACAGCTCCCGGCCGCAGCGCCCGATGCCGCCGCACATCTTGGCCTGGTTGCGGATGCCCACCTGGCGCATCTCGATGCGCACCCCGAAGCGCTTGACCAACATCTTGACCAGCTGGCGGAAGTCGACCCGGCCGTCGCTGGTAAAAAAGAAAGTCAGCTTGCTAGCGTCGAAGGTCGCCTCCACGGCAAACAGGTTCATCTTCAGGCCGAGCTGCTGGATGTAGCCGCGGCAGACGTTGCGCGCATGCTGCTCCAGCCCGCGGTTCTTGGCCAACTGCGCCAGGTCCTGCTCCCGCGCCATGCGGTAAATCTTTTTCAGCGGCTGCCCGGCTTCCTCCTCTTGCCGGCTGAACGGGCCGGCCGCCACCACGCCGAAGCCGAGCCCCCGCTCGGTCTCGACGATCACCGCATCGCCCGGGGCCAGCACGAAAGCACCGCAGTCGAAATCGTACACCTTGCCCCCCGGCTTGAACCGGATCTGCACCACTTTCTGCATGGCATCGACACCCCTTTCAGCAACAACCGGCCCAGCGACGGGCCGGGCCGGCAGTGGAAAACAAAGGATGTTCATACCCGAGCCCGGCACCGGCCGCAAGGGTCAATCGCTCCCGGACAGCCTCCGGCCGTCCTTAACCAGGTCGAGAAACAGCGACTCGAGGGTCAAGCGCACGGCGGCGTTGGCCTCCAGGGCCCGCTGGGCCGCCTGGATGCGTCGAATCTGTTCGATCCGCCGCCCGGTGTCCCGGTCTTGCCGGGCCAGATGCTGCAGGTCGTCGCGCCGGTCGCCATGGACCACCAACGCCGGTCGCTGGTCTACCACGAGCTGATCGCGCAGCCAGGTCTTGATCAGCTCCAGGCTCTCGGTGGCGCGCCGGCCGTCACGGGCCAGCACCTCGGCGGCAGCCAGCGCCACCGCCGGGCCTTCGCGCCCCAGCGCCGGCAGCAGCCGCGCCAGCCAATCCCGGCGCCGGCGCCAGTGGGCTGCCGCCCCTTGCCGGGCCAGCGCCAAGGCGGCGGCCAGGCTTCCGCCGGCCAAGGCGGCCAGTACCACCGCGTCCTCGACCGCCACCCCGTGGCCCTCGACGAGCCGTTCGACGATCCGGTCTGGGTCAAGGGGGGCAAAACGCACCGGCTGGCACCGGGAAACGATGGTCGGCAGCAGGTCCGAGGCCCCGCCGGCGGTGAGCACCAGAATCGTCTGGTCCGGCGGTTCCTCGAGAATCTTGAGCAAGGCGTTGGCGGCGGCCGCCG
>DQXI01000006.1 GCA_011042305.1 Desulfobacteraceae bacterium
CGGCGCCGGTATTCCGGAATCCGGGTGTGGTCCAGGTGCAGTTTCAACAAACGGCCATGAACCTTTTCCATTCGGTAGGAAACGGGACGGGTCGTTCCCACCGTCACCACCGACTTGCCGGTGGGCTCGGCGGAAAAATCGACCCGGTTGACCCAGGCCACGGGCTCGGTTTCCGTGATCGTTGCCTCGGCGGCGACAGCCTCCCGGGCGACGTCGCCCACGTGAATCAGGAGGCCCTCTTGAATCGACCTGGCCTTGGTGGCCTGAAACTGTTCGGCCGAGGTGTCCAGTACCACCCGCAACTTTTCCTGGTCCCCGTAGTGGCGCACCCGGCTTACCCACGGCATGCCGACTTCGATGGTCTGCTCGCGGATAAAGGGACTGCTCACCCCGAAGATGTCGTAGACGATCCGATCTGGAGAATTGAGCGTAAACGAAGCGTAATCCCTGATCGGTCCATCGGCGCGAACCCGAATCTCAACTCCGTTTTCCAATCGTTGCACCGTAACCGCCTCGAGGCGCGTCGCCGCCGGACGGCTCACGTCCTCGGCCGGCGCCGCCAAGGGCACCTCTTCGAGCTCCGAGACGACCGGGTCGGCTTCCCTTTCCGGCGTGTGAAGCGGCCTGGCGAAAGCCACCACCACCTCGTCGCCCTGGCGCATTGCATCGTAAGGCGCGTCGGCCTTCAATTCGATCTCGATCAGCGCTGTCGTCTCGTCGGTGGCCAGGGCGCCCGGCTGGACGCTGGCCACCAGCCCGGCTTTTTCCAGGGATTCCAGGTCCATGTAGGCGTCTTCCAGGGCCAGTTCCGTGCGGGGAAAATAAAGGGCGACCCCGGCTGGAGACGACTTGGAAACCGCGGTGAACGTCAACGGCTGATTACCGAGGATGCGGATCCGATCCATATCGACATCGGATTCGGCCACGATCCCGACGATTTTCCTGGCGCCGGTGTCCGGCACCGTCGGCGCTCCCTTTTTCTGGGCAGCGCATCCGGCGGCAATCGCAGCCAACCAGATCAGCACCAGAGCCGCCACGGCCTTGCCCGTGGAGTGTTTTGTAGTGGTGATCATATCACATCTCTCCCGGCGGTTTAGGAAGTTGGATCTCTCGGATCTCGCTGATCGGTTTACCCAAGTCATCGACGCCTTGTTCGGTGACGAGCAACCGATCCGGCAAAATCTCCGTCACCTGCCCCTCGCGATTGCCGATGTAGGTTCCTTTTTTGACGATATATCCCTTGCCCGTAGTGTCTTCGACCATGGCCAGGTTGCCGCTGGGGGCCAGGATCACCGCGGTCAGTTTCAACTGACTCAGGTCCACCATCTCGATGGGCGATCGGGGAATCCGCTTTTTGCGCTCCAGCGTCTTTTGCCCGGACTCGTCCAAGGGAATCTTCGGTTCGTCCGTGCCGAAAACGGGCTTGAACGGATCGATCTTCTTCTCGGGCTTGTAGGAAAAACAGGTTTCCAGGCTCAACAGCCGTTTGAGTTTCGCCGCGGCCGCCAGGCCATCTTCCATTGGGGTGCTATCCGCATCGTCCCGTGCCTCAGGTAATTCTGATTCGGCTGCCCCGGAAGATTCGCCCCCCTGGGGCGCCGGAACGTTGACCTCGGGTTCGCCCGGCTCCGCGGCCTTCCCGCCGGGCGCTGCAGCCGCAGAAACGGGAGCTGGCGCCTCCTTGGCCGATTCCACCCGGACGGGGGGCGGGGGCGCCGGTTTTGTCGCCTCAGGGCTGACCGCTTTCTGCACCGTGGGCACCTTCCCCTTGACGATCTTTTTGGCCCCCGACGGTGCTTGATCGGCGTCACCACAGCCGAGAAACACGCTGCCGGCCCAGAAACAAAGTGCAACGACGAGCCACCATGGGCGGAATTTGGCCATCGGGCATCACTTCCTTTTGCGAGATGCAGGCTTCCTCTTGGACTTACCTGACGCGCTTTCGATAAACTTGTAGGTCGTCGCTGTACAAGAGGTCACCAACGTCCTGCCGGGACGTTTTTGGTCGCCTCCCGGCGCCATGTTGAGATCGGATACATTTACGATCCGAGGCAGCTTGGCGACCCGATCCAGAAACAGCCCCACACTGTGGTAGCTGCCCTGCACCCGGATGGACACCGGAATCTCGGCGTAAAACTCCCGGTTGACCTCGGCCTTGGGCTCAAAGAGCAGAAACTCCAACCCGAGATCCCGGCCGCACCGGGAAACGCTAGCCAGGAGGGAGGGAATTTCTTCGGTTTCGGGCAGTGCGCGCTGCACCATTTTGAAGGAAATTGTGACATTGTCCAGCTCTTTGCGCAACTTGGGCAGTCGGGCAGCGGTCCTGCGGGCGATCGCCAGCTTGGTTTTCATTTCCTCCAATTCGGTGTCCAGCTCGGCCAGTCGCTGAAACTTCGGCCAGTAGGACAAGAAACCGAAAAGCCCGACGATCAACAAGAGTGCCCCCGTACAGATCAGGATACGCTGCACCTTGGAAAGGTTGCCGATACGTTCGAAGACCGGTGTCACCCTGCTGCTAACGCTGGTCTGCTTCATTTCTTCCCCGCCTTCTCGGGCACCTGCTCCGGCTTTTCGGCGCGTTCAAGCGGTTTACGGTTGCCGCTGATGCTGAATTTCTGCAATACGCGCCCGTCTTTTAGCGGGTTGGCTGAAGCTGATTTGAGCACCACCTTATTGAACAGCCCCGAATGCTCCAGCCGTGTCATGAAATTGGCGATGGTCTGGTTGTCGGCGGCGAGGCCGGCGGCCTCCACCACCTTCTCACTGATCTTCAGACCAGTCAGATACATCTGATCCTCGACCACCAATTGGCTCATGGCATCGAGCATGCGCACCGATGCCTGCCGCGAGAGTTCGAGGTCTTCGATCACGGCCGTCTTGCGCCGGATCGACTCCAGCATTTTCTTGATTTCTTTGATTTCATTTAATTTTTTTTCAAGCTTGGCCAGTTCGGACTTGGCATCGGCCACCTCTTGCGCCTTGGCCGCGACCTGGTTGGCCAGCAGGAGATGGTATCCAAACAGGCTCACGACGAGGAGGACGACGCTCAGGGCAAAAATCGAAATCTGGCGCCGGATGTTTTCCTTTTTACGGGCACTGCGAAAGGGGAGGAGATTGATGCGTATCATTTATCGTCGACCTTCCTGATGGCCAGCCCCAGACAGATTGCCGCCTGGGGAGCGGCCTTCTCCAGAAATGCCTCGTCAAAACCACCCTTGTCGACCTCCAGGGCCCTGAACGGATCGATGGTCTCCACCATGGCGCCGGTTTCGCTGGAGAGCAGCTGGCGGAATTCGGCGATGCGCGCCCCGCCCCCGCTCAGCACGATGCGCTTGATCTGGTCATCGGGATAAGTGGAATAGAAAAAATCGAGGGCGCGGCGGATCTCGGTGCACCAGTCGGTCACCACACCGGTGACGATCTCGGCCCGATCGGAAAGGGAAATGGCAACCGTTTGCTGGGCGAGCTTGATCCGTTCGGCCTCCTGCGTGGTGCAACCGGTCAGCGAAATGATCCGTTGGTCGATCTGGCCGCATCCCAACGGCACATCGCGCATGAACACCGAGCTGCCTTCTTTGAGAATGTTGAGGCTTGTCTTGCTGGCGCCGATATCGATTAAGGCAACGTTTTCCTTGTCATCCGGATAGTTAATCTCGTAGATGTTCTGCAGGGCGAAAGCATCCACATCGATGACGCAAGGATTCAGCCCGGCAAGCTGCACCAAATTGACGTAGTCGTTGATCATCTCCTTCTTTGCGGCCACCAGCAGCACGTGCATTTGGCCGGTGTTGGCGTCGTTTTCTCCGAGAATTTGAAAATCCAGGTTGACGTCGTTGATGTCAAAGGGAATGTACTGCTCGGCTTCGAATTGAACCGTTTCCTGGAGCTGCTCTTCGGTCATGGTCGGCATGGAAATTTTTTTGACGATTACCGAATAACCGCCCACGGAAATGGCCACATTCTGCTCTTTGAAACCATTGGCCTGAAACAGCTCCTGGATGACCCGGGCTGCGGCTGTGGCATCCTTGATGGCCCCCTCTTCGATAATCCCGGAAGGGATGTCGGCCATGGCGAAGCGGCGCAGGGCTCTGCCCCTTTTGGTCTCGACAATCTCGCCGGCCTTGACGGCGCGGGAGCCGATATCCAGCCCGGTCAACTGGTTTTTCCTCGATGACAACAACATGGCGGCCCTCTATTCCTGATCGCTGAACAGCCTGTTGCGCTCCGACAAATCCATCTCCAGGGCCAGCAGAATCTTGCGCTGGGTGTCCAGGCGACAAGGCATGCCTTTTTCGATGCGAGCGATGGTGATCGGAGACACGTCAGCCTTGCGCGCAAGCTCGGCCTTGCTCATCATCAGCGATTCTCTGACTTTTTTAAGGGAATTTCGGCGCACTGTCATTTGAGTAGGACCCCTTTTACCGAAAAAATCGAATCTTCTTCACAACTCCCCCGCCCACCGGATGTCGCCTCTACCGGATGATCTATCATCCCGGGCAACAGAATGATTTGTCAAGCAAAATTACATATAATTATGTATCAAATATCTATAATTACCATATCTAGTGGTCAGCCCGGCTGTATCCCTGGCCATATGGCGTGCGGTTTTTGGGCGCTCCCATCACCGCGGGCTCCGCTCCGGTGCCGGAGCCGGTGAGCAACCGTTATATGAAAGCGCTTCTGCTGGGTGGCGGCGCTGCCCATCTTGACTTTGCCGGGGGCATTGCCTAACATGGCGTCCGTTCGGCCTCGCCGATCCGATTCATCGTCCGCAGCAACGCCTCACCGACAGCAACCGACTGACGGTTGGAAACCTTGCCGATTAAGCCATCCGCCATCACTGAGCGCGTCAAGCCGTTTCGACTGGTCAAGTACTTCACCTTCACCAGCCTTGTGCTCGTCTTCTTGGGGACCCTGATGCTCTCCATCCTCAACACCCATTGGGCGAGGACGCTGCTGCGGCAAAAAAGCGAGGCCTACAGCCGGCTGCTGGTGGAAAACCTCAACCACCAGGTGTTCATCCAGTTCATCTTGCCGGTGGCCGTGCGCTACGGACAGATCGAACTGCGCCGCGAGGAGCAGGCCGAGCGCATGGACAAGGTGGTGCGCAGCACCCTCCACAGCTTTCAGGTGGAGATGGTCAACATCTACGACCGGGCCGGTACCATCGCCTACAGCTTCGATGAATCACGGGTCGGCGTCACCGATGCCGGCGGACGTGAATTGGCCGCCGCCCTGGCCGGCGAGACCACTATCCGGCTGGTTCAGCGGGGCAATTGGCTGCGGATCTTCCTGGGCATTCCCGAGGAAAGCCGCCTGGTGACCTTTGCGCCGCTGCGGGCCGAACGGCCCCTGTCGACGCTGAGCGGACCGGTTCTGGGCGCCGTGGAAATCACCCAGGACATCAGCGACGATTACCGGGCGATCTTCGACTTCCAGGTCTCGGTGATCTACACCTCCACCGGGGTGATGGGGCTGCTGCTGGTGATCATGATCTTCGTTGTCAGACGCGGTGAGCACATCATTGAACAGCGCAACCAGGAGCGGTTGCGGTTGAAGGAAGAGCTGAGCCGGGCGGCCCACCTGGCCAGCCTTGGCGAGATGATCGCCGCCGTCAGCCACGAGATCCGCAACCCCCTGGGAATCATTCGCAGTTCGGCCGAATTGTTGAAAAAGAAGCTTGCCGGCACGACGCAAAGCACGGCGATTGCCGACATCATCGTGGAAGAGGCCACCCGCTTGAACGGCATCATCACCGACTTTCTCAACTACGCGCGTCCGGCCGAGCCTCATCTGATTCCCTGCCAGGTAGAAAAGGTCCTTGAGAAGGCCATCACCAACCTAGCCCCGGAACTGGAAGCCCGCAACAGTGTCATCGAAAACCGCCTTCCTCCGTCGCTGCCGACGCTTCAGGCGGATGCCGACATGCTCTACCAGGCGTTTCTCAATCTGTTGCTCAACGCGTTGCAAGCCATGCCCACAGGCGGTAAAATCGAGGTGGCGGCCCGGGTGGAAAACGCCGCGGTGGAAATTTCGATCCAGGATCAGGGGGAAGGGCTCCCCGAGGAAGTATTGGCCAAAATCTGGGACCCCTTTTTCACCACCAAGGAGCGCGGCACGGGACTGGGGCTGGGCATCGTACGCAAGGTGATCGAAGCCCACCAGGGCGACATTCGCCTTGAAAACCGCCCCGAGGGCGGAGCCCGTGCCGTCATTCGGCTGCCGGCGAAGGCCGCCGAGCCCCCAGACACTCACGTTGCGTCATAAGCCGCCTGAACAAGACACGCCCGAATCTGGACCGGGCCGGGAGTATCGGCATGGAAACCGTTCTCATCGTGGACGACGAAAAAAATTACCCCTTGATTCTCAGCGCCGTGCTCGAGGATGAAGGTTTCGAGACCCTGGTGGCCAACAGCGGCCAGGAGGCCTTGAAGATTCTCGAATCAGCCGATATCGACCTGGTGCTCACCGACATGAAGATGCCCCAGATGGACGGTATCGAGCTGTTAGAGAAAATCAAAGAACTTGATCCAGACTTGCCGGTGATCATGATGACCGCCTACGGCACGGTGGACAAGGCGGTGGAAGCGATGCAAAAGGGCGCCTACAACTACATTCTCAAGCCCTTCGACAACGCCCAGCTGGTCCTCTACGTCCGCAAGGCCACCGCCGGCTACCGGGTGGTGAAGGAAAACCGGCGCCTGCGCACCACGGTGCTCCGGCGCTACAGCTTCGGCAACATCATCGGCAAAAGCAAGGCGATGCAGGAGGTTTTCGAGACGGTGGCCAAGGTGGCGCCCAGCAACGCCACGGTGCTCATCGAAGGCGAAAGCGGCACCGGCAAAGAATTGATCGCCCGCTCGATTCACTTCAACAGCGACCGCAGGGACGGCCCTTACGTGGCGGTCAATTGCAGCGCTCTGGCGGAGAACCTGCTGGAAAGCGAACTGTTCGGCCATGACAAGGGCGCCTTCACCGGGGCCCACGCCATGAAAAAGGGACGCTTCGAACTCGCCGACGGGGGCACCCTGTTCATGGACGAG
>DQXI01000127.1 GCA_011042305.1 Desulfobacteraceae bacterium
GGCTCAAGCTGTGGCGCTGGATGCCGTGATTGTGAAGCTGGAGATTTTTGGTAATCTTCGCGGTTTTGATTTTTTTGAACCGTCCGCTCGCTATCGCTCGCTCAAGTACGCAAAGGAAACGCAAAGGAATGTCCTTTTTGGCCCTCCGGGCCAAACAAAAACGGTTTTTCTTTGCGTTCTTGGCGGCCCTTGGCGGTTCAGTATTTTTCGCCGCTCTCCAGTGTCATTCCGAGCGTAGCGAGGAACCTGCAGTCGGGAAGATTGCGGGAAGTGGTGACAGGTTCACAAGAGATCCCTCGTCGCTGGCGCTCCTCGGGATGACAGGTTAAAGCGCTAAAGTTTTGAAAAAACGGCTATCCGAAACTTGAACTCAATACTTTAAATTACGCAAAAATTTATAATTCCGGCAGAGTATTATGCCCGATTCCCTCTACAGCCCGACATGGTACCGCGTGGCCGGCCTGAAGCCGCGGCTGCGGGGCCATGTGCAGATCCACCGGCACTATTACCGCGGCGAGCTGTGGTATGTGCTCCAGGACCATCTTTCGGGCAAGTTCCAGCGCTTCACGCCGGTGGCCTACCAGGTAATCGGGTGGATGGACGGCAAGCGCACCGTGCAGCAGATTTGGGACATGGCCTGCCGACGCCTGGAGGCCGATGCCCCGACCCAGGAGGAGATGATCCGGCTCTTGAGCCAGCTTCACGCCGCCGACGCCCTCCAGGCCGACGTGATTCCCGACACCCTGGAACTGCTCAAACGCCATGAAAAGCAGCGCTACGCCAAATGGAAGCAGAACCTGCGCAGCCCGCTGTTCATGCGCTTTCCCCTGTTGGACCCCGAGCGGCTGCTCACCCGGTGCCAATCCCTGGTGCGGCCCGCTTTCAGTTGGGCCGGGTTCATCGTCTGGTTGACGGTGGTGGCGGCCGGGCTCTTTCTGGCCGGCGTCCACTGGTCCGAGCTGACCCTGGACATCACCGACCGGATCCTTTCGCCGGGCAACCTGGCGGTGATGTGGCTCACTTTTCCTTTCCTGAAGGCCTTCCACGAGTTCGCCCACGCCTTTGCCGTCAAGATCAAGGGGGGCGAGGTCCACGAGATGGGGATCATGATGCTGGTGTTCACGCCGATTCCCTACGTGGACGCCTCGGCCGCGTCGAGCTTCCGCCAGAAGCGCGCCCGGATCCTGGTGGGGGCGGCCGGGCTGATGGTGGAAATTTTCATCGCGGCCCTGGCCTTGTTCGCCTGGATCCAGATGGAGCCCGGTTTCGCGCGTTCGCTGACCTACAACGTGATCTTCATCGCCGGGGTGTCGTCCCTGTTTTTCAACGGCAACCCCCTGCTACGCTACGACGCCTATTACGTTCTGGCCGATTTCCTGGAGATTCCCAACCTCGGCTCCCGGGGCATCCGCTATTTTTTTTATCTCGTCCAGCGCTACCTGCTGGGGATCAAGGATGCCGAACCGCCCCTGTACGGCCCGGGAGAGCGCTTCTGGTTCGTGGCCTACACGGTGGCCTCGTTTATCTACCGGATCTTCGTCTACGTGGCCATCATCCTCTTTGTGGCCAGCAAGTTTTTCTTCGTAGGCGTCCTGTTCGCCGGCTGGGGGCTGGTCAACATGCTGGTGCTGCCGCTTTACAAGGGCGCCAAATTTCTGTTGACCTCGCCGCGCCTCGCGCGCAACAGGGGCCGGGCGCTGCTGGCCGGCGGCTTGCTGGCGGCCCTGGCAGTGGCGGCCGTGAGCATCATCCCGGTCCCTCTGAACACCGTCACCGAAGGGGTGGTGTGGCTGCCGGAGGAGGCCTTCGTGCGCGCCGGTACCGACGGCTTCGTGGCCGAGGTGCTGGTGGAACCCGGCACGCGCGTCAGTGCGGGGCAGGCCTTGATCCGCTGCACCGATCCATTGCTGCCGGCCCAGATCCGGCTCCTGGAAGCGCAGAAGCGGGAGATGGAGGTGATTTACGACACCGAGCGGATCCTCGATCGGGTCAAAGCGGAAATCACCCGAGAGGAAATCGCCCATATCACGGCCCGGCTGGAGGACGCCCGGGAGCGTGAAGGGGAGCTGACCATCTACAGTCAGACCGAGGGCCTTTTCATCGCCCCCATGGCCCAGGATCTGCCGGCCGCTTTCGTGCGCCGGGGCCAATTGCTCGGCTACGTGGTGAGCCCCGCTACCATCAGCGCCCGGGTCGTGGTGGCCCAGGCCGACGTGGACCTGGTGCGCCAGCGAACCCGCGAGGTGCAGGTGCGGATACCCGAAGCGCTTTCCCAGACCTTGCCCGCCGTGCTTCAACGCGAAGTGCCGGCGGCCACGGATGAGCTTCCGGGGTTGGCCCTGAGCCAGGAGGGCGGGGGGCAAATTGCCGTGGATCCGCGGGAAGGTTTCGGCCACAAGGCGTTTCAGAAGCTGTTTCTCTTCGACATCGAGATTCCCCAACGGCAAGGCATCTTTCATGTCGGCGGCCGGGTCCACGTGCGCTTCGATCACGGCAGTGAACCCATCGCCTACCGTTGGTATCGTGGGGTGCGGCAGTTGTTCCTGAAGCGCTTCAGCATGTGAGGAGAGGGGAGGAACGTCGTCGGTGAGTGGCTTCATCGCCAGGCCCTGGGGGACTGAGGGCGTCTATCCCGAACGCGAGGAGTGGCGGCGCGATGCCGGTGGGCGCTCCATCGATGCTCCGGTGCGGACGCCTTCGGCCGGCCGGCGCCCCAAGCCGGGCACTTTCGGCTGGATCGTGGATGCCGCGGCGCAGTACCGGGGTCAATTCGACAAGCTTACCGATGCCCAGCTTCTTCTGACGGCGGATGCTTTGCGCCCCCGGCTGCGGCGCGAGGGCTTGACCCGCGAGCTGGTGGCCCAAGCCTTCGCCCTGGTACGCGAGGCGGCCGGCCGGCACCTGGGCATACCCCATTTCGATGTCCAGCTCATCGGCGGCCAGGTGCTGCTGAGCGGGATGGTGGCGGAGATGGAGACCGGGGAAGGCAAGACGCTGGTGGCCACCTTGCCCGCCTGCACCCTGGCGCTGGTCGGGGTGCCGGTGCACATCATCACCGTCAACGACTACTTGGCTGCCCGCGATGCCCAGTGGATGGGGCCGGTGTACCAGGCCCTGGGGCTCAGCGTGGGCACCATCGTCCATGGCAAGGATCCGGCGGCCCGGCGCGAAGCCTATCGCTGCGACGTCACCTACTGCACCAACAAGGAGGTGGCCTTCGACTACCTGCGCGACAGGCTCGTGCTCAGCGACCGGCCCACGCGGCTGAGGCTTTCGGTGGAGCGCCTGTACGGGGACGCCTCACGCCTCAAGCGCCTGGTGATGCGCGGTTTGCCTTTCGCCATCGTGGACGAGGCCGACAGCGTGCTGGTGGATGAAGCCCGCACGCCCCTGATCATTTCCAGCCAGGCCGAGGGCCTCTATGGCGAGACGGTGTACCGGATGGCCATGAACCTGGCGAAAACGCTGGTGGCGGGTAAGGATTTTATCGTTTACGAAAGCGATCGGAATATCACCCTGGTTCACCGGGGGCGGGCCCGGGTGCTGGCTTCGGATTGGACCGAGGCGTCGGCCAACATCAACGACAAGCAGAAGGAGCAGCTCGTCCGCCAGGGGTTGACGGCCTTGCACCTGTTTCGGCGTGACCAGCATTACCTGGTCAAGGACGGCAAGGTGCAGATCATCGACGAGTACACCGGGCGGCTCATGGCGGACCGGTCCTGGGAGATGGGGCTGCACCAGCTCATCGAGGTCAAAGAGGGCTGCGAAGTGACCCTTCCCAAGCAGACCCTGGCGCGCATCAGCTACCAGCGGTTTTTCCGCCGCTATCTCGGCCTGGCCGGCATGACCGGCACGGCCCGGGAGGTGGCCCGGGAGCTGTGGGCGGTGTATCGGTTGCCGGTGGTGGCCATCCAGACCAATCGGCCGGTTCGGCGCACCTTTTGGCCTGATCGCGTTTTCGCCACGCAGGATGAGAAATGGCGTGCCGTGGTGGACGTTATCGCCGGGCAGCACGAAAAGGGACGGCCGGTGCTGGTGGGCACGCGCTCCGTGGAAGCCTCGGAGCATCTTAGCCGCCTGCTCGACGCGAAACATCTGCCCCACAGGGTGCTCAATGCCCGCCAGGACAAGGAAGAAGCGAAGATCATCGCCGAGGCAGGCATGGCAGGGTGCATCACCGTGGCCACCAACATGGCCGGCCGGGGCACCGACATCCGCCTCGGCGACGGCATCGCCGAGCGGGGCGGACTTTTTGTCATCGCCACCGAGCGCCACGAAGCCGGCCGTATCGACCGCCAACTCTTCGGCCGTTGCGGCCGGCAGGGAGACCCCGGCACCTGCGTGGCCATGGTGGCCCTGGACGACGAGCTGGTGGCCACCCATGCCCCTCCCTGGCTGCGGATCCCGGCAGTTTTAACAGCGCGCCTTCACATTGGTTTCCTGTCCCGCTGGATCGGCGCGCTGGTGTTTCGGGCAGCCCAGCGATCGGCCCAACGGCTGCATTCGCGCATGCGGCGCAACCTGTTGAAGATGGACGACCAGGTGGGGGAATCCCTCGCCTTTTCCGGCCGGCCGGAGTGAGGAATCTGCTTCGGGTGCGGAAGGCCTAAAGAGAGAACGGACGTGAACGACTACGGGTGCACATGAGTTGCGAGGAGAGCAAATGATGGGAAAATGCAGGACCCGCGGGATCGACATTGGCGTCTGGCTGGGGCTGTGGTTTGCCGTGTTGGCCGTCGACGTCCCGTTAGGCTACGCCCAGGAGGGAACAGAGGCGGTTTTCGACGGCTTGATCGAGCCTTACCTGGTAGTAGAAGTGGGCAGCGAGGTGTCCGGGGTCCTTGACAGCGTCAAGGTCGATCGCGGCGACATGGTCAAGGCCGGCCAGGTGGTGGCCACGTTGAGTTCGCGGGTGGAAAGGGCAAACCTGAAGCTCGCCCGCGCGCGGGCCCAATTGGAGTCGACGATCAAGCTCAAGCAGACGGCCCTGGAATTCGCCCGCCGCAACAGCCAGCGCGCCAAGGAGGTCTACGATGCCAAGGCCTTGGCCTTCCAGAAGTGGGACGAGGTGGAAACCCAGCGCATCATGGCCGAGAACGAGCTGGCCGAGGCCCTGGAACAAAAACAACTCCACCAACTCGAGTACCAGCAGGCGGCCGAAGTGCTGCGCCGCAAGACGATTCTCAGCCCGGTGTCCGGCGTGCTGATGGAGCGCCACCTTTCCAAGGGCGAGTACGTCGAGGATAAGCCCATCGTCAAGATCGCCCAGATCGATCCGCTCAACGTGGAAGTGATTCTGCCCGTGTCCCAGCTCGGGGCCGTCGAGGTTGGCATGAAGGCGGTGGTGATGCCCGAAGAACCGGTGGGCGGAGAGCACGAGGCGACTGTCACCATCGTGGACAAGGTGATCGACGCCGCCAGCGGCACTTTCGGGGTACGATTGGAGCTGCCCAACCCGGAGTACGCCATTGCGCCGGGGCTCAAATGCAAGGTCAGATTTCAGGGCACCTGAGGCAAAAATGTGCGGGTTGCCCCCAGGGGGTAAGATGAACGCCAATCGCGTGATGTTTTACTTGACGATCGGTTTTTGGATTGCCGTTGCAGGCCTTTCATGGGCCGTCCCGGCCGCGGCTAAAGCGGAGCCTCAAGTTTACAGTCTTGCCCAGAGCATCACCGAAGCGCTGGTAAACAACTGGGACCTTAAAGCGCTGGATGAAAAGCGAAGGCAGGCGGTAGACACCAGGAACCAGGCCCGCGCGGACCTGCTGCCGCGTTTCACAACCAGATACTCCTACCGGCGGCTGGACAGGGTGACCACCTACCGGTCGCCCTTCGACGAAGACGACATCGCCACCAATTCAAAGGAAAACTACCAGTGGCGCAACAGCGTGTCCCAGCCGCTTTTTGCCGGCTTCGCCCTCGTCGGCGCCTACCGTCTGGCCGATCTGGGGATCGACCAATCCGAAATGCAGGTAATGTTGAGCGAGCTCGATTTGGCCCTCCAGGTCAAGGAAGCCTACTTCAACATCTTGGTGATGGACAAGACCGTGGACGTGGCGCGCAAGGAAGTGGCCTTTCTCTCCTCCAACGTTGACGTCACCCGCAGCTATTTCAATGCGGGGATGGTGCCCGTCAACGATCTGCTCAAGGCGGAAATGGAGTTGGCCAACGCCCGGCAGAATCTGGTGACGGCGCGCAACCAGGCCGTGCTGGCGCGCTCGGCCTTCAACACCTTGTTGGCGCGCCCCGTCAACGCGCCGGTGGATGTCGAGGACATCCTCGCCTATCATCCCGAGCCCATCGTTTTGGATGAGGCCATGGCGCTGGCCATGGAGAAGCGGCCGGAGATCCGGCTCATCGATATCGAGATCCAGCGCTCGGAGCAGCAAATCGTGCTGGCGCGCAGCGCCTACTATCCGGAAGTCAGTTTCGTCTACGACTACATCAAGGAGGGCGACAGCCCCAAGGTTTCCGGGAGCCCCTTCCATGACCCTGAGCGCTGGCAGGCCACGGTGGTGGGGACCCTGACTTTCTGGGAATGGGGCAAGACCCGGTATGCCGTGAGGCAAAAGGAGAGCGCCCGGGAGGAGCTGGTCAAGACCCGCAACGCCGTGGCGGACAGAGTGCGGCTGGATGTGCGCGAGGCCCTGCTGAACCTGGCAACGGCCGCAGAAAACATCCCCACCACGGAGAAGGCCGTCTTGCAGGGGGAGGAAAACTTGAGGGTCAACGAGGAAGGTTATCGCGCCCAGATGAACACGGTCACCGATGTGCTCGATGCCCAGGCCCTGCTGACCCGGGCGCGGGTCAATTACTTCAAGGCCTTGTACGGCTACAACCTGGCCCGGGCGCGACTGGCCCGGGCCATGGGAACTTATTGATCAGTAGATACGCCCCAGGTCCTCGATGGCGTCCACCACCATGCCGGTGCCCACCGCGATGAGCAGGATGTCCCCGGCCACGCGGACGAAGCGATGCCCGCTGGGCGGCGGTCCCAGGTGCA
>DQXI01000211.1 GCA_011042305.1 Desulfobacteraceae bacterium
ACGCCCCGGCAGAACCGGTCGTGGTTCCAGCAGCCCCGCTCGAGGGTGAACCTCCACGGTTGCATCGCAACCCCGGGTGGAGAGCAGCGAAACTCAAGAATCGGAAAGGAGGTGCCCGGCGGCGTAAGTCGGCGAAGGCAGGTCAGAAACGACAAAACCCCGTGGGGATCAACCCACAGGGTCTTGCATCAAATAAGAACCGCTGATTTCAGCGGATTAAATTTTGGCTCCCCAGCACGGACTCGAACCGCGGACCCAGTGGTTAACAGCCACTTGCTCTACCGACTGAGCTACTGGGGAACAAATCGGCATCCGGACTCCCGGACGAAATGGGATTAATATAGAAACCCATGGCGCTTGTCAAGGGGGGAGGTGGCGCAAAAATTTCATCAACGGCATGCGCCCGCCCGGACTTTTCGGCATTGAAGACAAGCCGGCGGGATGATAGGGGGGATGCGATGGTGTGGCCGCCGGCCGTGCTTTTTGAAAAGCGTGGCTCGGCCGAAGCCCGACACATTGCAGGAGACGGTCATGGGAACGAACAGAAACCTGAAAATCGCGCTGGTGGGCGCCGGGGCCATCGGCGGCGTCACCGGCGCCAGGATGACCCGGGCCGGGTGGGACGTGCAGATCGTCTCCAACCATCCGGAAGCCGTGGCCTTGGCGCAAAATCCCGGATTTCACCTCTTCGGCATCGGCGGTGATGCCCATATCCCGGTGCGGGTGGTGAAAAGCGTGGCCGAGTTGGACGGCCCGCTGGACGTGGCTTTCGTGGCCACCAAGGCCGCCGAGGCTCCCGGGGCGGCGGAAAGTCTTCTGCCGCTGCTCAAGCCGGACGCGGCGGTGGTATCGCTGCAAAACGGCATCTGCGAAGAGGGGTTGGGCGAGGTGGTGGGCGCCGGGCGCATCGTCGGCTGCGTGGTCGCCTGGGGCGCCACCTTTCACGGCCCGGGGCGCATGGAGGTGACCTCCGAGGGCGAATTCGTGGTGGGCCGCCTCGACGGAAGCCTCGATGCCCGCCTTGAAACGGTGCGCGACATGCTGGTCGCCGTCGCCCCGACCCGCATTTCCACCAACATCATGGGCGAGCTCTACTCCAAGCTGGTCATCAACAGTTGCATCAACTCCCTGGGCGTCATCGCCGGCGTGCCCCTGGGCCGCCTGCTGGCGGTCCGTAAAATCCGCGAGGTTTTCATCGCCATCATGGCCGAGGCGATGGCCGTGGCCGATGCCATGGGGCTGACCGTGCCGCCGGGGGGCGGGGGCAAGCTCGACTACCACCGTTTTCTGGCCAGGGCGGGCTGGCGGGGAGACCTGCGGCGCCACCTGACCATCCGCCTCATCGGCTTCAAGTACCGCCGCATCCGTTCCTCCAGCCTCCAGAGCCTGGAGCGGGGCCGCAGAACGGAGGTCGACTTTCTCAACGGCTACATCTGCCGGCAGGGGCGCCGCCACCACGTGCCCACGCCGGTCAACGACGCCGTGGTGAAGATGATCCACGAGATCGAAGAGGGCAAGCGCCCCATTTCCATGGACAACCTGGCGGCGCTGGCCTGAGCGGCCGGACGTCGGGAGGGCGGCGGGAGTCCGCGCAAGAAAATCCCGAAAGTTGAGAGACTAAAGTCGCGGGTGGCCACGGTTATGGCGGCGCTGCACTCTGGCGGGTCGCGTCACTGCCGGATTTGATCCGCGGCGTTGGCCAGGGCCTCGGTGCGGCAGGAGCGGCTGCGGCAGAAGCGGGCGAAGGCGTCCCCGCTGCCCTGGTGGTCGCGGCCGAGGTGGAAGTTGAGCCAGGAAGAGGTCTCGTTGAGTTCCCAGCGCCGCGGCGGCACGCAGCCTTCGGCCAGCCGCCGGCTCTCACCGGCGGCGGCCCAGCGCCGCCAGGCCCGGTACCAGACGCAGTAGCGCTCCGGGTGCACCTCGCAGCGTCCGTTGCGGCTGCCGCCGCAGGCCCCGTTGCGGGTGTGCTTGGGGCACTGGGATTCCGGGCACAAAAAGGCCAGGTGGACGATGCCGCAGTCGCCGCAGTGGCGGCAGCCGAGCAGCAGGCGCTTGACCGGATCCTCCAGGGTGGAGGCGATCAGGCGGCCGGCCCGGTGGCTGTCGAGGCGGCGCGCCAGGGTCCGCCACAATCCCGCCGAAGCGCTTCCCCTGGCAAAAAACATCCCGTGGGCCTGGCGCATCAGGTTGAAGTGGAGTTTTTCCAGTGGCCCCAGGGCCGGCGCCGGCCCGTCCACCATGGCGCAGACCTCGCCGCCGGCCGCCGGGGCGGCGGGCTCTTGCGCCGCCGCCATGCCAAAATCCGCCAGGAACTCCGTCCACCGGTCTTCGATGCGCTCGAGACGGTCCAGGATCCGCGCCACCACGGAAAAGTCCCGGTGGATGCCGCCGAGGTGGATCCCCTTGTAACCCAGTCCCTTGAGCACCGCCGCCAGGCGAGCCGCCCGCTCCACCGCCGCCTGCCGGCCGGTTTCCCGATCGCGCCACTCGGCCAGCACCCGCTCGCGCAGCTGGTCGGAGACCACCACCCCCGGCACCCGCCCGGCGTTCATGATCCGGGCGGCCTTGGGGGTGAGCAGGTACACCGAGCCGAGGACCGGCAGGTCGAAGCCCATGGACCGGGTGACGTCGAGCAGGTGGGCGAAACGGCCCGCGTCGTAGCCGAGCTGGGTGATGACGAACTTGGCCCCGGCGGCTTCCTTGCGGCACAGCTTGGCGTACTGGGCCATGGTTTCCCCCGGTGTCAGTTTGAAGGGGGAGACGGCGCAGCCGGCGAAGAACCCGTCCGGATCGCCGGCGGCCTCGATGCGTTCGCTGAGCATGGCCAGCATAGCCAGCAGGCTCACCGCGTCCAGGTCGAAGACCGGGGCCCCCTGGCCGCCGAAGCCGGCGCCGGTATAGTCGCCGGTGAGCGCCAGGATGTTCTTCATTCCCATCATGGCCAGCTGCAGAGCCCGGCTCTCCATGCCCACCCGGTTCATGTCGCGGCAGGTGAAGTGGACGATAACATCCAGGCCGATCTTGAAGATCTCGTTGCCGATGACGTCCGGGCTCAGGGACGGGTTGCCGCCGGGGTTGTCGGTGATGGACACCGCCGAGACGCGGCCGTCGGCCATGGCGTCGCGGGCGATGCCCATCACGGTATCGATCTTGCGGCCGGTGGACTCGCGCCCCGGCACCAGCTCAAGGGTGATGACGAAGTGCGCCGGGTCGCGCAGGTCGTGCTGGAAGACGCGCAGCATGGCAATCCCTTCGGCTACATGGCGGCGGCGGGGAAGCGGTTCAGTCCCACTGGACGAAATCGCCGGAAAGCCGGCGTACCACCGCTTCAGCCTGGGCCATCATGCGCTCGAAGAGCTCGGCCACAGTGGGCACGTCGCGGACCAGGCCGACGCCCTGGCCGCAGGACATGATGCCGCATTCCAGGTCCCCGGTGCGGTACATGAGCCGGGCCTTTTCCCCCGAGGCGGCCCGGATCAGCTCTTCGAGGCCGGCGCCGGCCTTTTCCAGCTCCAGGCAGGCCTCGGCCGCCGGGTTGTTCCAGACCCGGTGGGTGGCGCCGATGGAGCGCAGCACCAGCCGGGTGTCCACCTCGGTGGCCTGGAGCAGGGCCTGCTTGACCTTCTCGTGGATGGGGCATTCCACCGTGGCCAGGAGGCGGGTGCCGACGATCACCGCCTCGGCGCCCAGGGCCAGGACCGCCGCCAGGCCGCGGCCGTCGGTGACCCCGCCGCCGGCGATCACCGGCAGGCCGACGGCATCGCGCACCGTGGGCACGAGCACCAGGGTGCCGATATCCAGGTTGCCGGTGGCGCCCCCGTTCTCGTAGCCCACCACGGTGACGATGTCGGCGCCCATGCTCTCCACCTTGCGGGCGTAGCGCACGCCGACGCACTTGTGGATCCAGGTCATGCCGGCGTCCTTGAAGCGCTGGCACAGGCCTTCCGGGGCGGAATGGCCGGAGGTTTCGACGATCTTGACCCCCTTTTCCACCAGTACGTCCATGTACTGGTCGTTGTCGATGGGACGCATGGCGGGAAACAGGTTGATGTTGACGGCGAACGGCCGGTCGGTGAGCTCGCGGATACGGTCGATGGCGGCGGCGAAATCCTCCTGGGACGCGTAGATGGCCGAGGCGAGGATGCCCAGCCCGCCGGCATTGGAGATGGCGGCCACGAAGTCGGCGTTGCTGATGGACATCATGGTGCCGCCGATGATGGGATAACGGATGCCCAGTTTGCGGGTGATGCGGGTTTCGAACATGGTCTTGCTCCTTGCGTGTGATGGCTGTGCGCTTGGCCTCAATTGACGGGATCCTAGCATATCACAGTAAATTCACAAAATCGCGCCGGGCGGCCGAAGGCCGTTAGCGGCGACCCGTCAAAAACAACCCGGAAAAGCGGAAAGGCCGATCCATTGCGCCCCTCCCCATGTCATTGCCGGTCCCGCCGAGCGGGTTGAAAAATCCGCACTCAGCGCACCCAACGCGCCAGGCCCTTGTTGAGGCTCAACAGGGCAAGGAGGGTGGCGCCGGCGGAGACCAGGCCCACGGCGCCGATGCCGCCGGCCTGCCAGATGGGTATCCCGACCAGGGCCCCGCAAACCCGTCCCAGGCCGGCGGCGACGAAGAAACCGGACATCATGGTGGCCCGGTGCCTCGGTACCAGCTCGGTGGACAGGCTCAGGCAGTTGACGATGGTAAACTCGAAGGTCGCGAACACGGCAAACAGGCCGGCCAGGGCGCCGGCCAGGCTCTGCCCCACCACCGGCAGCAGGGCGTAGGCGGCCATGGTCAGGGCAGCGCCCAGCAGGGCAGCGCGTTTGATGCCCAGCCGGTCGGCGGCCAGGACCGTCAGCCCCTCGCCCAGCAGCTCGGCGCTGCCGATGACCGCCGTGCTCAGCCCCAGGGCCGTCAGCCCCAGGCCGAAGCGGCTTTCCATCCAGGCCCCGTAGACGATGAACAGCGTGTCGTTGGCCACGCTGGCAAAAAAGGCAAAACCCAGCGCGCCGAGGGCTTCGGGCCTGGCGGCTAAGGCGCTCCAGGCCGTGCCCAGCAGGCGGCCGGCCGCTGCCGGGGGCGGGCCGTCGGGGGCGAAAAGCCGGGCCATGAGCAACAGGCACCCCAGGGCCGCCGCCGCCAGGCTCAGGGGGGCCATGCGCCAGCCGCCCAGATCCATGTGCAAGCCGATGAGGGGGATGCCGATCAAGGTGCTGCCGGCCCAGGGAAATTCCAGCAGGCCGATCACCAGGCCGCGGCGCTCGTAGGGCACCCGCGCCCCCACGTAGGCCTGGATGGCCGGATCGTAGATCGTCTTGCCGAAGCTGGCCAGCACCACCGCCAAAGTCAGCACCGCATAGGTGGGCCAGATGGCGGCGGCCCCCATCCCCAGGGCCACCAGCGCCAGACCGCCCATCATCATGCGGCGGTACCCCCACCGGTCGGCAAACGGGCCGGACACCAGCCCCACCAGGGGCGCCGCCTGGCAGGCGGCCACCATGGCGGTGACGGCCGTCAGCGGCACGTCCAGGCCGCGGCTGATCACCGGCGCGAACGGATACACGAAGCGCCGGGCCGTGTTGAGCACCAGGCGGCAGAGCATGGCGCCGGCAATGCGCCAGGCGAGACGGAAGCCGGCATGGGAGGCCGGCAGGGGGGCGGTGGGCATTTTTCCCCGGCTTGTCGGTGATGTGGTGAAAGAAACGCTTTTTGGCGAAGGCATCCGAATTCAGGTGCCTGCCAAAGGTGAACCGCCCCTATCTACCACAGCGCCAAGGGGTGTCAACAACGACGGGCGGGGTCGCCGTTGATAGAAAAGCCTTGTCCCCGGCCCGGTGAAGAGGTTAGATTTTCCGCGAGGAAGCCATGGAAATCCAGGTGCAATGCCATGCCGGCTACCGGGGCGAAGAGACCCCGAGAGCGTTCCGGCTCGGCGACCGACAGGTGGCCGTGGCGGCGGTGCTCGACCGCTGGCTGGCGCCGGATCACCGGTACTTCAAGGTGGCCGGCGACGATGGCGGGATTTACATCCTGAGGCACGATCCGGCCCAGGACCGCTGGGAAATGACGCTCTTTCAGGCCTTATCCCCCGTTGCCGCCGGAGACGGGCAACCTTGAACGACGATTTTCGGCCGGAGGCCAGAATGGCCCGCCGGCCCCGGGAGATCCCTTGCCGACGCTCGGGATGACCAAGGGGAAGCGCGCTTCGGGATGCCATGACCACGGGGGAGGCCGGGCCTGGCGAAAGGAGGCTCTTTGACGACCATGCGCCGCTTGATCCGGCGGGCGTCCCTGCGCTGCGCCGCGGCCGTTCTCTGTTTTTCCGTCGTGGCCAACGCCCAGAGCGCGTCCAACGATGCCGCAACGGGCGCCGGGGGCGAGTTGCCGTCCCTGGTGGAGGCGATGCGGATTGCGCCGCCGCTGGATTTTTGCGGCGAACCGGTGCCGCTGGATCACCCGGAAGTGGCCGAGCGGCTGGAGGCCGAGCTGCTGCTCATGACCTGGAACCGGCCCCAGGTCATCCTGTGGCTCAAACGCGCCGGACGCTATTTTCCCGAGATCGAGGCGATTCTGGAGCAGGAGGGGCTCCCGGAGGATCTGAAGTACCTGGCGGTGATCGAAAGCGGCCTGCGCCCCCACGCCGGATCCTCGGCGGGGGCCGTCGGGTACTGGCAGTTCATCCGCGCCACCGCCCTGCGCTACGGCCTGGCGGTGGACAACCGCAAGGACCTGCGGCGCAACCTGGAGGCCTCGACCCGGGCCGCGGCCCGCTACTTCAAGGACCTCTATGCCCAGTTCGGATCCTGGCACCTGGCGGCCGCGGCCTACAACATGGGCGAGCAGGGGGTGGCCGCCGAGATGCTCGCCCAGGAGGTGGAC
>DQXI01000095.1 GCA_011042305.1 Desulfobacteraceae bacterium
ATGATTCCTAATCTTAAAGTAGAAGTTATCGAACCTGTTTTTTCCAAAGGCTTACCGTCAGAGGCTGATTTTAAAGCTCTTGAGAATTTGGCTGAGACTATCGCGATGAAGCACAAAGAACAGGGATTTAAATAGCCAAGCGCGCCAAGACGATCTTCGTCGGCAGCCTCTCCGCCATCGCCATCGTTGCCAACGTCATCGCCCTGGGGCGCTTGGGATGGGTGTATTGAATCGGGCGTGGCGGTTTTCCGGAGCCTTTTCTGGCGAAAGATCCCATTGATGCGGACCGCTGTGCAGTACGTCAACGGCCTGATTCGAACGGGCATTCTCGATTTTGAAAAATCAAAGACGTCCGGGCCATGTTTCGCCAGGTTTTTGCCTTTCCGCAAACGCAGCCGTCAGCCACCGAGACGATCATCAAGCCAGGCGATGGTGTCGTCGAAAACCTCCGGGCGGTTGATTTCGTTGAGCATCTCGTGGCGGCCGCCCTCGTAGAAGCGCACCGTCACGTCCCGGATGCCGGCGCGGCGGTAGGCATCGGCCACCTGCTGCACGCCCCGGGTGCGATCGCCCACCGGATCGGCGGCCCCCGAGAACAGATAGATGGGCAGGTCCTTGGGAATCCTGGCGATCTGCTCCGGCCGATGGATGTAGGCCATGCCGGTGAGCAGGTCGACGAAAAAGCCGGCGCTGAAAACGGCGCCGCAAAACGGGTCGGCGACGTACTTGTCCACCTCGGCGCTGTCCCGGGAAAGCCAGTCGAACTCGGTGCGCGCCGGGGCGAAGGCCTTGTTGAAACCGCCGAAGGACAGCGCGTTGAGCAGCCGGCTGGGATGGCGGCGCCCCTTGAGGGCCGCCACGGCCCGAGCGATCACCAGGCCAACCTTGCCCAGCAGCCCCGGGTCGCCCCCGGTGCCCGAAAGCACCGCGCCGGCGATCTCGCCGGCATCCTGGGTGATGACGGTGCGCACCAGAAACGACCCCATGCTGTGGCCCAGGAGGAAAACAGGCCGCCCGGGATGATTTTCGCGGATGATACCTGTCAGTTGCACCAGGTCGCCGGCCACCTTGAACCACCCGTCGTGGTCGGCGAAGTAGCCGGTCCGGGCCGGATCACCGGCGGTGCGGCCGTGGCCCCGGTGATCGTTGGCGTACACCGCGTAGCCGGCGGCATTTAGAACCTCGGCGAAACGCCCGTAACGGCCGGCGTGCTCGGCCATGCCGTGGGCAATCTGCACCACGGCCTTGATGGATGTATCCGGGTCGGGGAGCCAACGGTAGGTGAAAATGTCGCTGCCGTCATCGGTGCGGAAGGTGAAGCTGTCGGAAGTCATGGGAAAGGCTCCATCTGGTGGGTTGCTTTGATTTGTCTGACCGGTCCGACGCCCCGCTCGAAGGCGGCAGGCACTCAATTTTCTCGAAACGGCGCACATCACGACAACCGATTCTTGAAATCCTCGTACCCGTAGCGCCGCACCACTTCCAGCTCCCCCGTGCGGCTGTCGTAGCGGGCAATGGCCGGCAGGGGCACCCCGTTGAAGGTGTTGGTCTTGACCATGGAGTAGATGGCCATGTCCAGGAAGGCCAGCCGGTCGCCCGGGCGCAGCACGGTATCGAAGCTGTAGTCGCCGATCACGTCGCCGGCCAGGCAGCTTTTGCCTCCCAGGCGGCAGCTGAAGGCCTTTTCCCCGGACCGTCCGGCGCCGATCACCTCGGGCCGGTAGGGCATCTCGAGCACGTCGGGCATGTGGCAGGCGGCCGAGGTGTCCAGGATGGCCACGGGCAGAACGTCGGTTTCTACCACGTCCAGCACGGTGGCCACCAGCAGGCCGGCATTGAGGGCCACCGCCTCGCCCGGCTCGAGGTACACCTGCACCCCGTAGCGGTTTTTCACCCGCTCGATGCACTTGCACAGCAGGTCGACGTCGTAGTCGGCCCGGGTGATGTGATGACCGCCGCCCATGTTGAGCCACTTGAGCTGGGGCAAAAAGGCGCCGAACTTTTCCTCCACCGCTTCCAGGGTGCGCGCCAGGGCGTCGGCGTTGTGCTCGCAGAGACTGTGAAAATGCAGCCCGTCGATGTCGGCCAGCATCTCGGGCGCGAAGTCCTTGCGCCGCACCCCGAGGCGCGAGCCGGCGGTGCACGGATCGTAGATCGCCACCCGCCCCTCGGAGTGCTCCGGGTTGATGCGGATCCCCATTTCGATGGGCCGCCCGGAGGCCCTCACCCGGGGCAAAAAGCGGCGCAACTGGCCCAAAGAGTTGAACACGATGTGATCGGCCACCGTGATCAACTCGTCGATATCCACTTCCGTGTAGGCCGGCGAGGCCACGTGCACCTCGCCCCCGAAGGTCTCCCGGCCCAGGCGGGCCTCGAAAGGACCGCTGGCGCAGGTACCGGCAAGCACGCCCCGCAGGGGGCCGAAGGTGGCGAAGGTGGCAAACCCCTTGAGCGCCAACAGGATCCTGGCCCCGGTGCGCTGCTGCACCCCGTCGAGGATCGCCGCGTTGGCCGCCAGCATCGCCTCGTCCACCACGAAGCACGGCGACGGCAGGCGCGCCGGGTTCAGTCGTTCCAGGTACGCTCGGTCCATGGCAGTCCGTAGCGGTTCATGGCGTCCATGAACGGATCCGGGTCCAACTGCTCCATGTTGAACACCCCCCGCCCGCGCCACTTGCCGGTGAGCATCAGCATGGCGCCGATCATGGCCGGCACCCCGGTGGTGTAGGAAATGGCCTGGGAACCGGTCTCGGCGTAGGCCGCCTGGTGGTCGCAGACGTTGTAGACGTAGTAGCGCTTGGGCTTTGCGTTCTTGACGCCGCGCATCAGGCAGCCGATGCAGGTCTTGCCCCGGGTCTTGGGCCCCAAGCTGGCGGGATCGGGCAGCAGGGCCTTCAAGAACTGCAGGGGCACGATGCGGGTGCCGCCGAAGTCCACCGGGTCGATGCGCGTCATGCCCACGTTGCCCAGCACCTCCAGGTGCTTGAGGTAGCTGTCGCCGAAGGTCATCCAGAAGCGGGCCCGTTTCAGCCCCGGCAGGTTCAGTATCAGCGATTCCAGCTCTTCGTGGTACATGAGGTAGCACTTCTTCGGGCCGATGCCCTCGGGAAAATCGTAGGTCATGGACCAGGCCAGCGGGTCGGTCTCGATCCACTCGCCCCGGTCCCAGTAGCGGCCCCGGGCCGTGACCTCGCGGATGTTGATCTCCGGGTTGAAATTGGTGGCAAAGGGCTGGCCGTGGTCGCCGGCGTTGCAGTCGATGATGTCCAGCTCGTGGATCTCGTCGAAGTGATGTTTGGCCGCGTAAGCGCAAAAGACGTTGGTGGCCCCGGGGTCGAAGCCGCTGCCCAGCAGGGCCATGATCCCTTTTGCGGCGAAACGCTCATGGTAGGCCCACTGCCACTTGTACTCGAACCTGGCCTCGTCGGGCGGCTCGTAGTTGGCCGTGTCCAGGTAGTCCACCCCGGTCTGAAGGCAGGCGTCCATGATGGCAAGGTCCTGGTAGGGCAGCGCCAGGTTGGCCACCAGGTCCGGCCCGAAGCCGCGGATCAGTTCCACCACTTCGGCGGTCTGGTCGGCATCCACCCGGGCCGTGGCCACGGTGCGGCCGGTACGCCGATGCACCTCGGCGGCGATGGCCTCGCACTTGGCCACGGTGCGGCTGGCCAGCAGGATCTCGGAGAAGACCTCTGGATTCTGGGCGCACTTGTGCACCGTGACGTTGGCCACGCCGCCGGCGCCGATAATCAGTATCTTGGGCATGGAAGGCTCCTTTTACGCATCTGTCATTCTTGATGCCATGATAAAATCCCCCGTCATCCCGGGTCCGGCGAGGGGTCTCTGCGAAAGCATCATTCTTGACCCCTGCCGGTATTCATACTATCTGAGAGGGCTTTTGAAAAAGAACTTTTTCAACCCGCGAAAGGAGCAATCATGGTCAGACTCGAAACCAGCATGGGGGATATCGTCATCGACCTGGACGCCGCCAAGGCACCCAAGACGGTGGAAAATTTCCTCCAGTACGTCAACGAGGGGCACTACGACGGCACGATCTTTCACCGTGTCATCGACGGCTTCATGATCCAGGGCGGCGGCATGACGGCCGACATGAAGGAAAAGCCCACCCGGACGCCCATCGAAAACGAGGCGGACAACGGCCTTAAAAACGAGGCCTACAGCGTCGCCATGGCCCGCACCATGGATCCCCACAGCGCCACGGCCCAGTTTTTCATCAACGTAAAGAAGAACGACTTTCTCAACCACACCGCCAAGACGCCCCAGGGTTGGGGCTACGCCGTCTTCGGCAAGGTGGTCAAGGGGCACGGGGTGGTCAACAAGATCAAGGCGGTGGCCACCGGCCGCCAGGGAATGCACGACGACGTCCCCAAGGAGCCGGTCACCATCCTCAAGGCCGAGGTGGTGGAAGCGGCCTGAACGGGCTTCCGCCCCCCCGGAGCGCTAAAGCAGCCCCTGTTGCCGCAGCGCCTCTCCGGCCTGGCGGCCGATGCCCGTCACCACGCCCAGGGCCCGGGTGAGATGAAAGGACGCCTCGGCGGGAACGCCGGAGCGGATCATCACCCGGGCCTTGTCCATGAGGCGCACCGCTTCATCCCAGTCGGCATTACCGCTCGCCTGTCGCACCAGAACGGTTTCGTTGAGCACCATGGACAGCAGGTTCTCCGCCACGGCCACCGCCCCCTGGCGGGCGAGGCCGTCGAACCCGGCGGCCTGGTCGCAGGCCGCCGAGGCCCAGATGAGGCCGGACTTGATCTTGTCGCTCAAGGCAAAGGAAGCGATGGCTTGGCGGGAAATCATGGTCATGGCTCCGGGTCGGTGGTGGGAAGAGCAGCCGAAGGCGGGAGATCCCGGGTAGCCGGCGCCACCGACAGCACCGCCACCCGCCCTTGATGCACCCGCCATTTGACCTCCAGGTCGCAGATCCGCATGCCAAAAACGGCGTCGCCATCCCTGCGGGCATCGTAGGCGGGCCGGGGGTCGTTGGCCAGCACCCCGGTGATGAGCGCCTTCAGCCCGGCGTCCCCGCTCTGGCGACAGGCCGTCTCGGCCTCCGGGGCAAAATCCACCGGCAGCAGCAGCGGCGGGTCGGCGGCGAATCCACCGGCCGCTTCGGTGATGGCATCCGCGTACGGCAGGTAGGGCTTGATGTCCAGCACCGGGGTACCGTCGAGAAAATCGCCGCCGCCGATATCGATCTCAGCCCGGTCCCCGTCTTGACGGATGCGATCCAGGCGCACCGCCGATATACCGATGGGGTTGGGCCGAAAGGCGCTGCGGGAAGCAAAGAGGCCGATGCGCCGGTTGCCGCCCAGGCGGGGCGGCCGCACCGTGGGATGCCAGGGCCGATCAAGGTGGGCATGAAAGACGAAGACCACCCAGAGATGGGAAAATGTCTCCAGGCCGGCCAGGGCCTCGGCGCGGCCGAAGGGGGCGAACAGCTCCAGCACCGCCGTCGCCTGGGGCACCAGCCCGGCCTGCCGCGGAATGCCGAATTTCTGCGGAAAGCAGGAACGGATGCGGCCGATAGGCTCGAAGCGGTACATGAAAAGCGGTTCCCGGTTTTACCCGTTGGCGGATTCTTCGACGTTGGGCAGGACGGTGTGAACCTGAGCCGGCGGCCGGCGGCGGCCGACGATGGTGGCGTACAGTTGGCTGATGAGCATGGCGGCCAGCATGAGGGCGCACCCCGCCATGGCCCGCGGCGAGAGGACTTCCCCAAGGATCAGCCAGCCGCCCAGGGCGGCGAACACCGCCTCCAGGCTCAACAGGATGGCGGCATGGGCCGGCGGCGCATCCTTTTGGGCCACCACCTGGAGGGTGTAGGCGATACCCACCGATCCCAGGCCGCCGTAGAGGATCGGCAGGGCCGCGGCCCGGATCGCCGCCAGAGCGACGGTCTCGCAGGCAAGGGCCACCGCCAGGCTCAGCAGGGCGCAGCAGGCGTACTGCAGGCAGGCCAGGCAGATGACGGGCAGCCGCGGCGAGAGCCAGCCGAGGATCAGCAGGTGACAGGCCCAGAAAAAGGCCCCCACCAACTCCAGCAGGTCGCCAGGGGCGATGGTGAACTGCTCGGTGACGCTGAGCAGGTAGAGCCCCGCCGCCGCCATCACGGCCCCGATCCAGGTCCCCGCGTCGGGCCGCTGGCGGTAGCAAAGCCCCAGAATCGGTACGATCACCACGTAGAGGCCGGTAATGAAGCCGGCCTTTCCGGCCGTGGTGTAGACCAATCCCACCTGTTGCAGGGATGCGCCCAGAAACAGTGCCGACCCGGCAAGGGCCCCGCCGTAGAACACCGACTTGCCGCCGGGCCGCGCCGTCCCGCCCACCGCCGGACGCCGCGCCTCCAGCCACACCAGCGGCAAGAGGGAGAGGCTGCCGAGGGCAAAGCGGACCCCGTTAAAGGTGAACGGCCCCACGTGGTCCATGCCCATGCGTTGGGCCACGAAGGCGAAGCCCCAAATGGCGGCGGTGGCCAGCAGCAGCAAGTCCGCCCTGAGCGCTCTTGATTCCATTCAGGCGTTGTGAAAGTAAGGATGGAAGATCTGGTCGGTCAGCACGTGGGCGTCAAGATCGGCCTCGGCGATGTCAGCCAGGGCCAGTTGAAAGGCGTTGTGGTCGAGCTTTTGACCGCTCCAGCCCAAATAGTGCAGCTTGCGGTCCACCCGGATTAGGTTCATATGGGGGTAGACCACCACCGATTTGGCCAGGTTGCGCACGAAGCCGGGCAGGATGAACGGGTCCAAGCCGTCGGTTGCCAGCTTCAGGATCAATACGGATTGCTTGGTTCGCGTCAATGGTTTCTCCTGGTCGTTTCGATCGTTGCCCG
>DQXI01000231.1 GCA_011042305.1 Desulfobacteraceae bacterium
CCGGCTGGCACCGGGAAACGATGGTCGGCAGCAGGTCCGAGGCCCCGCCGGCGGTGAGCACCAGAATCGTCTGGTCCGGCGGTTCCTCGAGAATCTTGAGCAAGGCGTTGGCGGCGGCCGCCGTCATGGCCTGGGCGTCGCCAAGAATCGCCACGCGGAAGCGGGCCTCGTAGGGCTTGAGGGCCAAAACGTCCAGGAGGGCGCGGATCTGGCCGATCTTGAAGAAAGCCCCCTCGGGCTCGAGCTGGATCACGTCAGGGTGAAGCCTGCCAGCGATGCGCCGGCAGCTGCGGCACCGGCCGCAGGCGTCCGGCCACGGCCGCCCCGGCCCTGCCGGCAGGGGATGCTGACAGTTGAGCACCATCGCCAGGGCACGGGCCGTGGTGGCCTTGCCGATGCCGTCGACGCCGGTGAACAGCAAGGCATGGGGGACGCTGTCGCGGGCCACCAGGGCGCCAAGGGTTTTCAATGCCCGCTGCTGGCCGACAATGGCGCCAAAGGTGGCCGGCACCGTCCCCGGGTCAGCTTGATCTATGGCTGTCGATCGACCCGTTCCCTCAGCTCCTTTCCCGGCTTGAAAAAGGGCAGCCGCTTGGGCTGGATGAGCACCTTGTCACCGGTTTTGGGGTTGCGGCCGACATAGCTCTTGTAGGACTTAACGGAAAAACTGCACAGTCCCCGGATCTCGACCCGCTCCCCCTGGGCCAGGGCGTCGGCCATGCGGTCGAACAAGACATGCACCACCTGCGCCGCATCGGCCTTGGAGATGTCGGCCCCGGCTCTCAGGGCGGCAATCAGCTCCAGCTTGTTCATGCGCCTCCTTTGGCATGGGCGTTTTGATGCCTCTTTTAACCGTAACCAGTTAAGAAGTCAAAGGGTTATGGATATTCCCGCCCTGCTTGCGAGCCGCGACCGGCGCCAGCGGTTCCACGGCGTCGGCATCGATCTCCACGGCGGCGTACTGCCCGAGAGCCTCGATGTTGACCACCACGCGGTTCCGGCCCCGGTAGCGGACGAAACTGCCCACCACCCCGGCCATGGGACCGGCCACCACTATGACCTGATCCCCTCGCCGCAGCTGCCGGCCCGTGATGATCTGCCGGTCGGCGGCCACCATGATCTTGAGCGACGCGATGGTCTCATCGCCCACCGGCAACGGTCCCTGGCGGTTGGCGATAAACCGCACCACCCCCACCGTCTTGACGATCTCCAGTTGCTGGTGGGGATTGAGATCGCTGCGGACGAACACGTATCCCGGGAAAAGGGGGACCTGGATCATCTGCCGCCGGTCGCGGCGCTTGCTCGGCACCGTGATCTTGGGCAGGTAGGCTTCCACCTGCTTGCGGGCCAAGCCTTCGTGGACAACGTTCTCGAACCGGCTGCGGGTATGAAGCACGTACCAGCGGGGAATGAAAAAATCTTCAGTCATGGGTGTCGCTTTGTCCGGACGCGTCATGTCAGTCCTCGCTGATTCGGCGGTAGGCGAACGGATCCTTGATGCGCCGGGCCACCACGGTTTCCCGGCCAAATCCGCCCAGGCCGTTGAGGTGAACCATGAGGGCAAACTGTTTGCCGCTGCCATGCTCGTACAGGTAGCCGAAATCCAGGGCCCAGCACTGGCGGGTGTACAGCAGGCCGGCGCCGGATTCGATGGTCCAGGGCTTGCGCAGGTTGCGTTCCCACTCGCCGTAGGTGGTCAGGTTGTCACTCAGCGGCACCAGGAGCCGGGCGAGCACTGATTCCCTGACATTGTAGGCATAGCGATGCTGGACGAACAACTGGTCCCCCCGCCCGTCGGCCAGGTTGACGGCGACGTTGTGCGAATCGTAGTGGCCGCTTTGCAGCGACCGCTCGGCATCGCCCCTGAGGCTGAAAAAGCGGGTGGGGGAAAACTCCACCTCGAGCCTCAGCGGCGACAGGTGCCGCCGGCGCGCCTGGCCGTCTTGCGCCAGGGGGGGGATCCGGTCGTAGGACTGGGACAGTTCGACGTAGCCGATCTCCCGGTACACCGGCGGAGGAGGCGCGTCAGCGTCCGCGGCGGCTTTCGGCCGGCGGCGGACGGTGAAGCTCTGGGACAGCACGGCGCTGACCCGGCTGGTCTGCCCGATGCGGTCCAGCCCGCCCTCCCCTTCCAGGATGGGGTCCCCCTCCTGGCCGTGGGCGGGGATGTAATCGTAGACCAGGCGCGGCTGGATCACGTGCTGAAGGGCCTCGATGCCCCACCTTCCGGGGCGATAGACGCGTTGCAGGAGGCTGTCCGCCTCGACCCGGAAATCGACCATCTCCCGGCTCTCCGGATCGTTTTGCGCCTCGGGCGCCTGGTCGTCGTGATCCACGTACCAGACGGTTTCCCGCAAGCCCACCGAGGGCTGGAGGCCGAGGCGGCGGCCAAAGCGCAGTGGCCAGTAGAACCGCGGATGAATATCCAGGCGCTGCCCGCGGCGCTCGTCCTCCAGGTAGAAGTAGCGCCATTCGCTGTCCAGCTCGAAGTGAAGCGGCGTCGTCCCCAGCGGCTGCCGCACCCCGCTCAAGGTGACGCTCTGGGGATTTTGCAGCAGACGGCTCACCTGGTCGGAGCGCCGGGACACCACGTCATCGCGCCAGAGAGTATCAAGGTTGAGGCTGTAGTTGGCCCAGAGCCGGTTGAGGTTGAGGCGGTTGGTGCGCACCCAGTCCTCCGGCTCCTCCAGCTCACGGTTGAAATCGGCGGCAAAGGCCCGATCGCTGTAGTCAAAACCGTTGATGGTGCCGCGAAACTCGTACAGGTAGTCCACGTCGCTGACCAGGTCCACGTCGAGCTTGGCGGTGAAGGCGGCCGGCAGCCGCTGGTCGAAGCGTCCGCGCAGCCAGTACCGGTCCCGGTTGCCGCGGACCGGGGTGTCATCGAAGGACCAGTCGTCGCTGGCGGCGGTACCGTCATCTATTTTCCGGTCTTCGAGCACATCCACCATCACGGTCCCCCGGGACGCCTCGTCGCGCACGTAGCGGTACTCCAGGCCTAGCATCTGGCCCCGGCGGCTCATGTGCTGGAGGTAGACCGTGGCGTCCTGGTGGTCATCGATGGCCCAGAAAAACGGTTGGCCCCAGGCCGCTCCCAGCCGGTCGGAAATCCCGAGGCTCGGCGGCAGGAGGCCGCTCTGGCGCTTGCGCTTGGCCGGGAAAATCAGCTTGGGCACGTAGACGAGCGGCAGGCGGCCGGCCCGGAAAGTGGCGTGATCCATCTTGCCATAGCCTTCCACCGTCACTTCCAGGCGGCGGCCCTGGATCTGCCAGTCCGGCTCATCCCCGTCGCAGGTGGTCAGGCGCACCGATTCCCCGCGGTAGGTGTCCGGCCCGAGTTTTTCCAGTCGATCGCCACGGATGTAAAAATGGTTTTCCGCCAGGAAGAGACGCCCCTGGTAAAGGGTGCCGGTCTCGGCAGCCAGGTCCATCTCAAGGCGCTCGCCGGTCATCACATCGCTGCCGGAGGTCACCATCACGTGCCCCTCGGCTTCAGCGGTCATGGCACCCCGATCGAACACCACCCGGTCGGCGTTCAGACGGAGCCCTCCCCTGGCAATGGTCACGTTGCCCACCGCCAGGTACCGGTCGCTGTCGCGAAACTGCTCGAGCCGGTCGGCGGACACCCGCCAGGGGCCCGGGGGGAGGTCGGCAGCACCGGCCGACGTTGCGGCGCAGAGCCAAATCAGCGTTATGGCGACTGCCAACCGGCAGGTGCCGCGCCGCCCCTCGGCCCGGGCATGCATCTCGTCCCAGCATCGCTTCATCGTCGTCCACGTTCCCGTTTTGCGCCCGGTTCTGGGTGTTTTTCCAAATGGCGGAATTTGTTTTATACAATCCCTGGCTTTCCAAGATCAAGCGCCATGGTGCCGATCCGCCGGATCCGGGCCTTTTCAAAAACAGGTGGTTGCGCTATGGATAGCAGGCTGGAGATACACTGTTTGCGGGCCGCCGCTTTCCGCCCAGGCGGGATAAGGCGCCCTCCAATGACGCATAATGATGAAAATTCTGCTCACCAACGACGACGGGGTCCATGCGGAGGGGTTGTGGGCGCTTTACCATTGCCTGAGACCCCACCACGAGGTCACGGTGGTGGCGCCGGACCGGGAGCGCAGCGCCATCGGCCACGCCATCAGCCTTCACCGTCCCCTGAGAAGCGCGACGGTCACCGTCAACGGCGGCCAATCGGCCGTGGCCGTCAACGGCACGCCGGCTGACTGCGTCAAGTTCGCCCTCCTGGAAGTGGTGCCATCGCCTCCCGACCTGGTGATCTCCGGCATCAACCCCGGGGCCAACGTGGGCATCAACATCAACTATTCCGGCACGGTGGCCGCCGCCAAGGAGGCGGCCCTCTACGGGGTGCCGGCCGTGGCCGTCTCCCTCGAGGGGCCTGCCTGCCGGCACATGCAAGACGCGGCGCGCTTCGCCAGGTGGATCGCCGAGCGGATTCAGCGCTACGGCCTGCCGCGCGGGACCCTGCTCAACGTAAACATCCCCGATCGGCCCCTGGAACGGGTGGCCGGCGTCAAGGTGAGCCGTCACGGTTTCGGCCGGCTGGCCGACCGCTTCGAAAAGCGCACCGACCCCCGCCAGCGCCCCTACTTCTGGCAGGGCGCCGACGGCCAGTGCTTCGAAGACCAGCCAGAGGCCGACGGCGCCGTCCTGGCCGCCGGCTGCATCTCCATCACCCCGCTGCGCTGCGACATGACCGACGAGGGCTTCTACGAGCAGTTGCACCGCTGGGACCTGAGCTTCGAATGACGTCATGCTGATCACCCTGGAAGGCATCGAAGGCGCTGGCAAAAGTTCCCAGGTGGAAGCGGCCGCCCGCTTCGTGCGCGCCGCCGGCAGGGCCTGCATCACCACGCGCGAGCCGGGGGCCACCGACCTTGGGCAGCGCATCCGGCGCATCCTGCTGGACCCGGCCTGCGCCGGCATGGATCCCAGGGCCGAACTGCTTTTGTACCTTGCCGACCGGGTCGAGCACGTCCAGCGGGTGATTCGACCTGCCCTGGCCCGAGGGCAGGTGGTGATCTGCGACCGCTACGTGGACGCCACCCTGGCCTACCAGGGGGCGGCCAGGGGCGTTGACGCCGACCTGATCGAACGCCTCCACGCCCTGGTGCTCGGCGACTGGCGTCCCGGCCTCACCGTGCTTATCGACATCCCGGTGGCGGTGGGACTGGACCGGGCCTGGAGAGCGGTGGACCGCGGGGAGCGCAGCCCCGCTGAAACCCGGTTTGAAAAAGAGAACCGGGACTTTCACCAGCGGGTGCGCCAGGGGTATCTCGAACTGGCGGCCCGCGAGCCGGCGCGCTTTTGCATCATCGACGGCAACCGGGCACCCGGCGAGGTGGCCCGGGACCTTCAGGCGGCCATCGCCGACCGCCTTCACCTCCCATTGCCCGACAGGGGCGGCAACGGATAACCCATGGCCTCTTCCATTCTCGACCATATCGGCAACACCCCCTTGGTGCCCATCCAGCGCCTCAATCCCAACCCCCGGGTACGGCTGCTGGCCAAGATCGAATACCTCAATCCCGGCGGGTCCATCAAGGACCGCGCCGCCCTGGCGATGATCGAGGCCGGCGAGGCGTCCGGCCAACTGGGCCCGGGGCGCACGGTGATCGAGGCCACCAGCGGCAACACCGGCATCGGCCTGGCGCTGGTGTGCGCCGTCAAGGGGTATCCGCTGGTGCTGGCCATGAGCGAGGCCGTGAGCCTCGAACGCCGAAAAATCTTGGAGGCCCGGGGCGCCGAGATCCTGCTGACCCCGGGGCACCTGGGCACCGACGGGGCCATCGAGGAGGTCTACCGCCTGGTGCGCGAGCATCCCGAACGCTACTACATGGCCGACCAGTACAACAGCCCGGCCAACTGGCAGGCCCACTACCGCACCACCGCCCCGGAAATCTGGGAGCAGACCGCCGGCCAGGTGACCCACGTGGTGGCCACCATCGGCACCAGCGGGACCGTCATGGGCATCAGCCGGCGCCTGAAAGCGTACAATCCCGAGATCCGGATCATCGGCGTCGAACCTTACCTCGGCCACAAGATCCAGGGCCTGAAAAACATGAAGGAGGCTTACCAGCCGGAAATCTTCGAAAAGCATCGCCTCGACGAGAAAATCAACATCGACGACGAGGACGCCTTCGAGATGGCCCGGCGCCTGGCCCGCGAGGAGGGCCTGATGGTGGGCATGAGCAGCGGGGCGGCCATGGCGGTGGCGGTCCAACTGGCCCGACGGCTGGAGACGGGTACCATTGTAGCCATCCTGCCCGACAGCGGCGAGCGCTACCTGAGCACCCCGCTGTTCACCCGGCGAATTACGGTGGGCCTGCAGCTGTTCAACACCCTGACCCGGGAAAAAGAGACCTTCGTGCCCCGGGAAGCGGGCAAAGCGGCGGTATACACCTGCGGCCCCACCGCCGACGCCCGGCCCCACCTGGGCGAATACCGCCGCTTCGTGGTGGCCGACCTCCTCTGCCGCTACCTGTCCTATCGGGGGCTGGAGGTGCGCCAGGTGATGAACATCACCGACTACGACGACAAGACCATCGCCGGCTCGGAAGCCGCCGGCCAGCCCCTGGAGGTCTTCACCGAGGGCCATATCCAGGGTTTCCTGGAGGATCTGGACCTGCTGCGGGTGCGCCCGGCGGCGGTGCTGCCGCGGGCCTCGGCCCACATCGACCAGATGGTCGCCCTGGCCGAGCGGCTGGCGCGCAAGGGCTACGCCTATGAAAAGCTGCGCTCGCTCTACTTCGACATCTCGCGCTTCGACGGCTACGGCCGGCTTTCGGGCATCGACCTGGACA
>DQXI01000199.1 GCA_011042305.1 Desulfobacteraceae bacterium
ATGCCGGCAACGGAAAACCCTCCGGCCCCTTCCCGCAGCACCGAGTATCCGGGGGCTTCCACATCGATGCGGCCGGTGGCGTCCTCATCTTCCGCTTGGCGTTCGCGATCCTTCCACTCCATGGTTTTTCTCCTTGTCATCGCTCCGGCGCCGGCGTTTTCTGGTGCCTCGTCCAACCTTGCCGGCGGCCCGGAATTTCGGAATTTCCGGTGTCATGTCCTTCAACTTAAATAAAAACGCCTTCGTCTTCAAGCCTTTTGGCCGCAGCCCTTTGACAGGCAATGATCGGTTGGGTATGGGTAGCAGCCGAGTACCGGTTTCGCGAAAACGATCCGCCGCCACTGCAACCTCAACCCCGGGAGCCTTCCATGCTGACCGATCTTCAACGCCAACGCTACGCCGACGTGCTGTGGTGGGGACTGAAAACCGCCCGCCAGGGCCGCTTCCGCAAGGGGGACGTGATCTCGCTGCGCTTCGGCCTGCCCGCCCTGCCCCTGGCCGAGGTCGTCTTCGACCGCCTCCTCGACCTGGGCTTCAACCCGGTGGTGCGCCCCCTGCTCAACGCCGCCATGGAGCGCAGCTTCTACCAGCGCGCCGACAACCGTCAACTCGTCTTCATGCCCCCCGGCGAACCGGAGTTGTATGGCCGACTCAACGGGAGCATCTTCATCCATGCCCCCGAATCGCTCACCCACCTGCGCGAGGCCGATCCCCGGCGCATCGGCCGGGCCAGCGTGGCACGCAAACCGCTCAAAGAAATCCTGGACCGGCGGGAGCAGGCCGGCGAGTTCGGCTGGACCCTGTGCGCCTGGCCCACCGCCGACCTGGCCGCCAAGGCCGACATGCCGGAGGCGGACTACAGCCGGCAGATCGTGCGGGCCTGCTTTCTCGACCGCCGCGACCCGGTGGCCCGCTGGCAGGAGATCCACCGGGCAGCCGCGTCCATCAAGCGCTGGCTCACCAGCCTGCCCGTCAAAACGCTGCACATCGCCTCGGCCCACACCGACCTGGAGGTCAGGCCGGGGGAAAACCGCCGCTGGCTCGGGGTCAGCGGCCACAACATCCCCAGCTTCGAGATCTTCGTTTCGCCGGACTGGCGCGGTACCCGCGGCGTCTACTACGCTGACCAGCCCGCGTACCGCAGCGGCAACATCGTCTCCGGGGTGCGCCTGAGCTTCGCCCGCGGGCGGGTGGTGGAGGCCACCGCCGAACAGGGCGAAGCGTTCCTGCGCGCCCAGTTGGCCATGGATCCCGGCGCCTGCCGCATCGGCGAGTTTTCCCTCACCGACCGGCGCTTTTCCAGGATCAACCGTTTCATGGCCAACACCCTCTTCGACGAAAACTTCGGCGGCCGCCACGGCAACTGCCACATCGCCGTCGGCGCCGCCTACCTGGACGCCTACGACGGAAATCCCGCCGACCTGGATGCCGCCCGGCGCAAGGCCCTGGGCTTCAACGACTCGGCCCTGCACTGGGACCTGGTCAACACCGAGGCCAAGCGCGTCAGCGCCCGGCTCAAGGACGGCCGCACCGTGGTGATCTACGAAAACGGGCGCTTCGCCCGCTGACGGTCGGACGCCGCCAAGGGCGGAGCGCTGTTTCGCGTTCCACGACGCAGCGGCGCTCAGGCCTTGCCGATATCCTCGGGGCTAAGGGCGGCCAGGTAGTCGGCCCACTTCTTCCCCTCCTCGGTCTGGTCGACCGCCTCGGCCTCGGAGATGTCGTGCTTGGATTTTTCGATCACCTGGTCGTCGATGAAGATCGGTGCCTCGAATCGCAGGGCCAGGGCGATGGCGTCGCTGGGCCGGGCATCCATGTCGAACTCACCGCCATGCTCGCTGGAAAAGTAGAGCCGGGCGTAGTAGGTGTTGTCCCGGATGTCGCAGATCTCCACCCGCGCCACCCGCACTTGCATCTGCCGCAGGAAATTCTTGAACAGATCATGGGTCATGGGCCGGTCGAAGGCCACTTCCTTGAGCACCGATGCGATGGACGTGGCCTCCAGCAGCCCGATCCAGATCGGCACCACATGCTCGTCGGTCTCGGTCTTGAGGATGATGATGGGGGTATTGGAGGCCGGGTCCATGGCCATCCCGGCGATATTGGCTTTATGCAGCATGGCACGCTTCTCCTTTCAAGCCGGCTGGGTCTGGCGCCCAGACCCCCAACAGGCTGTGGGCAAAGGCCGCCTCGATGCGCACCCGGTGCAGCTGCCCCGCTTCGGGCGACGGAGCATCGGCAGACGAAGGCAGGCTGAAATTGACAACCTTGTTGCTTGAGGTGCGGCCGGTCCACTGGACTCGATCGTCGTCCCCCGGGCGTCCGGGATCAGATCGCTTGCTGGCGCCCTCCACCAGCACTTCCACCGTGCGGCCCACCAGCGCCTGGTGCCGCGCCAGGGCGGCGGCGTTTTGCAGCTCGTTGAGCGCGTCGAGACGCCGGCGCTTGACCGCCATGGGCACCTTGGGGGTCAAGCGGCTCGCCGGTGTTCCCGGCCGGTCGGAGTAGTGAAAAGCGAACAGCCCGTCGAAGCCCACCGCTTGCACCAGGTCCAGGGTCTGGTTGAAATCCTCTTCCGTCTCGCCGGGAAACCCCACGATGATGTCCGAGGTGATGGCGATCTGGGGCCGCACCGCCCGCAGCCGCGCCACCAGGTCCAGGTAGGTCTGCCGGCCGTAGCGCCGGTTCATCCGTGCCAGGATCCGGTCGCTGCCCGACTGCACCGGCAGGTGGATGTGGTCGCAGAGCTTGTCCAAGCGGGCAAAAGCGTCGATAAGCGCCGGCGACAGGTCCTTGGGATGGGATGTGGTGAACCGGATCCGCGCCAGGCCCTCCACCGCGGCGACGCGGGTGAGCAGTTCGGCGAAGCTGCACAGCCCCTCCTTGTTACCGTAGCTGTTGACGTTCTGGCCCAGCAGGGTCACCTCGCGGGCGCCGGCGGCCACCAGGACCTCCACCTCGGCCACGATGCGCCCGGGATCCCGGCTCATCTCGCGCCCCCGGGCGTAGGGGACCACGCAGTAAGTGCAAAAATTGTCACAGCCCTGCATGATGGTGACAAACCGGCTCACCGTCGGCTGCAACACCGCATGCCGCGGTCCGTCGATCTCCATGACGCCGTCGCCGTCGCCCACGTCGCTCAACGGCCCCTCGCCGGCCTCCAGGCGCCGCACCAGCCCCGGCAGCCGCTCGATGGCGCGGGTGCCGAACACCAGGTCGACATACGGGGCCCGCCGCTGGATCCGCCGGCCGGCCAGCTGGGCCACGCACCCCCCCACGGCGAGGCGCATTTCCGGCCGCCGCCGCTTGATGCCCGCCAGCCGCCCCAGCAGGCTGTAGACCTTCTGCTCGGCCTTCTCCCGGATGGCGCAGGTGTTGACGATGGCCAGATCCGCCGCCTCGGGATCCGCCACGGGTCGATAGCCCATGGCCATCAGGGCATTGGCCATCAGGTCGGCGTCGTAGACGTTCATCTGGCAGCCGATGGTATGAATGTGAAACGTCCTGTCAAACATCGCTTCCTCTGGCTTCGACATCGTCTGGCGGCAAGGCCTCGAGGGGCATCTCGCGCCCGAGATGGTCCATCAAATCCCTTATCAACGACAGGTTTCCCGGTGCAACGCACAGCCGCACCACTCCCCCGGCGGTATCGAGGGTGGTCAAGACCGCCGCGCCGTCATAGCCTTCCAGGATGAATCGCAAATAGGCGATCTCGCGGCGCTCGACCCGGTAGTGGCAGATCGTTGTTTGCATACAAATAACAAGTGCCCTCGGGCGGCCTGGCACCGTCGGGCACCGAATGCTTTTATTATAGTGCCCAAGCGGCCTTTTGCAACGGGAAAAAACCTCGCCCCCGGCCCGCTCCCCCCGGATTTGGCTTTGCCTCCTTGGGGGCATTTGCGCTATAGGGCCGGCATGCATTCCGCCTGGCGCATCCAACCCTGCGACGAGGCGGCCGCCGGCCGCCTCGCCGCCGCCCTGTCCCTGCCGCTGGAGTTGGCCCGCATCCTGGTCCAGCGGGGCATCGGCGACACCGAAACGGCCCGGGCCTTCCTCGACCCCGCCCTGGACCAGCTGCCGCTGCCGGAATCCCTCGACGGCCTGACGCCGGCGGCCGCCCGGCTGGCCGAGGCCGTGACTGCCGGCCAGCGAATCCTGGTCTTCGGCGACTACGATGCCGACGGGGTCACCGCCACGGCCCTGCTGACCGATTTTCTCCAGGAGGCCGGCGCATCGGTCACCGCCTACATCCCCGACCGCCACCAGGAGGGCTACGGCCTGCAGCCCCGGCACATCGTCGATCCGGCCGAGGCCGCCGGATGCCGGCTCATCGTCACCGTGGACTGCGGCGCCGCCAGCCACGCCGCCGTGGCCGAAGCCCGCCGTCGCGGCATCGACGTCGTGGTCACCGACCACCATCTTCCCCATGCCGATGAACTCCCGGCCGTCGCAGTGGTCAACCCCCGGCAGGGCCTCCCCGACGCGCCCCTGGCCCCCCTGGCCGGGGTGGGGGTGGCCTTCTACCTGGCCGCCGGCCTCAGGGCGCATCTGCGGCGCCTGGACTGGTGGAACCGGCGCCCGGAGCCGAACCTGCGCCAGGCCTGCGACCTGGTGGCCCTCGGCACGGTGGCGGACATGGTCCCCCTGGTGGGGGTCAACCGGGTGCTGACCCATGCCGGGCTGGCCGTCTTGCGCGAGGCCCGGCGGCCCGGCCTCGAAGCCCTGATGGCCGTCAGCGCTGTTTCGCCCCCCGACCTCGACAGTCAGGACATCGCCTTTCGCCTCGCGCCCCGGCTCAACGCCGCCGGTCGCCTGGCCCATGCCCGCCTGGCCCTGGACCTGCTGCGCTGTCCCGACCCGGTCCAGGCCCGCCAGCTAGCGCAGCGGCTGGATGACCTGAACCGGCAGCGCCGCTGCCTGGAAGCCGACATCTTCGCTGAAGCCGTGGACCGGCTGAAACGCGAGGGGACCGGGCCGTTACCGCGCATCCTGGTACTCGCCGAGGACAGTTGGCACGAGGGCGTCATCGGCATCGTCGCCGGACGCCTCGCCAGGTGCTATCACCGGCCGGCGGTGGTGCTGACCCGCCGCGGCGACCGGTGGAAGGGGTCGGCCCGCAGCGTCGAGGGGTTGGACATCTGCGCCGTCTTCCGGGCCGCGGCCCAGCACTTGTGCGCCTTCGGCGGCCACCCCATGGCCGCCGGGCTTCAACTCGAGGCCGGACGCCTCGCCGCTTTCAGCCGGGACCTGCAAGCGGCGGTCGACCGGCTGGCGCCCCAGCTCGGCGCGCCGCCGCCGCTGGCCATCGATGGCGAGCTGGACCTGGACCGCATCACCCCGGCCTTTCTCGACGCCCTGGCCGGCCTGGAGCCTTTCGGCAGCGCCAATCCCCGGCCACTTTTTGCCGCCCGCCGCCTGGCGGTGTGCGACTGGCGAACGGTGGGCCGCTCGCACCTGCGCATGACGCTGTGCCAGGCCGACCGGCCCGCCGCCCGCCAGGTGGACGCCATCCGCTTCAACGCCCCGGCGGACAGCCCGCCCGGGCCCTGCCTGCCGCGGGCCGCCTTCCGCCTGGGCTGGAACCGCTTCAACGGCCGGCGCAGCCCCCAGATGATCATCGTGGACCCCTGACCCTTCCGTCCACCGCGCCGCCCGTGGCCAAGCCCTCCGGCCACGGACGGAAAACATCGCCGGGGCATGGTTTTTCCCTTGCATTGGATGCTCCGGCACATTATGATGCGCGCCAAATTTGCCCCTCCGGCCCGTCCCGGCGCGTTTTCCCGCGTTGCGGCGGCCGGAGCGGCCGGGCAGGAAAGGGAAGTTTGAATGGCAAAGGTATTTCGCCCCAGTACCCGTGAGTCCTCGATTCTCTCGAAGATTGAATCGTCCAAGGAATACCACCGTCGCAAGGCCCTCGGCGCGATCCGCGACTGTGCCGAGCCCCTGGCCAACGCCGTGGCGATGAAGCTGGTGGAAAACGACCTGGTGGAGACCACCGACAAGAACCAGCTCCAGGAGCAGATCCTCACCAGTCTCGAAACCCTGAGCATAGCCGACGACTTCGACATCGACTACCTCAGCGCCCCCTTTCGCCAGGTGGTGCCCCAGCCTCACGTGGTCAGCCTCTACCTGACGGCTTTCGTCATCGAAAAGCTCATTCACCACAAGGCGGTGGTGGACATCTACGGGTCGGATGAAGAAATCTACGCCTGCATCAACCGGCAGGTGACCAAGTACATCCCCTGACCGATCATGCGCTGCACTTTCAGGCCTCGGCTGGTCAACGGCCTGTTCGAGGACCCGGTCCTGTTCGTCGACTTCGCCCATCAGAGGAGAGCCCTGCTCTTCGACCTGGGCGACATCCACCGCCTGCCCGCCAAGGACCTGCTCAAAATCTCCCACGTTTTTGTCAGCCACACCCACATGGACCATTTCTGCGGCTTCGACCGCCTGCTGCGCGTCTGCCTGGGACGACCGAAACAGCTCTGGCTCTGCGGCCCGCAGGGTTTTCTGGCCAACCTGGCCGGGAAACTCGCCGGCTACAGCTGGGACTTGGCGGCCACCTACAAGGACGCCCTGTGCATCAAGGCGGTAGAAGTGACCCCGAAAACCTGCCGGCGACAGCGCTTCGAGTGCCGCCTGGGGTTTGCTCCGGACCGACCGCCCGATGAAACGCCGTTCGACGGCTGCCTGGTGAGGGAGGCTGATTTTTCAGTGACCGCTGCTGTGCTGCAGCACAGCAGC
>DQXI01000143.1 GCA_011042305.1 Desulfobacteraceae bacterium
CACCGTGCTGCTCATCGGCGGCTTCGTCCTGATCAAATATTTATTCTAAAACGCTTTGGTCAGGAGACCCGGCGCCCACGACGGCGCGCAGTCGATCCAGGGCGTCGGGATCGCGCACATCGATCACCGGTGTGTCGTGAAATCCGAACCGATCCCTGATCCGCGGGATACAATCCAGCCGGGCAACGAGAATCAGCAGTGGCCCCTCGAGGGTCAGCAGTTCCCTCAGGCGAGACGCCCAGCCTTCTCCCCTGGCCTCCAGCCGGCCGATTTCGTCCACCACGACAAGGTTTGCCCGCCGGCAAGTATCAAGGGCCTCGGCGCCGGCTCGAAACCCCGATTCGAAAAAATCGAATATCCTGCCGTGCTGCGAATGGGGATCGTTCCGACGTCGGGCCAACGGCACGCGCTGGCCACTGGCTAAATTGATCAGGTCGAAACCCGCTCGCAGGCCGTCCCGCCACAACCCTTGGGCCAGGATGCCGGCAATGCGCAACTCCCGGCCGGCCAGGGTGGCGATCACGGTTTCCACCAATGTGGTTTTGCCGCTGGGCTTGGGGCCACTGACCAGAATGAAACGAGGGCTATCGCCCCGTGATTGTCCTGGGCGTTTTTTTCCGGCGGAGGCTGGAAACCATCCAATTCGGGCAGTGAAACACATGAATCTTCCATATTGAAAAAATTCTTACCCAAGATCCCGGGTAATGGCAATGGGGCGGGAATGTCCGCCAATAAGAGGTTTGGGGAAAAATCCTCAAAAAGTGGCTTGACGCCGCGAGGCATCAGAGTTAGAAGTTTCTATTTTCGATAGAAATCCTTAAAATAAGGAAGCGACCATGGAGCCCACCAAAATCGACAGCAGTCGCCCATTGCCCGGGCCATTGACTTCCGTGATGGAAGACTACCTGGAGGCGATTTTTGACCTGGATCAGGAGAAGAAGGCAGTGCGCGTCAAAGATATCGCCCGACGCATGGGGGTCAAGATGCCCACCGTCACCAGCATGCTCAAGACTCTGGATGACCGGGGGTTGGTCGATTACCGCAAGTACGAATACGTCGAGCTGACCGTCGCTGGCAGGCGGGTAGGCAAGGAAATGCGCCGTCGCCACGGGCTACTGGCCAGTTTTCTCACCGAAATCCTCAGAGTCGACCCGGCCACCGCAGATGAAGAAGCCTGCCGCATGGAGCACAGCTTGAGTGCCGAAACCCTTGACCGGTTGACCGATTTCATGAGCTTTGTGCGCAACTGCCCCCGCACGGGGGCAAACTGGATCGAGCGCTTCGACGAATATCGCCGCCGGGGGCATCCTCCCGAGGATTGCCCAGAGCGATCGGTCCTTTTCTCCGATCAATTGCAGCAGCGCCTGAACCGGTAAGGATAGAGAGGAACCAACGAGATCGACCTGACGGCCGCGTGTTGGTTTTCTTCGTTTTACAGGAAAAATCCGGCCGGCGGCCATGTTAAGCCCCTTTGTATTAGAGAACATTAACTTAAATAGGGCACTGAAAGATGGCGACAGAGCGGCGACAACACACGGAAAATTTATCAGGCACACTTCGCCCCGTCCCTGTTGCAAGGGGAGAGGCCCGCCGCAACGAGCGCGGCGAAGTGCTGGCTGCCATCGCTGACAGCGTTGCCCGCCAGCAACGGGAAATCGAGCTGCAACAAAATCTGGTGGCCCTGGCCCTCCAGAGCTGCCCGCGATCCGGCGGCTTGTCGGCATTGCCCACCAATTGCCCCCTACGGTCAAGGGAAAAGCGACTAAAGGCAGCGATCCAAGAGGCCATCGACGTGTTGGAATCCACCCGCCGGGCGTTCAAATCCAAGCAACTGGAAATGCTACGCAAAAATCTAACAGCGGTGTTGATCGATACGGATTGAAGATGGACAGGATGCAGTCCTCAGCCGATAATTGCTGGCTAGTGTCCGTCCATAAATGGCCTTTTTGTCCAATCTCTGCGTTCTGCTCAAAAAATAATCCTCGGAATATCAACCATATGCCTGCGGTTATTTTTTTCACATGCCTTGATCTTGAACAAAAATTCTCATTTCTGGATGGACACTGGCTAAAAAATTGGCTTGACAAAGGCGCAGAATCAGTTATTTTGGCCATGTATTTTTGATAGAGTTTTCTAGCTAAAGTAGATTTACCTTACGGCCTTCGGCCTGCTCGGCGCGAAGGAAGTGAAGGCGCAACCGGCGGTAATTTCCGCCTACGGTTGCGCCTTTTTTGTTAACGGGTCGCCAGACGGCGCCACTGACAAATAGGGAAGAGCCATGACTCTCGACGAACTCAAACCCGGCGGCTGGTGCCAGATCAAACGCATTTCGGTGCGCGACCGCCTCGGCCAGCGCCTGATGGACATGGGACTTTGCCCGGGGCTTCACCTGCGGGTGGTGCGCAACGCCCCCCTGGAGGATCCCATGGAGGTGGAAATCGAGGGCCGTTTCATCAGCCTGCGACATACCGAGGCCCGCTTCGTGGAGGTGGAAGGTCATGACCAATAAGAAGATTCTCGTGGCCTTGGCCGGCCAGCCCAACTGCGGCAAGTCCACCGTATTCAACGCCTTGACCGGTGCCAGCCAGCACGTGGCCAACTACCCCGGCGTCACCGTGGAAAAGATGTCCGGCAGCTACCGATACAACGGCCGCACGGTGGAGGTGGTGGATCTGCCAGGCACCTACAGCCTGACCTCCTATTCGCCCGAGGAGCGGGTCTCTCGCGATTTTATCCTGCACGAAAAGCCGTCCCTGGTGGTTAATGTCACCGATGCCTCCAATCTCAAGCGCAGTCTCTATCTGACGTTTCAACTGCTCGAGATGGAGATCCCCCTCGTGCTCAACCTGAACATGACGGACATGGCCGAGCAGGTGGGGGTTGTCATCGATACCGAGGGGATAGCGGAACACCTGGGGGTAGCGGTGGTCCCGACGAGCATGAAAAACGGACAAGGCAAAAAAGCCCTTTTCAATGCCGTGGCCGCCGCGGCCGAAGGCGGCCGAAAAGCGGCGGTGCGCATCGACTACGGGGTGATGGAACCGTTTTTACGGGATATCGAAAAACGGTTGGCCGATGAAACCACCATGCCGGCCTTCTATCCGGCCCGTTGGGTGGCCATCAAGCTGATGGAGGGCGACGGAGAGACGCGAAACCTGGTACGTGCCGACAGCCCCCGCGCAGAGCACCTGCTGCGTTTTACCGAACGGCTGCGCGGCGATTTCGAGTCGCGTTTCAACGAGGCTCCCGAGCTGTTCATCGCCCACCGGCGTTACCGCGAAGCCGACGACATCGAGCGTCGTTATATCACGCCGGGCCGGCAGGCAGTAGGCACCCTCTCGGATCGCATCGACCGGGTAGTCTGTCACCGGCTGCTGGGCCCCATCATCCTGGTGGGAGTAATCTGGATCCTCTATTACCTGTCCATCGTCCAAGGGTATCACATCACCAACTACACCTGGCCCCTGCTGGCCAAGATCCGCTCCCTGGCGGAGGCCGTCACTCCCCAGCCGGGATTCATCGAAATCCCCATGTTGCGGGCCCTGGTACTCTGGTTCGTCGACAGCGTCAACGCCCTGCTCAACTACATTCCGATCCTCTTCATCCTCTTCGGGCTCATCGCCATCCTCGAGGACAGCGGCTACATGCCGCGCATGGCCTTCATCATGGACCGATTCTTTTCCCGCTACGGCCTACACGGTCAGTCAACCCTGCCCATGGTTTTGGGCGGTATCTATGTCGGTGGCTGCGCTGTGCCGGGCGTCATGGCCTGTAAGGGGATTCCCGACGAACGTTCGCGCTTGGCCACCATCCTGATCATTCCGATGCTCAACTGCTTGGCCAAAGTGCCCCTCTACGTGCTGCTGATCAATATATACTTTGCGGCCCATAAAGCCTGGGCCATGTTCTTCATCTCCACCATAAGTCTGCTGATAGCGCTACCGGTTTCCCGGATCTTGACCCTCACCATCCTAAAGGACAAGGAGACCGCTCCCTTCGTCATGGAAATGCCCCCTTACCACCTGCCCACGATGCGCGGGGTTTTGGGTCGGGCCACGGAAAGGGTCTGGCTCTTCATCCGCAAGATCACCACCATCGTGGCGGCCGTGGCCGTGGTGCTTTTCGTATTGCTTCAGTTCCCGGGAATCAACGACGAGCGCCAAGTTTATTATGACGCCAAAAAAGATAAGGCTATAGCGGATTTCCTGAGCCAGATCGAAGGCACCCCTTTTGCCGACGATCTCCAGGGTGAGAACCTCATGGCGATGATCCTGTACTGGAAGGAGTACAAAAACGCCCGCATGCTCACCAAGGGGCCGGAAGCCATGAGTACCCTCAACGCCACCTACAAAGCACGCAACCCGGTTTTCTTCCGGATCGTTCAGCCGGGCAAAGACAAGGTCGCCAAACAGGCCAACCGGGCTTTCAAAAACCTTTACCGCAAACGCCAGGACCTGCTGCGCGAAATCCGCAAGGAGCGCATCGATAACAGCTTCCTCGGCCGCCTGGGCCGGTGGCCTGAGCCAGTCACCCGCTTTGCCGGTTTCAATTGGCGGGTCAATGTGGCCCTTCTCAGTGCCTTCGCCGCCAAGGAGAGCAGCGTGGCGACTCTGGGGGCCCTCTACGAACCGGAGGAAGAAGGCGAGGCTCTGGAAGCCCGCATGGCCCGAGGCGAGGCAGGCTTCACCTCTCTACACGCCCTGACCCTCATGCTCTTCATGGTGCTTTACCCGCCGTGTTTGGCCACCTCCATCGCCGTCAAGCTCCAGACTGGTTCCGTGAAATGGATGCTCTTTTCCATGGCCTATCCCATGGCCCTGGGGCTGGTCGTGGCGGTGGCGGTATTCTCCGGCGGCAGCGCCCTCGGGCTCACCGGCCTCCAGGCGATGATCGCCTTCTACGGCCTGGCCCTGGCACTGACCGTGGCTACCGGCTTGTTAAAGGAAAAAGAACGGTATTCATAACATTCTCTCACACTCACCCCCAACCCAAAGGAGGAAAAACATCATGAAACCTATCGTCAGCGCCATCCTGTTTATGGCCATTGTCTGCGCCGTTCCGGCGGCCGCTCACACACCCCTTTGCGCCTGCTACAATAACGGCGACGACACCGTTACCTGCGAGGGAGGCTTTTCCGACGGCTCCTCGGCCGCCGGCGTGCAGATGCGCGTGGAAGACGCCTCCGGCAAGATGCTGATTAAGGGCAAAATGGACGCGAACAGCGAGTTTAATTTCAAGAAGCCCGACGGAACGTACAGGGTCATTTTCGACGCCGGTGAAGGGCACGTAATCGAGATCGACGGAAAAGACATTTTAGAATGAGCTAAAGTTATGAGTGGCCAAGGCACCTAAAATTTTAGCCCACTTTAGTTCCCTCGTAACTTGAAAATGTGAGAAGAAAGGAATCCACCGTCATGAAGCGAATCATCATCGCAGCCACTCTCTTGTCCCTTCTCCTGGCCGCGCCGGTCATGGCCCATTTTCAGATGGTCTACACCCCCCAATCGGCTCTGGCCAAGGCGGGGAGCATTGATCTGAAGCTGGTCTTCACCCATCCCTTCGAGGCCGGTCACACTATGGACATGGGCCAGCCCGAACAGTTCTTTGTCGTCCACAAGGGGAAAAAGGCCGACCTGCTGAGTACCCTCAAGCCGGTGGTCTGGACCAGCCTGACCAACAGCGGGGCGGCCTACGAGGCCAGCTTCAAGTTGCGCGGCATGGGCGACAACGTCTTTTGTCTGGTCCCCTCGCCCTATTTCGAAAAAGAAGAGGACAGCTTCATCCAGCAGATCACCAAGGTGGTGGTCAACACCGGCGGGTTTCCCACCGACTGGGATGCCCCGGTGGGCCTCCCGGCGGAAATCCTGCCCCTGGACAAGCCCTACGCCCTGTGGACCGGCAACGTTTTTCGCGGGGTTGTGCTCAGCGAGGGCAAGCCAGTGCCCAACGCCAAGATCGAGGTGGAGTATCTCAATCACGCACCGTTGATGGATAAGAACGCCTTTGCCAAAACCGCAGCGGTGGAAGCGCCTCAGGACGCCTTCGTCACCATGACCATCAAGGCCAACGCCGCCGGCGAGTTCGTCTTCGGCATCCCCAGAACCGGGTGGTGGGGCTTCTGCGCCCTAGGGGTCGGTCCGGCCAAGGCGTTCAAAGGCAAGGCGCTTTCCCAGGACGCGGTGATTTGGATCCAGGCGCGGGATATGAAATAGGGCTCCCGTGTAATACCCTCCGCACGGGTGAAACAATGGATGCAAACCGTTTTAACCACTGTCATCATCGCCGTAGCCGTCGCCTATTTGGGGCATGCCATCATCCGCGGCCTCCTGCGAGAAGCGCCGTCTTGCGGGCGCGGCGGCAGGCAAAACGCCCAAAACGAGAGCGGCCTCTTCAGAGACCGTGGTAAAAAAGCGTAACTGAAATCAATTAGGAGAGTTGGTCTTACGGTTTTCGGCCGCACGGCGGTGCGAAAAAAGTGAAGACGCGTTTAAGGGATGTGTTTGTTTCGCCCTTGCCGCGTCTTTTTTTGTTCCAAGCTCAAACCACGGAGAAAGGAAATCAGATGATGCGAAGACTCGGTAAGACAGCTTTGATCGTATTGGCAATCATTTCTTTCCTGGCGGCGCCGGCCCTGGCAGACGAGGGCAAGGCGTCCCTGGAGAAGCGCCTGGCCAAGGTAGAGACCGCCCTGGCCGAAAAGGGGCAGAA
>DQXI01000263.1 GCA_011042305.1 Desulfobacteraceae bacterium
AAGATGGTAAACCACACCACGGCCCAGCGGGCGCTCTTGACGCTCGAGGAGGTGAACACGCGCATGGCCAAATGGGGCAGCGCCACGGGGCCGAGGGTAAAGGCCGGGATCAGGGCGAAATACCAGCGGAAATCGTACTTCATGTCAAAAAAGGTGGGAATGGCCGCCAGCATGTTGGGCACCATGTCACCGTAAAGCAGCGGCGGAAACCACCATCCTGAAGCCCCCATCTGCTTCATGATGGCCCCCATGGGCGCCACCATGGCAATGGTCATCACCACCATCTGGAAGGCAGCGTTGTAGGAGGCGCCGTACATCCCGCCCATGGTGATGAAGCCCACCGTGGCCAGGCCGGCCACGATCAGGGCCGTGTTGTAGGGCACGCCGAAGAGCATCTCGAAGGCCCGCCCCAGGCCGATCATCTGGCCGAGGGCATACATCACCATCACCAGGCACATCCAGGCCACGACGCAGATGGCGGCTCCGTTGCCGTAGCGCACCTTGATGAAACTGGCCGGGGTAAAGGCCTTCATGCGCCGCAGGCTCGTGCCGTAGAGGAGGGTCAGCAACGGAATGGAAATGGACCACTGGATCCACAGGTAGACGAAAGGCACTTGCAGCTTCTGGATCAGGGCGATGACGCCCATGAAGGTCGCCAGCGAGGCCCAGGTGGCCGCCATGCCCAAACCGTTGGTCACCGGGCCGATGGAGAATCCGGCGGCGTAGAAGTCTTCCTCGCTGGAGGTCTTGCGGCTGGCCCACCAGCCCACATAGTAGAAGCAGGCAAACAGGACGATCACCACGCCGAGACCGATCCACACGTTATCAAGCACATATTTCATGGTGCCTCCCTCCTCTAGGCTGTTTCACGGATTCGGCTGGCCTTGGTGTCGGCGGCCAGCTGTTCCATCTCGTCGTCGAATTTGTTGCAAACCACGGCCATGATGACACAAACGATGGCCAAGCCGAACCAGCCGAGCAGGATGGGAACGATATACTGTACCGGAAAGCCCATGAATCCGCCTTGAACGCCGGCCTCGGTAATCTTGCTCTGCATGCCGGGAAACAAAACGAAAAGCGACGCACTGTGGCCCATGAGCATCAGCAACACAGTAAAAATGACGGTGATTCGGATTTCCTTCTTGTAAAGCTTTTCCTTCGTGTTCATGCACACCCCCCTCTCGATTCGCGGTTTCCCGCCCACCTTCGGCCGATGGCCGGGGAAGTCTTGGGCCGGGGCGCCCCCACGCCCGCCCCGGCCCGCTGGGCCGCCGTTTTACTTGCGGCCCCACTCCTTGTCACGCAGGTCGATGCGCCGGATCTTGCCGGAGATGGTCTTGGGCAGCTCCGTGACGAACTCGATCTTGCGGGGATACTTGTACGGCGCAGTGGTTTTCTTGACGTGGTCCTGGAGCTCCTTCACCAGCGCCTCGGACGGTTCGTAGCCCGGGGCGAGAATGATGAAGGCCTTGACCACCTCGCCGCGGGTTTCGTCCGGGCTGGAAACCACCGCCGATTCGGCCACGGCGTCGTGTTCGATCAGGGCGCTTTCCACCTCGAAGGGGCCGATACGGTAGCCGGAAGTCAGGATGACGTCATCGGCGCGGCCCACGAACCAGACGTAGCCGTCCTTGTCGATGTAGGCGCGGTCGCCGGTGAGGTACCAGTCGCCCCGGATGGTGGCCGCGGTGCGCTGGGGATCGTTCCAATATTCCCTGAACAGGCCCACCGGCCGCTCGGGCTTGATGCACACCGCCAGGTCGCCCTCGGTATCCGGTGGCAGGGGCTGGGCGTTTTCATCGATCACCGCGATCTTGAAGCCCGGGGTCGGCTTGCCCATGGAGCCGAAGCGCGGCGTCAGGCAGCGGAAGCTGCCGCACAGGCAGACGCTCTCGGTCTGGCCGTAGCCGTCGCGAATGGTGCATCCGGTGGCCTTTTTCCAGATTTCGATGATCTCCGGGTTCAGCGGTTCGCCGGCCCCCACGCAGTGACGCAGGGTGGGGAACTTGAACTTGCTCAGGTCCTGGAGCACGAGCATGCGGTAGATGGTCGGCGCCCCGCACATGGTGGTGACCGGGTACTTGGACAACAACTCGAGGGTCTTCATCGGATCGAAACGGTCCGTGTGATGGACGAACTGGGCCGCCCCCATGTTCATGGGCCCGAAGTAGCTGCTCCAGGCGGCCTTGGCCCAGCCGGTGTCGCTGATGTTCCAGTGCAGGTCGGCGGGCTTCAGGTCGAGCCAGTATTTGCCGGTGACGATGTGGCCGATGGGATAGGAGGCATGGGTGTGCAACGTCATCTTGGGCATCCCGGTGGTCCCGGAGGTGAAGTAGAGAATGCACCGGTCGTCGCTCTTGGTCCTGGCCGTCTCGAATTGGTCCGAGGCGGCGGCAACGGCATCGGTGTAGAACGTCCAGCCGTCACGGGGCTCGGTGATGACGATCTTGCTCTTGAGGGCCGGGCACTCGGCGGCCACTTCGTCAGCCTTGGCGGCCAGGGCCGGGTTGGTGATAAGGCAGGTGGCGCCGGATTCCAGCAGCCGGTACTTGATGTCCTTGGCGGTGAGCTGGGTGGTGCCCGGGGAGATGACCGCTCCCATGCGGATGCAGGCGGTGAAGGCTTCCCACCACTCGAGGTTGCGCGGCAGGATCACCATCACCACGTCATCCTGCTTGACCCCTTCGGCCTTCATCACGTTGCACAACTGGCGCGAGGCCCGGCTCAGGTCGGCGTAGGTTTTCTTGACCTCGTTACCCGCGTCGTCCACCCACCACAGGGCCAATTTGTCGGGATCCTGGGCCCACTTGTCGATCACTTCGCCGGCGAAGTTGAAATACTCGGGCACGTTCCACTTGAACTCGGCGTACTCCTTTTCATAGTCGGTCATGTTGGGGGTGTCTAAATCCATGACGGCAAACCTCCTCCTTTTGGCTGTGATGGCACGCCAAGTCTGGGCGTGCCGTTTGGGTGGGAAAGCGCGTCGCCTTGGAGCGGCGAACAGCGCGCCTGGTCAAGCTTGATGAATTTAATACGCGGCTGGAGGCAATGGGGCAATCCGGCAGGAACTGATTCTGATGTGGGCGAGGAACCGATAATTCGGCAGGCAGAAAACGTCGGCCATGTAGGTCATCGACCTACATGGAATCGCTGAAAAGGCGCCGGACCAACTCGCGGGTCTCGGGCACCACATCGGCTTGAGACATGATTTCATCCCGGGAAAACCAGCGCGCATCGCTGGCGTCGTCGGCCGGCCGGATCTCGCCGGCCACGTACTCGGCGGCCAAATCGACGATCACGTAGTGAAAGCGCACCCGCCCGCCGTCGTCACGGTGGATCGATTCGAAGGTGAGCACCGGTTCGCCGGCCCGGATCGTCAGGCCGGTTTCTTCCAAAATCTCGCGTTCGGCTGCCTGGCGCAGACTCTCGCCCAGCCGGACGCTGCCGCCCGGGATGGCCCACAGCCCCCGGGCCGGCGCCTTGCTCCGGCGGACCAGCAGCACTTGCCGGTGGCGCACCACCACCGCGCCCACAGCGACCCTGGGGTGATTGGGATACGTGCCGTTATCAGTCATTAGCTGTCCCCGCGCCGCGCCCTCCCCCCAAGACGCGCCAGCGCTTCTGCGGCCAAGATTCCCACGCCGACGGCCTCGAGGCGCCAATCGTGGTACAACGTGATCTCTTCGGGATCATGGCGCAGGGCTTCGAGGCGGGGAGCCAGCGAGCGGATGCCGATGAGGCCGGCGGCCCGAGCCGCCAGGCCGCGGTGGTGGGCATCCGGGGAACACAGGAAGGGATTGAGCGCCGGCCCGGCAGGCCTCACCAGATCCGGTCGGACCTCGGCCAGCCGGCCCACGGCCCACAGGCTTCCGCGCTGCAGGATGGAGTGCTCGAGGTAATTGCCGTCCAGGCGGACATAGGAGACCAAGATACGATGGTACTCACCGGCCAGGCGGGGGCTGCGGGCCATGGACTCGCCCATGGCTTCGGGAGCCCCCCAGCCGATGCCCCCCGACTCGTCGTTGAGCTGCCACATGAGCCGGCGCATCATCACCCGTGCCGATTCGGGCTCAGTCTCGGCCAGGGCCGCGGCGGCAACGCCAAAAACCGAAATGGCCCGCCACCGGAGCAATGGTTCGGGATGGTAGAAAAAGGAGATCAGCGGATTGACCACCCGGCGCAGCGGCAGCTCGAGAACCGCCGCCACCAGGGTTTCAGGTGTCGTCGCCTCGCCCAGCAGCGGTTCCAGCCGCCGTTTGAGGCGCCGAAACGTGCTCCCCGCCGATTCAGAAGGTGACAAGCTCGAATCCTTCCTTGCGCTGGGCCGCCATGGACGGGTGGCCGTTCATCTCGTCCAGCAGTGTCAAGCCGAGCTGGCGCACCGTTTCCACGGTGCCCATCTTGGTGGCGCAGGCCAGGCAGACGCCGTGGACCAGCTCGGCGTTGAGCGTCTTTTTCCAGAGCTTGTGCAGAGGGTTTTCGGGCTTTTCCAGCTCGAGCAAAAACCCGGTGGCCGCCCCCTCGATGACAAGGCGCACCTCGTGGCCGCCGGCATCCATGTCCAGGGCATTGAGCAGCACGTGGATGAAGCACATCGGGTCGCCGTTGAAAACGAACAATGCATATTTTTTCATCGCCGTTTCAGGCCTCCTCCCACTCGATGCAATCTTCCGGGCAGTTCTTGATCGCTTCGTCCACCTCGTCCCGGGGATAATCGTCCAGGTCCATCACCTCGATAAAGCCGGTGTCGTTGAGCCGAAAGACCGAGGGACAAACGGCGATGCACCCCTCGCAGAGGCTGCACGCGCCCAGGTTCACCACGGGCTGGCGGACCATCAGGCCTCTTTTTCGAAATCGTCCTTGGATACGCCGCAGATCGGACACTCCCAATCATCGGGAAGGTCTTCGAACTTGGTCCCCGGCGCCACGCCGTTGTCCGGATCCCCGTTGGCCGGGTCGTACACATAGCCGCAGATGGTGCACACGTACCTGTCCATGCCGTTCTCCTTTTCTCCGCCGTTTCACGTTTCATGGGGCGAAAAACTCCATCAGGCCGCCGGCGGCAGGCCGTCGCCGCCTCGGGCCACCTTTTGCCGCATCTCATCGCAAAGCCGGGCGAAACCGTCCGCATCCGCCGGGTCGCGGCCTTCTTCCAGCAGCCACCTGTCGGTGACGGGAGCGGTTTCCACCGGCGCCGATCCGATCGCCACCACCCGATCCATCGGCGCATTCTCGGACGCCAGGGGCTGAATTCCGGCATAGCCCAGATCAATACCCCGCGCGGCCATCACCCGCTCCACCATGGCCGCCGTTTGGCCGGAGGGCGCGGGGGCATCGACGAACACGTTCCACTTGTCGCCGGCCAGATAGCGCATCCAGGCCGCCGCCATCATGCCGGCGCCGGCGCCGCCGGGGTCGCTAAAGACGATGCGCCGGCGCGCGGCCAGGGGGCCGCACACCTGCCGAGCCAGCGCCGCCGCTTCGGCCCGCACCCGGGGGTGCCGGGCCATGTCGCCGGCGTGTTCGACGCCCCGGTAGGTCAGGCTGCCGGCATTGCGGGCGGCGATGGCATCGAAAAAATAGTCCACCGTGAGGTGAAGACCGTCGAAGAGTTTGCCCCCATGGGTGGCCCCCACCGCCAGCATCACGCCGGCCCGCGTGGCGGCCCCGGGATCGGCCAACTTGAGGCGATACTTGCGCGACCAGAGGGTTTGACAGCGGTCGATCAGACCTTTGAGCTGGGCCGTGACGCCGTAGAAATAGACCGGTGAGGCGGCCACCACCACATCGGCCTGGCGCAAAAAGGGATAGATGGACTGGGCCATCACATCATGGCTGACGCAGAAACCCCTCTTCTCGCAGGCCCCGCATCCCTTGCAGGCGGCAATCGCCTCGCGAGCCGGGGAAATCACCGCCGTTCGGGCGCCCAGGCGCCGGGCTTCTTCGAGAAACAGGTCGAGCAAGAAGGCGGTGTTGCCCTTGCGACGCGGACTTCCCTGGAGCCCCAAGACAAGCATGGCGATAGTTCCGGTTCAGCGCTGGTGACATTGGGCGCAGGTCAACGGGCCGGTGGCGGCCCCGGCGCTCTTCTTGGCCCGGTGGCACTTGATGCAAAGCTGCTTCATCACGTCGCTCTGGGCCTTGAGCGTGCCGTCGGCCTTGAGCCGCTCAATACTGCCGGCCTCCCTGGGGGAACACGGCATGGCACAGGTTGCAGTCGCCCAGCACCGCCTGGTGACGGTGGTGGCCGAAGGGAACCGGGCCCCGGCGGCCGCCATCGAGGACCACGGCCTCGGCCCCCTGGCCGCCTTCGGCCGCAAATGTGCCGCCCGCGGCCGCCAGCGCCAGCATTACCCCTGTCGCGAAGAATTTCCACCCCTTCATCGATCGCATCCCGTCATCACCGCCGCGGCGCGGCTCCATAGGCCCGTTCGGACGGCGTGCCCACCCTCCGGTGCCGTCGCAAAAAAGATTTACCCCCCCTTGCACCAGGTCCGCTTGTCAAGCGACCCCGTCAAGGGTGCACTGGGTAAAATCGATGGGTTGGCCGCATCCCTTGCAGGTGTGTTCGCGGTCGAATTCGTCGGAGAAGATCTCGAC
>DQXI01000107.1 GCA_011042305.1 Desulfobacteraceae bacterium
TGGTCGGGGCGAGAGGATTTGAACCTCCGACTCCCTGCTCCCAAAGCAGGTGCGCTACCAGGCTGCGCCACGCCCCGAATACCGGTGGTTGAATCGAAATCTATTACCACGGCCGGCATTGGCCTGCAAGCCTTTCGCTCCCCGGCCGTCGTATCCAAGGCGCCGGCCGCGGGCTCAACCGGATTCAAGTCTTTGATTTTCCTTGCACGTTTGCGCCTTCCGGCGGCTGAAAGCACTTGACAGCCCCTGGGGATTCGTCTTATTGTTGGTCTGGTTTGTCTTGAAATGGAATAATTTTGAGTATTTGGACCGTTCTATCGGCGAGAGTGGCGGAACGGGTAGACGCACTGGACTTAGGATCCAGCTCTGGCGACAGAATGGGAGTTCGAGTCTCCCCTCTCGCACCATCATCGCATTTTTGAAAATGCCTGAAGGGGGATCTCCCCTCAGGCACTTACATTTTTTTGCGGCGGATGCACGGCGGCATCCTGGAAAGGAAAACCATGATTTTAAGTGTCGAAGATCTCAGCCCGGTCAAGAAAGTGTTGCACTTGGAAGTCCCCCGGGAGCAGGTGACAAGCGAGTTGGACAAGGCCTACAACGAACTGCGGCGCACCGCCCGCATCAAGGGGTTTCGCAACGGCAAGGCCCCCCGTAGCGTCCTGGAGCGCCTCTACAAGAAGGACGTCCATGCCGACGTGGCGGCCCGCCTGGCCCGGGACACCCTCATCGCGGCGCTCCAGGAAAGCGAGCTGCCCGTCATCGGCACCCCGCGGCTCGACCCGCCGGAGCTGGATCCCGGCGCCGCGTACCGCTTCGACGTCACCGTCGAGGTCAAGCCGGACATTCCCGATATCGACTTCAAGGGGCTTTCCTTGAAAAAGACGGTTTACGAAATCAGCGACGGCGAAATCGAGGCCCAGCTGGCCATGCTCCAGCGTAACCTGGCCAAGCTGAAGCCCGTCGAAGAAAACCGGCCCGTGGCCCAGGACGACTACGTGGTCATCGACTATGCCGGTTTTTTTGAAGGCAAACCTTACGACGAGACCGCCCCCACCACCGACTTTACCATCAAGATCGGCGAAGGCACGATCCACAAGGACTTCGATGCCCAGCTCGTCGGCGCCGAGCCCGGCAGCCAGGTCGAAATCAAGGTGGATTTCCCCGCCGATTACTTCAACGACAAGCTGGCCGGTAAGACCATCGCCTTCCAGGTTACCGTCAAGGAGATCCGGGTGGAGGAGCTGCCTCCCATCGACGACGCCATGGCCCAGAGGCTGGGGGAATACCAGACCTTGGAGCAACTCAAGAGCGTTATTCGCGACAACCTCGAGGCCGGCTATGCCCGGCGCAGCGAACAGGAACTGCACGAGGAGATTTTCAAGGAACTGGCTGAACGCTGCCGCTTCGAGGTCCCGGAAACCCTGGTGGAGGTGGAGCTGGAAAACATCATCAGCGACGCCGAGCGCAGCTTCAGCGCCCGCAACATGACGCTGGAGCAGGTGGGCCTGTCCAGGGAACAGCTGACCGTCAAGTACCGCTCCACGGCGACCGAGCAGGCCCGGCGGCACTTGATCCTGGACAAGATCATCCGCCAGGAAAACCTCACCTTGCCCGAGGAAGCCCTGGACGCCGGCCTGGAGCAGATGGCCAAGGCCTACGACCAGCCGGTGCAAATCATCAAGGACCTCTATCGCCAAAATCCCGAAGGCCTGGAGTCGTTTAAGCACAGCCTACTTGAAAAAGAGGCCATCAAGCTTATAATGGACAACAGCCAAATCGAGCCGGTGACGCCCTCGGCCGAAGCGACCGACGCCCCGGCCGGAAATGACGGCTGATCGGCGTGGAACAAAAATTTTGGAGACCTCACCGGGACAACCGCCCAGGCGGCGGTGGAGTCACCAGGCGCCCCTCGAGGCGCATTGAAAAACTCAAGGAGGTTGATTGTGCCTTTGATTCCGATGGTCATCGAGCAGAGCAGTCGCGGTGAGCGGGCCTACGACATCTATTCCCGGTTGTTGAAAGACCGGATCATTTTTCTTGGCTCCGCCATCAACGACGAAATAGCTAACCTGCTCATCGCCCAGTTGCTTTTTCTGGAGTCCGAGGACCCGGAAAAGGACATCAACTTCTACATCAACTCCCCCGGCGGGATCGTGACGGCCGGCCTGGCCATCTACGACACCATGCAGTACATCAAGCCGGACATCACCACGGTGTGTATCGGGCAGGCCGCCAGCATGGGCGCCCTGCTGCTGGCCGCCGGGGCCAGTGGCAAACGCTACGCCCTGCCCAACTCCCGTATCCTGATTCACCAGCCGCTGGGCGGATCCCAGGGGCAAGCGGCGGACATCGCCATTCAGGCTAAGGAGATTCTTCGCATCCGCGACACTCTCAACGAGATCCTGGCCCGCCACACCGGCAGGGAGCTGATCCAGATCGAAAAGGACACGGACCGGGATTTCTTCATGACCGGCGAAGAGGCCAAGGCTTACGGCATCGTAGACCACGTCATGGCGAGCCGGGAGGATCTGTTCCGGGACGACGCCACGGAGGCTTCCAAATGACCAAGAAAGGCGATGACCAGGACAATCTGTTCTGCTCTTTCTGCGGCAAGAACCAGAAGGACGTCAAGAAGCTGATCGCCGGCCCGGCCGTTTACATCTGCGACGAGTGCATCCAGCTGTGCAGCGAGATCATTGACGAGGAGAATGACCCGGGAGCCGACGGGCTGACCCAAACCCCGGTGCCCAAGGAAATCAAGCGGATGCTCGACGAGTACGTCATCGAGCAGGAATCGGCCAAGCGGGTGCTGGCCGTCGCGGTGTACAACCATTACAAAAGGTTGAACTCCAACGTTTCCACCCAGGACATCGAAATCCAGAAGAGCAACATCCTGCTCATCGGCCCCACCGGCTGCGGCAAGACCCTGCTGGCCCAGACCCTGGCACGCTTTCTCAATGTCCCGTTCACCATCGCCGACGCCACCAGCCTCACCGAGGCGGGCTACGTGGGCGAGGACGTGGAAAACATCATCTTGAGCCTGCTGCAAAACGCCGACTACGACGTGGAGCGGGCCAAGCGCGGCATCGTCTACATCGACGAGATCGACAAGATCGCCAGCAAGGGCGACAACCCGTCCATCACCCGGGACGTTTCGGGTGAAGGGGTCCAGCAGGCCCTGTTGAAGATCATCGAGGGGACTACCGCCAGCGTGCCGCCCAAGGGCGGTCGCAAGCATCCCCAGCAGGATTTCGTCAAGGTGGACACCTCCAACATCCTGTTCATCTGCGGCGGAACCTTCAACGGCCTGGAAAAGATCATCGAGCGGCGCACCGGCGAGAAGGTGATGGGCTTCGGCGCCAACATTCGCGGTCGCAAGGAAACCAGCACCGGCGACCTGCTGCGCCAGGTGGAACCGGAAGACCTCATCAAGTACGGCCTCATCCCGGAGTTCCTGGGCCGTCTGCCGATCATCTGCACCCTGCACGAGCTGAGCGAAGAGACGCTGATCCGCATCCTCAAGGAGCCCAAGAACGCCCTGGTCAAGCAGTTTCAAAAACTGTTGGAGATGGAGCACGTCAACCTGCGCTTTACCGACAGCGCTCTGGCGGCCATCGCCCGCGAGGCAGTCAACCGCAAGTCGGGCGCCCGCGGCCTGCGCGCTATCCTGGAGTCGTGCATGCTGGACATCATGTACGACCTGCCTTCCATCGACAACGTCAAGGAATGTGTCATCAGCGAGGACGTGGTCCTGCACAAGGAGGACCCGATCCTGCTTTACGAACCCGCCAAAAAGCAGGCCTGACCCAGGCCTTTGGATCCAGGTGAAGATGTGCCGATGATTACCGTACCCAAAATGTTTGGTCGCGCCGACAACGAGCCGCCGCGCATGGTACTGCCGCTGCTGCCGTTGCGCGACATCGTGGTGTTTCCGCAGATGGTGGCCCCGCTGTTCGTGGGGCGCAAGAAATCGGTCAGCGCGCTGGCCGAGGCGATGAAAAAAGACAAGCGCGTTTTCTTGGCCACCCAGAAGAAGGCCTCGGTGGACACCCCCGAGGAATCCGATATCAGCGAAATGGGCACCGTCGGCAAGGTGCTCCAACTGCTCAAGTTGCCCGACGGCACGGTCAAGGCTCTGGTGGAGGGTGAAACCCGGGGCAAAATCATCCAGTTCATCCGGCAGGAGGAATTTTTCAAGGTCGAGATCGAGGCTGTCGTTGAAACCCCGCTCAGCGAGACGGCCCAGCTGGCCCTGACCCGGGCCCTGCACGAAGCCTTCGAGGATTACGCCAAGATCAACAAGAACATCAGCAAGGACCTGGTGGCCAATATCCTCTCCATCACCGATCCGTCCAAGCTCTCGGACACCATGGCCGCCCACTTTTCCTTCCGTCTGCCCGACAAGCAGCGCTTGCTGGAGAGCGTGGTGCTCGAAGACCGCCTTTCTCTGCTGTTGAGCTTGATCCGCATGGAAATCGAAGTCTTCGAGATGGACAAGCGCATCAAGGAACGGGTCAAAGAGCAGATGGAAAAGACCCAGCGCAACTACTATCTCAACGAGCAGATGCGGGCCATCAAGAAGGAGATGGGCTCCGAGGATGACAGCCAGGAGGAGCTGCAGGAACTCGAGAAGGAGATCGAAAGCAAGCAGATGAGCGAAGAGGCCACCGAGAAGGTGCGCCGTGAATTTCGCAAGCTCAAGCTCATGGCCCCCATGAGCGCCGAGGCCACGGTGGTGCGCAACTACATCGAGTGGCTCATCGGTCTGCCCTGGTACGAGAAGTCGGAGGTTTGCAAGGATATCGGCGAGGCGGAAAAGATCCTCGACGAAGACCACTACGGGCTGGAAAAACCCAAGGAGCGCATCATCGAATACCTTGCGGTACAGGCCCTGATGGACAAGGTGCGCGGGCCGATCCTGTGTTTCGTGGGCCCGCCCGGGGTCGGCAAGACCTCCCTGGCGCGCTCCATCGCTCGCGCCACGGGGCGCAAGTTCGTGCGCATCTCCCTGGGCGGGGTGCGCGACGAGGCGGAAATCCGCGGCCACCGGCGCACCTATATTGGTGCCCTGCCGGGCAAGATCATCCAGTCGCTCAAGAAGGTCGGGGTCAACAACCCGGTGTTCTGCCTCGACGAGGTGGACAAGATGAGCATGGATTTTCGCGGCGACCCCTCGGCGGCCCTGCTGGAAGTCCTCGACCCGGAGCAGAACTACGCCTTCAACGACCATTATCTCGACGTGGACTACGATTTGTCGGACGTGATGTTCGTCACCACGGCCAACACCTTGCCCGATATTCCCCTGCCCCTGCAGGACCGCATGGAGATCATCCGCCTGGCCGGCTACACCGAGTACGAGAAGTACCACATCGCCAGGGACTTCCTCGTTCCCAAGCAGATCAAGGCCAACGGGCTGGAGGGCAAGGACGTCACCTTCTCCAGGAACGCCATCTACACCATCATCCGCCAGTACACCCGCGAGTCCGGGGTGCGCAACCTGGAGCGGGAGATCGCCTCCATCTGCCGCAAGATCGCACGGCGGGCCGTCAAGGACAATGAAGACAAGGCCTACCGGGTCACCGCCCAAAACGTGGGCACCTATCTCGGTCCGCACCGCTTCAAACCCAGCCAGATCGAGGAGGCCGACCACGTGGGCATGGTTACCGGTCTTGCCTGGACCCAGGTGGGCGGTGAGCTGCTGTGCATCGAAACCTTGATCATGCCCGGCCGGGGCAAGCTTAACATCACCGGCCATCTCGGCGACGTGATGAAGGAGTCGGCCCAGGCGGCGGAGAGCTACGTGCGCTCCCGGGCCCAGAGCTTGCGCATCGACAGCAACTTCTACCGCCACTTCGACCTGCACATTCACGTGCCCGAGGGCGCCATTCCCAAGGACGGCCCTTCGGCGGGCATTTCCATGTGCACCTCCCTGGTCTCGGCCCTCACCCGGCGGCCGGTGCACCGGGACCTGGCCATGACCGGCGAAATCACCCTGCGCGGCCGGGTGCTGGCCATCGGCGGCCTGAAGGAAAAGATCCTGGCGGCTCACCGTGCCGGCATTCGCAAGGTGCTGATTCCCAGGGAAAACGAAAAAGACATCAAGGAGATCCCGGCCAGCATCCAGAAGCAGATCGACCTCGTGCTGGTGGAGCACATGGACGAGGTGCTCAGCCACGCGCTGGTGCTCGAAGACGGCGATGTACTGTTCAAGGAAAACGACATCTGCTTCGCCCTGCCCCCCAAGGGCAGCGAGAAGATGGAGGCGGACATCGGCGAGGACGGGGATTTGCCGTCCCTGGCCCATTGACCGAAAAGCGCATTATTTGCTTGACAGCGGACCGGCACCGCTGGTAGAAAGCCAACTCTTCGTGGGGCGCTTTTTCCGGAAACGTCTTGCCGGGCGGATAGCTCAGCGGGAGAGCGCCGGCCTTACAAGCCGGGGGTCACAGGTTCAAACCCTGTTCCGCCCACCACGGAAAAAAAGCCCGGTTTTTGAAATATCTTGTCGTACGGGGGCGTAGCTCAGTTTGGTTAGAGCGCCGGCCTGTCACGCCGGAGGTCGCGAGTTCGAGTCTCGTCGCTCCCGCCACAA
>DQXI01000225.1 GCA_011042305.1 Desulfobacteraceae bacterium
CGGCGGCCATGATCATGGCCGCCGTGACTTTGCGGGCCAAGCACCGGGCCGACACGGTGATCGGCGTCATCTGGGCGCTGGGCATGGCCATCGGGATCATTCTCATCGACCTGACCCCCGGCTACCATGTCGACTTGATGAGTTACCTGTTCGGCAGTATCCTCAGCGTTTCCTGCCGGGACCTATGGATCATGGGCGCCCTGGGGCTGGTGATCGCGGTGCTGGTGGGCTGGTTCTACCAGGGGCTGCTGGCCATGAGCTACGACGAGGAGTTCGCCCGGGTGCGCGGCGTTCCGGTGGTGCCCCTCTACTTTTTGCTCATTGGACTGCTGGCCATGGCGGTGGTGATGGTGATCCAGGTGGTGGGCTTGATCCTGGTCATCGCCCTCTTGACGATCCCGCCGTTTATCATGGAGCCGTATGCCCGGACCTTGAAGCAGATGATGATCGGCGCCAGTCTCCTGGGGGCGGTTTTCACCATCGGCGGGCTGTGGTTGGCCTACTCCTTCAACCTGACCTCGGGAGCGGCCATCATCGTGGTGGCCGGTGCCGGGTTCTTCGCCGTGCGGGCGGCCGAGAGTGCCCGGCAAGTGGTGCGCCGCGGCCGAAGCGCCGGCCAAACGGTTCCCGGAGAGGCGGCGTAAAAAGACGATGGACTCGGGCATGTCGCCACGTGACTATCAGGCATTGTTGGCCGAAGCCGGGCTGAGCGCCACCGAGAACCGACTGCGGGTGCTGGAAGTAGTGGGCGGCAACGGCTACCCCTTGTCCGCCGGGGACATCTACCGCATCCTGGCGCGTTCGGCGCCGGTCAACCGGGTGACGGTCTACCGGATCCTGGAGCGGATGGTGCGCCACGGCATCCTGGAGCGCCTCAGCACCGGGGGGCGCGCCTTTCACTACGGGTTGGCCGCCATTGCCGGCCAACCGCCTCATCCGCATTTCTACTGCACCCGCTGCGGGCACATGGATTGCCTCAGTCCCGCCAGCCTGCCGCTGGACACCACCCGGCTTCAGCGCACTTTCCCCGGCCAGATCGAAAAGATCGAGATCCGCTTGGACGGGATCTGCAAGAACTGCTTGAGAAAAATGGAACTTGAAACTGGAAAACGGCGGGCGGCGCCTTGATGAGGCCGCTTTACCAGCCGAGTTTCAAGTTTCAAAAAAATACGGGTCGAAGGCCGTGCCGAGCGCAGCCCCCGACCCGCATTGGATTCACTTCAGGTCTTATTCCGGAAACACTTCCTTGGGCCGTTCGGTGTTGCCCGTGGCGTTGGGAAAGTCCTTGGCGACGTACGCCTTTTGGCCGGTTTCGATCAGGTGCCGGGACTCTTCCATGAAGTTGGCGAAGCGGAATTTTACTTCGTAGAAGCCGTGCCACCAGGCGTAGTCCGGGGCCATCATCATGGCGCCCATGCGGGCCCGGCGCCCTTCGTGGTGCCACAGCTCGTAGAATTCCACCTCCAGGCGTTCGTCGAAAAACTTCGTTTTGTCGAGCAGCCCCTTGGCGTACAGCTCGTCGAGCATCGCCTTGGCCGGCTTGAAGTAGACCTCGTTGTACTCCTCCACCGCCTTGTCGAAGCCGGCGTAGAAGTCGTCGATCCAGGAGTCGCCGTGGCACTGGCGGCAGACATCCTTCATCTTGCCGCGTTCCGTCTGCCAGTCGGTCTGGGCCGGAAACGGCTTGAAGTCCTGGGGGCGTACCGTCAGCGGGGCCTGGGTTTCCCACGAGAGGCGTTCGGTGACGTCGTGGGTGGTGAACACCTTGCCCGAACCGGACATGTGGCAGCCGGCGCAGGTGGGAGCCCGGTAGTCGATCCCGGCGGTCCAGGTGCCGCCGGCGGCGTTGAAGTTATACTCGTCCTTGTAGGCGTGGTACATCGTGCCGTGCTTCGACTCCTCGTAGATCTCGATCTGGGGGTGGTCGGGGCCCAGGTGGCACTGGTCGCAGGCTTCGGGCATGCGCGCCTCGGCCACCGAGAAGCGGTGACGGGTGTGGCACGAGGTGCACGAGCCCTTGCTGCCGTCCAGGTTGAGCCTTCCGACGCCGGCGTTGGGCCAGGTGGTCGGGTCGATGCTCCCCTTCGCGTCGATGGCGATCACCGTCCCGTGGCAGTTGAAGCAGCCGGTCTTTCTCTCGTTATCCGAGTTCATCCCCTTGTTGAGCCAGGGGTCGAGCTTCCATATGATCTCGAGGGTGTTGGCGTGCTTTGAGCGGCTGTACTGGGTGGTCTCGTCCGGGTGGCAGCGCGAGCAGTCCTTGGGGGTGACGATGGAGGCGATGGGGACCTTGTAGCGGCTCTCCCCGTAGGGCAGGTCCGAGCGGCCGTAGTACTTCTCGTGCCCCTTGGCGATGTCCACGTCCCCGGGCTGGACCAGGTGGCAATCGAGGCAGGTGATGTTGGCATTGGCATGCCGGCTCTTGGCCCAGTCGGCGAAGATGCCCGGGGTGGCGGCCCGGTGGCACTCGATGCAGGCCTGGGCTTCGGGCGGGATGTTGCGCTCGATGCGATATTCCTTCACCTTGGGAAAATTGGGCTGCTGGGCGACGGCGCTTCCGCCGATCATCAGCAGGGACGCCCCGAGACAGACCGCAAAAGGCATCTTTCTCATCGTCACACTCCTTTCGCTGGTTGTGGACGTTGCATTTCCAGCCTTTCCACGCGCAGCCCCTTGGCCTGGTAAGGGGTTTTGCGGTACTGGCGGAACATCACCTGGGCCTTGTCGTCGTGCACCAAGTCGTAGTGGCAGTCGATGCATTTCTTCTCGTAGCCGGCCCGGGCGTAGAGCACGCTGCGGTGGGCCCGCATCGCCCCACGATTGTGGGGCATGGTGAGCAGGCTGCGGTGGCACTTCTGGCATTCTTCGTTGGTAAAGCTGGCGTAGGCCGCCTGCCGGTTCTTCTCCCGATCGTACTCGTCGATGAGGAAGTGCTTCACCACGTCCTTGGCGCCGTGGTAGGTCTTGGAGAAGAAAAAATCGAAGGTCCGGTGGGGGGCGGGCAGGTGGCAGTCCATGCAGTCGACCACCACCCCGACGGCGTTGTTGGTGTGGGTCGAGGCCCGCCAGGCCATGACGGCTGGCTTGATCTCGTGGCAGGAGGCGCAGAACTCGGGGGTCGAGGTGCGCACCATGGTGTAGTAGGTCATGGAAAACAGCGGAAAGGCGACCAGGATCCCCGCGCCGACCAGCACTGCCGCGATGATGTGGCGTTTCATGGCGATTCCTCCTGAAAACGTCCGGGAAAATCGTCCCGTCGGGGGGGACGGGGTGCCGCCGGCCTCCAAGTCCCAGGCCGCATCCATCACGTGATTTAAGCGGTGCTTCAACTCGTAGAAGCCATGCCACCAAGCGTAGTCAGGCGCCATCATGGCCGCCCCATGCGGGCCCGGCGGCCCTCATGGTGCCACAGCTCGTAAAATTCCCATTCCAACGGTTCGTCGAAGTAGTGGTCGGCTGACAGCGGGCCGGCTTTGTAAAGGGCGTCAATGCGCTGCCGGGCAGAACGGTAGTACACTTCATTGTAGCATGCCACGGCCGTATCGAAATTGTCAAAGTGATCCTTGGCCCAGGAATCGGCGTGGCACTGGCGGCAGACCGCCGTCATCTTGGCGCGCTCCGTCCGCCAGTCCGTGGCGGCCGGAAAAGGCGCGAAAGCCGCTGGCCGCACCGTGAGGGGGGCCCGGGTTTCCCAGGCGAAGCGGACCAATTGGATGGTGCGTAAATCTGGGTGTCGCTTGACATGTGACGCTAACCTCAACTGCCCGGAAAGATCCTAACTTTTTCACAACCGGATGAACCAAGCCCAGTCGGCATTACAATCCGAAAAAAGCAGCTACGTACTTCAGCGCCGTGAAAAGAATGATGCCGGCCAGCATCCACTTGATGGCCCGAGCCGGAACGAATTTCTGCAAGCGCGCCCCCAGGTACATTCCCGCCATTCCGCCGAGGCCGAACAGCACCCCCAGCGGCCAGTCCGGGGCCACGGAAAGATGCGGATACAGCGGCGCGATGGCCTGGTAGAAGGCCACCCCGGCCACCGAGGTGACGAAGGTGCCCATCAGGGCGGCGCCGGCCACGGTGTACACCGGCAGCCGGAAGAAGGTGACAAAAAAAGGGGCGATGATCGCTCCGCCGCCGATGCCGTAGGTGCCGCCGATAATGCCGACAACGAGGCTGAGGGTGAAAATCCCCCAGAAGGGAACGTCGAAGGCGTCGTCGTAAAACGTGTACCCGAGCCGTTTCAGGTTGAAGTGGGTCACTTTGACCGGTTTGAATAGCGCCGGAGCAGTGGACGCCCGGTCGTTTTGGGCAAGCCGGTGGCGGCGCACCATCTCCTGGAAACGCTCCTCGGCGCCGGCCCGGTTGCCCGCGCTGTCGCCTTTTTTCTTGAGCAACTCTCCTGCCATCTTGCCCCCGATGTAGAGCAGCACGGCGGCGGCAAACAGCTTGAAGCGGGTCGGATCGGGCAGATAGGCGACGCGCACGAAGGCCCCGATGAGCACACCGGGCAGCGTGCCGGCGATCACGATCCAGGTCAGGGGCCACACCATGCGCCCTTCTTTCCAGTAGCGGTACACCCCGCTGGGAATGGCCACGATGTTGAACAGTTGGTTGGTGGCGCTGACCGAAGGGCTGGTGTAGCCGAGAAAAGACATCTGGAAGGGAAGCAGCAGAAAGGCGCCCGAAACCCCGCCCATGGAAGTGAAAAAGGAAATCACGAAGGCCACCAGGGGCGGAATCCAGGGAGCGACCTCGATACCGGCGGTTTCGAAAAGCATGGCAGCCTCAATTTGTCGGGGGATTGACAAATTGACACGATATTTTTATACATCGTGTCAATGACAAGGTAGCAGGAATCCACCTGATGCGTCAAGAATCTTTTAACATTTCCTCCGGCGCGCCGGATCAGTGCCTGGATACGGCGGCCCTGGTCCGGTTGGAGCAATCCTTCCGGGACTGGGTGGGCGCCACGCCGCGCCGGGATGTTCGCCTGGCGCGGCAGCGGGTGCTGCTCATCTTCCTGTTGATCCGCTACACCGGCGCCCGGCTCAACGAGGTGTTGGCCCTCGATCCCTGGGAAGACATCGACTGCGAGCGCCGCACGGTCCGCTTCGGCGGCCCGGGCCCGGATAATGAAAGGGTTCCGCGCGAGGTTCAAATCTCTGAATTCCTGGCCGGCGAAACCCGCAAGATCCTGTCTGACCCGGCATTTCAGCAGGCGACCGGAAACCGCTTCGGGGTCGATCCGGCCTTTGTGCGCCGCAAGTTCTACGAGCGAACCAGGGCCTGCGGGTTTGAAAGGCGCCTCGGGGGCCCGGAAATGATACGCAAGGCCCGCGCCGTGGAGCTGATGCAGGCCAAGATGCCCCTGGCGGCGGTGCAGAAGATGCTCGGGGGGGCCATGCCCCATCGCGGCGCCGCCCGAATCTCCTTTTCACCCGAGGAGATCGAGGAGGTCACGCGCCGCTTCGTTGAACGCGAGGCAAACCGGCGGACCAGCGCCCGCAACACCTTTTTCGGCAAAATCGTCGCCATCCACCGCGGCGATATCCAGGCCCGGGTGACCTTGCTCACCGTCGGCGGGCAAACGGTTTCCACGGTGATCACCAACGACAGCCTGGAGCGCCTCGAGCTGGCCGAAGGAAGGCTGATAGCCGCCGAGGTCAAGGCCCCCTGGGTCATTCTCTACCGGGGAGAAAGGGAGCCGGCGTGCAGCGCCGAAAACCGTTTCAGCGGCGTCGTGGAGCGGGTTGTGCGGGGCAAGGTCAACACCGAGTACGGGGTGCGTATCGCCGACGGCACCGAGTTGTGCGCCCTGGTTTCCACCGAGAGCGGCCGGCGGCCGGCCTTGAAAAGGGGGGACCGGGTCTGGGCCGTCTTCAACGCCTTTGCCGTGGTGCTGCAGGCGGACTGAGGGCTTCCGGCGTCCACTGGCGATGATCCGGCCACAGCGCGGGCACTGGCACTGGTTGAGTCCATAATGGGTGACCTCAAGCTCGATCGGCGGCAGCTCGATCTTATCGCCGCGAGACGGAAATGTGGCTTCCATGCCGGGATCATGGGCGATGGGCCTGAATGCCCAAGGCACAAAGCAAGACATCAAAGGGGAAGAAAATGACCGGGCGAAATGAAAAAAACGGTAAGGAACCGGGCGATCTTGAGTCCATGAAGGACAGGGTCCGTGACCTGGAAACCGACCTGACCGATTCCCGGGATCTCATGGATTCCATGCGGGACCCGGTCCTGGTGCTGGATGCGGACCTGCGGGTGGTCTCGGCCAACAGGGCGTATTCCTCCACCTTTGAGCTTAGTCTCAAAGAGGTGGAGGGAAAACTCCTCGTGGAATTGGGAGGCGGCCAGTGGGACATCCCTGAGCTCCTGGGGATGCTCAACGAGGTCCTGGAGAAGGATACCACCTTCGACGCCTTCGAGGTGGACCGGGAGTTCGAGAAAACCGGCCGCCGCATCATGCTGCTCAACGCCCGGAGGATCGACCGCGGCCCGGGAAAACCCCACCGCATCGTTCTGGTCATGGAAGATGCGACCGTATCGCGCCTAATCCA
>DQXI01000183.1 GCA_011042305.1 Desulfobacteraceae bacterium
GCGCTGGAAAGCACCCCCTTGACGCGCCTGGCCGGCGAGGTCAAGACCCAGAGCTTCAATATCCGCAATTTCTACCTCGGGTCGGCCAAGCCACGGCGGCTTGCCCCCAACCTGCGCTTCATCACCCCGATGAACCTCTCGGCGATTCCCCTGCTGTTTAAAAGCCGGCGTCTGCCGCTCCACGCGGCCCTGATTCAGGTGTCGCCGCCGGACGACTTCGGCTGGATGAGCCTGGGTGTTTCGGTGGACATCACCCTGGCGGCGGCTCAGACCGCCGACCTGGTCATTGCCCAGGTCAATCCGCGCATGCCCCGAATCCTGGGGCGCACCTTCATCCACGTCAATGACGTGGACCGCTTCGTCGAGTACGAGGAGCCGCTGCTGACGGTGGAAGATCCGCCGGAGATGGAGTCGGCCAACATCATCGGCCGCCTCATCGCCCGCCTCATCGACGATGGCTCCACTATTCAGGTCAGCCCCGGGGCCACCACCCAGGCGCTGCTGCTGGCTTTGGAAAACAAGAACGACCTTGGGGTGCACAGCGAATACATCACCAACGGGATGATGCACCTGGTCTCCAAGGGGGTCATCACCAACCGTCGCAAGGGGCACAAAGAGGGGCGGCTGGTGGCCACGGCGGCCATCGGGACTGCCGACCTGTACGAATTTCTTGACGACAATCCGTCCATTGATTTTCAGCCATCGGACTACGTTTGCGACTCGGCCGTCATTGCCAGCCATTTCCGCATGGTGTCGATGAACGTCGCCATGGCCATGGATCTCACCGGCCAGGCAGCCGCCGACGCCCAGCACAACAACATGTTCACCGGGGTCACCGGGATGCTGGATTTTGTCCGCGGCGCCGCCCGGGCCGAGGGAGGCAAGTCCATCTTGATGCTGCCGTCCACCGCCGCCGGCGGTCAGCGCAGCCGGATTGTTCCGCTGCTGGACGACACGGCGGTGGTCGTCCCCCGCGGCGACGTGCACTACGTGGTCACCGAGTACGGGGCGGTCAACCTCTTCGGCAAGAACCTCCAGGAACGGGCCATGGCGATGATCAGCATCGCCCACCCCGACTTTCGCAGCGAACTGTTCCACCGGGCCCAAAAAATGGGACTTCTCGGGCCCGAGCGCACTCTGAGCGAGTCGTTCCAGGGGGTCTACCCCTTCCGCCTGGAGGAGCAGATCGACATCGGCGGCCAACGCGTCACCATCCGGCCGGCCAAGCCGGTGGATGAGCGCCGCATCCAGGAGCACTTCTACAACCTGAAAAAAGAGGACGTGGTGGCCCGCTTTTTCCACGAAAAGACCACCTTCGTCCGCGACGAGGTGGAGGAGGTCTCCCAGATCGACTACATCAAGGATCTGACCTTGCTGGCCCTGGTGGGGGAGTTCGGCTTCGGCCGGGTTATTGCCGTGGCCGAATACCTCCTGCTGCCGGCAAAAAATATCGCCGAAGTGGCCTTTTCGGTGGACCGGGAGTGGCAGGGCAAGGGGCTGGGCAAACGGATGATGCGCCGGCTGGCGGACGCGGCCCGGGAAAACGGGATCGCCGGCCTGGTGGCCTACACCAACCCCCAAAACCAGGGAATGATCCGCCTCTTTGGCAGCCTGCCATACAAGGTGCGGACCACCTTTGAAACGGATATGGTGCAGCTGAGCTGCCGGTTCGACGAGCCGCTCTGAGCCTGGCGGCCAGCCGTGGGCTGAGAGCGACTCAGGAATCGTTTGCGATTTAGTTTCCCCTGTCTATTGACAAGGAAAATCTCCCAATATAAATGGTGATATTTGATTTATGAGCGCTTGTGCCAAAACCTGCCCCCGCCACAGCCCGGGATATACCACCGGCCGGTATCCGGTGATCTGATAACTGTCTTTTAGGACTTAGAAATTTTAACGAAAGGAGGCGCTTATCCCCGCTCAATCCCTCGCCCTCGGTCTTCCGGCCGCTCTGCCAACCGTCTAGGGGCAAGCGGTCGGCCATTACCACCAACTCATATCTCATGCATAAAGGAGACGGAAATTGGGCTTCGAATTTTACAAAGAGTCTTATGCCGGCACGGTCAAGCAGATTACCCTCGGCCAAGGGGACAAGGCGGTCACCGTTGGCGGTGAGAGCTGCTACCCGTTTTACACCTTCGAAGGGGAGATGCCCCTGAAGCCCCGGGTTGCCATGGAAATCTGGGACATGGCCCCCACCGAATGGCCCGAGGCGGTGGTGGCGCCGTTCAAGGATGTGATAAACGATCCGGCGGCCTGGGCCAAGAAATGCGTCGATGAATACGGGGCCGAAATGATCGTTCTCCAGCTCAAGAGCGCCGATCCCAACGGCGATGACGCCAGCCCGGACCAGTGTGCCGAGACGGTGCAAAAGGTGCTCGATGCCATCGACGTGCCCCTGATTGTCTGGGGAACGGCCAACGTGGAAAAGGACGAGGCCGTGCTCAAGCGCATCAGCGAGGCCTGTCACGGCAAGAACCTGGTCCTCGGCCCGGTGGAAGACAAGAACCACAAGGGCATCGGCGCCAGCGTCATGGCTTACGGCCACACCATCATCAGCTCCTCACCCATCGACGTCAACCTGGCCAAGCAGGTCAACATCCTGCTGGAAAACCTCGGCGTCTCGATGGACAAGATGGTCATCGACCCCACCACCGGCGGCCTGGGCTACGGCATGGAGTATTCCTACTCGGTGATGGAGCGGCTGCGCATGGCGGCTCTGCAGCAGGGGGACGACAAGCTGCAACTGCCCATCATCAACAACCTGGGCAACGAGATCTGGAAGTGCAAGGAAGCCAAGCAGCCGGTGGATGAGGCGCCGACTCTGGGCGATCCGGAGAAGCGCGGCATCCTAATGGAAGCCGTGGGCGCCGTCTGCTATCTGGTGGCCGGCAGCGACGTGCTCATCATGCGCCATCCCGAGTCGATCCGGCTGGTCAAGGCCTTCATCGAGCTGATCATGGACGGCGGCAGCGCTATGGACGTGGCGCCCGTCGAAAAGCGCCTCGGCGCCGTTGAGGTGGACTTGGCGGCCTTGGCGCCCGAGCCGGACCTGACCATTGCCGAAGAAAAGAAGGCCTCGGCGCCGAAGGCGGCGGCCAAGCCGGCCGCGGCAGCCAAACCGGCGGCCAAGCCCGCCGCAGCCCCCAAAGCGGCGCCTGCAGAGGCCAAACCGGCTCCCGAACCGGCCAAGCCGGCGGCGGAAGAAGACAAGGCCGCCAAAGCGGAAGCCGAGGCCAAGGCGAAAGCCGAGGCGGAAGCCAAGGCCAAGCAGGAAGCGGAGGCCAAGGCCAAGGCGGAGGCGGAAGCTAAGGCCAGGGCGGAGGCGGAAGCCAAGGCCAAGGCGGAAGCCGAGGCCAAGGCGAAAGCCGAGGCGGAAGCCAAGGCCAAGGCGGAAGCCAAGGCCAAGGCGGAGGCCGAAGTCGAAGCGATTCGGCAGCAACGGGCCGCGGAGCGTGAAGCCCGCGCCGCCGAAATGGCCGCCCGCGCCAAGGCCGGAAAGGTGAGCATGACGCCGGCCGCCCAGCAAAAGAGTATGCTCGACAAACTCGCCGAGCATATCGACTGGGTGCATCGGCGCAACTGGCCCTGACATGGCCCCCTAACCGATTTTGGACATCCTACAACGATGAGGAGGAACCTCGCATGTCTGAAGAGAAGAAAGTCGTGAAAAAGGCCGTTGAGAAGGCGGAAAAGGTCGCTGATCCCGTCGCCGCGACCATCGATCCGGCCAGCCAGCAGATGATCCGCCGGGCTCAGGAGCTCAAGATCGACACCTGCTTCGACCGGGCCGTCAAGATGAAGCCCTGCAACATCGGCGCCACCGGCATCTGTTGCAAGAACTGCGGCATGGGCCCCTGCCGCCTCACCCTGCCCAAGGATTACGACGAAGCCACCGACATCCAGACCCGCAAGGGGATCTGCGGCGCCTCGGCCAACACCGTGGCCGCGCGCAACTTCATCCGCATGATCGCCGGCGGGGCCGCGGCCCACTCGGACCACGGCCGCTGCGTGGCCGAGGTGTTTCTTTCCGCGGCCCGCAAGGAAACCGACGCCTACCAGATCAAGGATACCCGCAAGCTGCTCGAGATCGCCCCGGCCCTGGACGTGGCCACCACGGTGGAAGTCGACGGCAAGCAGGTGGACCGTGACATCGATGAGATCGCCCTGGAGGTGGGGGAAAAGGCCATCGAGGAATGGGGCAAACCCCACGGCGAACTGCTCTACGCCAAGCGCGCCCCCAAGGCCCGCTACGAACTGTGGAAGAAGCTGGGGGTGGTGCCGCGCAATATCGACCGCGAGATCGTCGAGATCATGCACCGCACCCACATCGGCGTGGACCAGGACTACAAGAACCTGATGAAGCAGGGCACCCGGGCGGCCATTGCCGACGGCTGGGGCGGCTCGATGCTTGCCACCGACCTGCAGGACGTGCTTTTCGGGACCCCGTACCCGCTCACCAGCGAGGCCAACCTCGGCGTGCTGCGCGAAGACCACGTCAACCTCGTGATCCACGGCCACGAGCCGATCCTCTCCGAGATGATCGTGGTGGTGGCCCAGCGGCCCGAGATCGTCGAATACGCCAAGAGCAAGGGCGCCAAGGGGATCCAGCTCTCCGGCATCTGCTGCACGGCTAACGAGATCTTGCAGCGCCACGGCGTGCCCCTGTGCGGCACTTTCCTGCAGCAGGAGCTGGCCATCATCACCGGGGCGGTGGACGCCATGGTGGTGGACATCCAGTGCATCTTCCAGAACGTGGCCAACGTGGCCAACTGCTTCCACACCAAGCTGATCACCACCCATCCCATCGCCCGGATGGAGCAGGACAACGTGGTGCACATCGAGTTCGACGAGCATCACGCCCTGGAAGACGCCGAGAAGATCGTGCGCCTGGCCATCGACAATTTTCAGAACCGCCGCAGCGAAGTGATGATCCCCAAGCAGAAGTCGCCCATCGTGGCCGGCTTCGGGGTCGAGTCCGTCGAGTACCACCTCGGCGGCACCTTCCGCGGCTCCTACTACACCCTGAACGACAACATCATCAACGGCCGCATCCGGGGCATCGGTGGCGTGGTGGGGTGCAACAACGCCCGCACCCGTCACAACGAGGGGCATATCCAGGTGGTCAAGGAGCTGATCAAGAACGACGTGATCGTGCTCACCACCGGCTGCAACGCCATCGCCTGCGCCATGGAAGGGCTGCTGACGCCAGAGTCGGCCAAGGTCTATTGCGGCCCGGGCCTGGCGGAGGTTTGCGAGACGGTCGGCATTCCGCCGGTGCTGCACGTGGGTTCCTGCGTGGACAACAGCCGCATCCTGCTGGCGGCCACCGAGGTGGTCAAGGCCGGCGGCCTGGGCAACGACATCAGCGACGTGCCGGTGGCCGGTTCGGCGCCGGAATGGATGAGCGAGAAGGCGATTTCCATCGGCCACTACTTTGTGGTTTCGGGTGTGTACACCGTCTTCGGCGTCAACCTGCCGGTGACCGGTGCCCCGAAGTTCCAGCGCTACCTCTTCGAGGAGTTCGAGAAGATGTACGGCGGCATGTGGGACCTGGAGGTGGATCCGATCGCCCACGCACAGAAGATGATCGCCCACATCGACAAGAAGCGCAAAGCCCTGGGCATTGACAAGGCCCGCGAGCGCGTACTGATGGATATGGCCGACCGCCAGCGGCTGGAAGCCTAAACCCGGCCCCCAACCGGACCAAGTCCTCAACGAAGGAGGAAAGAAATGTCGAAGCTTGTTGCCTTTGCAGCCATCCAGGGCGGCTACAACGTCGTCTCCAAGACCGAGGGCCTCTACAAGAAAGCCCTGCAGACCTACAACGCCGACACCAAGATCGAGTTTCCCAATACCGGCTACTTTCTGCCGGTGATCTACTCGCTGCTCGGCATCCCGGTGAAAACCCTCGAGGACATGAAGCAGCCGCTGGATTTTGCCCGCAAGCTGCTGCCGCCCCATGTCAAGAACGTCAACCACCTGCCCTACCTCGGCCCCCTGCTGGACGCCGGCATGGCGGCCCTGCTGTGCTTCGAGATCCAGGAGGCGCTGCGCATTCTCGAACAGCCGGATTTCTACTTTCCCCAGGAAGACCCGGACATCGAGAACGGCAAGCTGTGGGTCGGCCCGGCCGACGACATCATCCTGCGCAAGCGCGGGGTGGAATTCGTGGACGGCTCCGCCCCGGGGTTTGCCGCCATCGTGGGCGCGGCCCCGGATCCGGAGACGGCCAAGCTCATCGTGGAAGAGTACCAGCGCAAGAACCTGTACATCTTCTGCGCCGCCAACCAGCATGGCACCACCGTGATCGAACAGCTGCTCGAGGCCAAGGTGCAGATCGGCTGGGGCACCCGCATCGTGCCCTTCGGGCCGGACA
>DQXI01000133.1 GCA_011042305.1 Desulfobacteraceae bacterium
CTGCACCATTTACCCGGGCCAAACACTCAAGGTCCAGTAAGCCAACCGCCCCCGTAGCTCAGTGGATAGAGCAATGGATTCCTAATCCATGTGCCGCGTGTTCGATTCACGCCGGGGGCGCCATTTTTTCAGCCTTTGCCCCTTTGTGGGTCACAGTCCCGGAACCGGGTCGCGCTCGTTGATGGGAAGCGGCTTGGATTCGAAATCGACACAAACGATCTGCTCGCAGATCTCCCGCAACCGGGCCACCACGGCCTGGTGGTCCGGGTGTTGCTGATAGGTCTGCAGGGCGGGGAGGTTCGCAAAACCCGAGATCAAGGCAAAATCCCAGGACCGCTCCGAGTGCAGCACATCGCGCCCGAACTCGTAGGTTTGAATCTGGATGATGCGGTTGGGCAGGTCGTCCAGGGCCCTCTCCAGCGCCTCGACTTGCCCATCGGCGACGCCGGGCTTGAACTTCATCAGGACCACGTGATGCAGCATGCTAACCTCCCGGGCGGCCACGCGGGGCCGCCGCCAACTTGGATTTCAACTTTCGGATGCCGGAATACGCCTCATCCGCGGGCGTTTGACTTTTCCCCCAGGCTGGCGATGGCCTCCTCGGCCGCCTCACGCACGTCGGCATGGGTCTCCTCGCGCGTCATGGCCTCCACGGCGTCCGCCAGATCCGGCGTCCCCACCATCCCGAGCACCTGCAGCAAGTCGCCGCGCACCGCCACCCCCTGGGCGCCGTAGCGCGCCATCAACTCCGGCGCCAGGGTTGCCGCCACCTGCGGCGCCTCGTCCGCCAGGGCTTCGGCGGCCACCATGGCCCCGAGGCGCACCGACCAGCGCTCGTGCACCAGCAGGTCGACGAAAGCGGGAAAAACAAGACCGGCGCGAGCCATCATGGCGGCCAGGTCGAAGGCGGCGCCGCTTTCGAGCATGCGCCGGAATACCGCCGGCCCCAGGCGGGCCGGATCCCGCGTGCCGAGAGCCGGCAGGATTTCGTCCAAGCCGGCCTCTCCGGTCCAGCGCAGCCCATCGTCGAGCACCAGGGTGGGCACCGAACGGATCTCCCGGGACTGGGCTTCCGCCACGAACATACCGGCATCGATCACCGCCACCATCAAGTGCTCCGCAGCAAGGGCCAGGTCCACCAGCCGGCGGGTCATCAGCGGGCAAAACGGACAATGGGGGCTGATGTAAAGCTCCAACTGCGCCGGCACGTCGATTGCGTCGATCATCCGGCGCTGTTCATCGGAGAGCGGCGGCAGCGCCTGGGCGGCCACCGAGGCGGCGGCCTCGAGGAAAACGGGTAGCTCGGTGCCCCGGGGGGCGGCATGAAACACGAGGTTGGTCGCCAGTCGCAGACCGGGACGGGCGGCGTCCGCCTCATCGTCGCGCCGGATCTTTACCCCCGGCGCCAGCGCGGCCAGGGCCTCGGTGAAGGCCGTCATCTCGGCCAGGGGCCCCTCGCCTCCCGCCGGCAGGAGGTCGATGCGCACCTCGGCAGGCAAACGAGCGCTCCATTGGACAATGCTTTCTGATTCCTTGAGAGTAAAAAAATCGGATGGCTTGCGGTCGGTAGACATGAACGGGAGATCCTCCGGCGCCGTGATGGCGCCAATGGTCATCGGGACAGGTTTCAGGGGGTCAAGTCGAGCACGTGCCGTTCTTCGGTGAGCTCCTGCCCCCAGATGCGATGGGTGCGTCGCTGGCGCACCTGGAAGCCGAAGTATCGATAGACGCCCAAAGCCTTTTCAAGGTGGGCCAGGGTCCAGAGAAACACCGATTCATAACCGCAGCAACGGCAAAAAGCCAGGGCTTCGCCCACCAGCCGGCGGCCGAGCCCCCTGCCGCGCAGGGGCGGCACCAGCAGCAACCAGCGCAGTTGGGCTTCGCTCTCGGCGGCGGTCACGATGGCCACCGAACCGCCCACGCGGCCGCCCCGGGTGACGATCCAGATCCGTTCCCGCCGATTGGCCCGGAGCACAAACTCTGACAGAGGCACGGCCACATAGGGTTCAAACGTATGGTCGAAGCCGTACTCGGCGCTATAGCACTCCCCGTGCAACTGCACAATGGCCCCGAGGTCCCCCGGGCGCAGATCGTTTCGAATCTCGATCTCCAAGCCTTCCTGGTTCATCATTCCCCGCTGCTTCGCCCAATCGACGCCCCGGCGTCGAGGCCTCCGCTTCCGTCAATATCAAGGTCCCGGACCGCGGGGCAAAGCTGCGCCAGGAGCCCCTCGAACGTCGCCGGCGGCGGCGCCGAGATGGTGCAGGGACCACCGGAGGGCAATCGAAAACCGATCCGGCAGGCGTGAAGCATCATCCGGGCAAACGCCCGCTGGCGACCGATATCCCCGTAGCTCAGATCCCCCACGATGGGATGGCCGGCGGCGTACAGGTGCACCCGGATCTGGTGACGTCGGCCGGTGATCAAGGCGACGGCCAGAAGGGTGGCGGCCTCGCAGCGCCAAAGCACCCGAAAGCGGGTCAGCGACGGCTTGCCCCGTCGCCGATCCACCCCCATGCGGCCCGATCCGAACTGGCGCAGCGGCAGGTCGATCTCACCGGCATCAGCGGTGACCCGGCCATGCACCAGGACCAGGTAGGTTTTGTCCACCTGGCGGCCGGCGAACTGGTCGTTGAGGCAGCGGTGGGCAGCGGCGTTCTTGGCCAGCACCACCACGCCGCTGGCCGCCTTGTCCAGGCGATGCACGACGTACCAGCGCCCTCCCAGCGCCTCGCCAAGCCGTTCCACCAGGCTTTGACCGTTGGGCCGCCGTTCGGTGATGGTGGCCATCCCCTCGGGCTTGGAGACGGCCAACACGTCCGCATCGTTGTATAACAGCGGTGCAATCGACGAAACGCGCGCTTGGTTCACGTTTTCCATGGCACCATCTACGGGCGATGTCCAGCCGGTCTGGCAGAAAATAAGGATCCCGGGGCAACTTCTATGCTATCAGAAAAGAAGCGCTTCCAGCCTTGCTTTTGGACATGGAGCTATTTCTTTCAGGCGAAATTTTCATGGACCGTCATCTTGCCGACTTCTTGAACCGCCCCCTGCGCATCGGAGACCGATGGATCCCCGGACGCCTCGTGCTGGCCCCGATGACCGACCTGGGCCACGTCGCCTTCCGCCACCTGCTGGCGGAGTTCGGCGGCTACGGGCTCCTGTGGTCCGAGATGGTCGACGCCCGGCGCCTGCCCACGGAAAATCCCGCGGTCTCCAACTGCTTCCGCTGGCGAGAAGCCGAAAAGGAGCACTTGGTGTTCCAGATCGTCGGCCACGATCCGCAGCAGATGGCCATGGCGGCCAGGCGCATCCAGGCAGAGGGATTTTTCGGGGTGGACATCAACTTCGGCTGTTCGGTGCAAGCAATCTGCAAGAAGGGGGCTGGCGCCGCCCTGCTCCGGGAGCCGTCCAGGGCCGAGGCTGTGGTGGCAGCGGTGCGCCGAGCGGTGGACTGCCCCGTCCTGGTGAAATATCGCACCGGCTGGCAGGACGACCCGCAGCTGGCGGTGGCGCTGGCCCGGCGCTTTGAAGCCGCCGGCGCCGACGCCTTGACCTTTCATCCCCGCGTCGCTCCGGACCGGCGCACCCGGCCGCCACGCTGGTCTTACATCGCGGCGGTCAAACAGGCCGTGACCATCCCGGTCTTCGGCAACGGCAACGTCTTTTCAGCAGCCGCCTGCCAGCGCATGATCGAGGTCACCGGCTGCGACGGGGTCGCCGTGGGCCGCATGGCCATTGCCCGCCCCTGGCTCTTTGCCGAGTGGACCGGCCGCCTCACCCCGGCCCCGGGCATCTACCGGCGCTCGGCCCTCAGGCTCATCGATCTCTTGAAATGTCACTTCGAGCCGGGCCGGGCCGTGGTCCGGTTTCGCCGCTTCGCCCGCTATTTCGCCGCCAACCTGCGCTTCGGCCACAGCCTGTGCCGCCGGCTGGCCACAGCCAAGGACCTGGACGCCGCCGCCGAGACGGTGGAAGCCTTTTTCGACGCATCCCCGGAGCTGACGGAATCGCCCAATCCGAACTTCTTTCACTGATCGGCGATTTTCAAATTCGGATTTGAAATCACGAGGCCTCGATGATCATGATCACGTCCCCGGTAGCCACCTCGCCGCCCTCTTGCACCCGCACCTCGCGCACCGTGCCCGTCCTTTCGGCCGCCAGGTTGTTTTCCATCTTCATCGCCTCCATGACAGCCACCACCTGGCCCGCCGTCACCGCTTCGCCGGGGTTGACCAGGATCTTCAAAATGATGCCCGGAATGGGAGCCACCAGAGCCCCCGGCTCGGCTGTGGCCGCCTGGGATGCCGGTCTGTCGCCACTGCCCCCACTCGCCGCCACGGCCGGCTTCGACGCCGCGGCCACCGCCGGCACGGACGTCGGCGCACCGCCGCTGTAGGCGACATCGTAAGGGGCTCCATCCACCGCCACCCGGGCGCGGCCGTCGCCCGCCTCGAGGATCTCAACCTCGAATTGCTTCTCTTGAATGCGAATCTGGTATTTCATCGGTGTCTGTCTCCGTTGGCGAGGATGCCAAGACTTCGGCGGTAGAGTTGATCCCGGGCGGCCATGATCCCCAGCCGGCCAGCGTTGGCCCAGGCGGAGGCGCCCGGAGGGGACGACGGGGCAAGGCTGGCCGTGGAACGCGCATGAAGGCTCAGATGGAGGGCCAGGGCCACGGCGGCGGCCAGTTCGGGCGCCGGACCCGCTGCCGGGGCTGGCGGCGCTTCCTTGGATGCCGGCACTGTCGGCTTTTCGGAGACCCGCGGTCGGGCGCGCCAGGTTTCTACGCGGCGGAACAGCCAGCCGGAGGCGAACATGCCGAACATCAGAATCCCCAGGACGATGAAAATGCCGAAAAACCGGATGAAGAGGGTGCCGATGGCGTATCCCCAAAAAGAATCCCGCGGACCGCCGATCACCGTAACCCGGCCGTCGGCTCGGCCGTCGCTGTCCAACGGCCCGCCGTCGACCACCGTGAGCGACAGCGCGTGCATGGTCGGGTCAAGGGCCTGCGAATCGGCCCCGGCGTCTTTCCACGGCGGCGAGGCGGCCGGGTTGAAGACGTACCACCGGGTGCCGCTGGTGAAAAAATCCGAGCGCATGCGCAGTTGCACCCGGCCACCCGGTTCGGGGCAGTCCACCTTGAGCATGAAAAGCCCCGACTTGAAGTTCTTGCTGTCCACCCCCTCGCGGGAGGTGTCGTTGAAGTCGCGGGTGGCCGGTTCGGCGAGGGTCCCTTCCTCGACGCTGAAAAAGATGCGCACGCTGGTGCTGCGACCGCGGGGAATCAGTTTGGCCACCCATCCGTCCGCCTCGGCGGAAAATTCGGGAGCCGGCTTTTCCAGGTCCTGCCCGCTACCCCTCATGGCCGCTGCGCCGCCGGCCAGGGCCACGGTTATGGCCGCCGCCCAGAGCAAGGACCGTACGGCGGCGTGAATTCGGTTCCATCTCAGCAGCATGCCGCCTCCTTTCATTGAAACATGGCGATGAACATGCCGGCAGCGGCGGCCGAGCCGATCACGCCCGCCAGGTTCGGTCCCATGGCATGCATCATGAGCCAGTTGTTCGGATCGGCCTTGAGCCCCTCGCTTTGGCTCACCCGGGCCGCCATGGGCACCGCCGAAACCCCTGCCGAGCCGATCAGGGGGTTGATCTTTTCGGAAAGGAAACGGTTCATGATGTGGGCCGTGAGGATGCCGCCGATGGTGCAGACGACGAAATCGAGCAGCCCGAAGGTGAAAATCAGCAGCGGCTTGAGGCTCAAAAAAGCCTCGGCCTGCATCGTGGCCCCCACCGATAGGCCCAAAAAGATGGTCACGATGTTCATCAGGGCGTTTTGGGCCGTGTCCGACAGGCGCCGCACCACCCCGCACTCGCGCATGAAGTTGCCGAACATGAACATCCCCATCAGCGGCGCCACCGCCGGAATCAACAGAATGATGAGCACCGAGGCCACCAGGGGAAAGAAGAGCTTTTCGCGGGCCGAGACCGGGCGCAGTTGGCGCATCTTGATGCGCCGCTGCTCCGGGGTGGTGAGCAAGCGCATGATGGGCGGCTGGATCAACGGCACCATGGCCATGTACGAGTAGGCCGCCAGGGCATTGGCCCCCAGCAGGTGGGGGGCCAGCTTGGCCGTCAGGTAGATGGTGGTGGGCCCGTCGGCCCCGCCGATGATGCCCACCGAGGCCGCCTCCTTGAGGGTGAAGCCCGCCAGCAGGGTCCCCAGGTAGGTGATGAAGACCCCCAACTGGGCCCCGGCCCCGATGATCAACGTCTTGGGGTTGGCGATCAAGGGGCCGAAATCGGTCATGGCGCCCAGGCCGAGAAAAATGACGCAGGGAATGACCTCCCATTCCACCCCGTACTTATAAAAGGC
>DQXI01000244.1 GCA_011042305.1 Desulfobacteraceae bacterium
CTTGCGCTTGGCGTGGCGCCTGAGCCGCACCACTGCCGGCCGGAAGCTGCTGCAACGGGTCAATGTGGCCTTCATTCCGCTGGAAAACCCCGACGGCGTGACCGCCCTGGAGGCTCTGCTGCCCGGCTGCGCGGGCCACAAGCTGCATGCCGCGCGCTATAATGCGCTCGGCGCGGAGTGGTACGCCGACTATCACCGCGAACACCCGCGTTTTCCCGAGGCGCGGGTCAAGCGGCGTCTCTGGCAGCGCTGGCTGCCGCGCTACGTGCTCGACGCCCACGGCGTGCCCAGCCACGAGTGGGACCAGCCGTTTGCCGGATTGGCCAACCCCCGTTTTCGCGAGCACTGGATTCCCCGTGCCTTCGTGTTCGCCATTCTGCCCTTCATCGAGCAACCGTGGCATCCAGGGCATGTCGGCGTGATGGACTTGGCGGGCAGGTTGGCTGAAGCCATGGCGGCTGACCGGCAGATCGTCGCGTTGAACGCCGAGTTGAGCGACCGTTACGAACGCTACGCCCGGACTTTCGCACCGGATATCTTTCCGGCTTCGGTCAACGAAACCCTGGTGGTGGTGCCTACGGCGCCGCGTATCGGCGATGTGAATTTTGCCCAGGTCTACTGGCCTCTGACCGAGGTGGAGTTGATCACCGAGGTGGTCGACGAGGTGGTAGATGGCCCCTGGTTGGCCGCCTGCGTGCGCGCCCACACGGTGGCCGCCGAGACCCTCTTAAAGCGTCTGGCGCAACAGCCCCCGGCTGTGCTACGAGTAAATTTCAGCCGCCAAGAGGGGTTGACGCTGGGCTGGCGACAGAGGCAGAAGGCATAGAAACCCGTTCCAATCATAGAGACATACAAATGACTACCACCCATTTTAAACGGAGGTGCCCCATGCGCAAATTTCTCATTTTTCTGGCAGTCACAGTGTGTTTGGCTCCCCTGTCGGCTTTAGCGGCCGGCCCAACCCAGGGCGGCACCCTGATCTGGGGCCGAGGCGGCGATTCGGTGAACCTGGACCTGGCCCAGGCGACGGACGGCGAGTCGATCAAGGCCGGGGTGCAGATGCTGGAAAACCTGGTCATTTTCGAGAAGGACTCGATGAACGTGGTGCCCCAGTTGGCCGAGTCCTGGACCGTGAGTGATGACGGCCTCACCTGGACCTTCAAGCTGCGCAAAGGGGTCAAATTTCACGACGGCGAACCATTCAATGCCCAGGCGGTCTACGACTCCTTCGCGCGGGTGATTGACCCCAACCACCCTTTCCACCAGTACGGCAAGTGGGTCTACCTGAGCCTGTCGCTGGGGCCGGTAAAGGAGATCAAGATCGTCGACGACTACACGGTGGCCCTGGTGACCGAGAAGCCCTATGCGCCGCTGCTCAACAATCTGGCCCTGTGGCTGTGCCCGATCCTCTCCCCCAGGGCCATGGCCGAGTACAAGGATCAGATCGGCCAGCACCCCGTGGGCACCGGCCCCTTTAAGTTCTCCAAGTGGGTCAAGGACGATCAGATCATCATGGAGCGCAACCCCGACTACTGGGGCGACAAGGCCAAGGTGGACCAGATCATCCTCAAGTCGATCCCCGAGTCCAGCTCGCGGCTCATGGCCCTGCAGTCCGGTGCGGTGGATATCGCCGATGACCTGGACCCTGACAGTATCCGCCTGGTGGAAGCCAACGATCAACTGGCCGTCATCAAGCGGCCCAGCGTCAATGTGGGCTATCTGGCCATTAACACCGAAAAGCCTTGGCTCAAGGATGCTCGGGTGCGTCGGGCCATCGCCCATGCCATCGACAAGGAGACCCTGATCGCATCCATCTTCCAGGGGCTGGCCGTTCCGGCCAAAAACCCGTTTCCGCCCTCGATCTGGAGTTACAACGACGCGATCCAGCCCTATGCCTACGATCCGGCCAAGGCCAAGAAACTGTTAGAAGAAGCCGGCTTTGATTTCAGCCGCGAGCTGGAGTTGTGGGCCATGCCCGTCTCACGCGCCTACATGCCTGAGCCGGTGAAAACCGCCGAGTTGATCCAGGCCTATCTGGCGGCCGCGGGCGTCAAGAGCAAGATTGTGCGCATGGACTGGGGAACCTACCTCAAGAAGACGTCCAACGGCGAGCACGACCTGTGCATGCTTGGATGGCTGGGCGGTAACGCCGACCCGGACAACTTTCTCTACGGTCTGTTGAGCGCCGACACGGCCAAAACCCCTGGAGCGGCCAATGTGGCGCTGTGGAAGAACGCCGAGTTTACCAAGCTTTGTCTCCAGGCCCAGCGCACCTTCGACAAGGCCGAGCGGACCGAGCTTTATCTGAAGGCCCAGGAGATCTTTCACCAAGAGCAGCCCTGGGTGCCCCTGGCCCACAGCACTATCGTGCGCTGTTACAACAAGCGCCTGCATGACGTGCCCTTGCGGCCCAACGGACTGAACTCTTTTCAGATGGTCTGGAAGGACAAATAACCCGCAATGCCGCTGGGCTACATCGCCAAACGCCTGCTGCAGCTCGTTGCGATCCTGTTCGGGGTCTCCGTGGTGGTCTTCCTGATGCTCAGGATGATCCCCGGTGACCCCGCCCAGTTGCTGTTGGGAGAGTTTGCCAACCCCGAAGAGCTGGCCCGCCTGAGGACGCAGTTGGGGCTGGACCGCTCCCTTCCGCTGCAGTACGGCATCTATCTGCAGAATCTGCTCCAGGGTGACCTGGGAAATTCCATCCGCACCAATACACCGGTGGCCGTGGAAATCTGGGGGCGGCTGCTGGCCACCCTGGAGCTGTCCCTGGCCGCCATGTTCATCTCCACGGTGGTCGGGGTGAGCGCTGGCGTGGTCAGCGCGGTGCGGCCCCATTCGGCCTGGGACTACGGCGCCATGTTCATGGCGCTGGTGGGCGTTTCCATGCCCATTTTCTGGCTCGGGCTGATGCTGATCTATCTCTTTGCGGTCAAGTATCCGGTGCTGCCGATGATGGGGCGGCTGCCCATGGGCCTGGAAGTGCCGGCGGTCACCGGCCTGGTGATGGTGGACGCCCTCATCGCGGGCCGCTTTGGCGTCCTGTGGGAAGCGAGCCGCCACCTGCTGCTGCCCGCCCTGACCCTGGCCACCATTCCCATGGCCGTGGTGGCCCGCATCACCCGCTCGGCCATGCTGGAAGTGCTGAGCAAGGACTACGTGCGCACGGCCCGGGCCAAGGGGTTGAGCGAAGCCGTGGTGATCCTGCGCCACGCCCTGCGCAACGCTTTTTTGCCGGTGGTGACCGTGCTGGGGTTAAACCTCGGGCTGCTGCTGGGGGGCGCCGTGCTGACGGAAACCATTTTTTCCTGGCCTGGCCTGGGGCGCTATGTCGTCGATTCGCTCATGGGCCGTGACTATGCGGCCGTGCAGGGCTGCATCCTGGTGTTTGCTGCCATGATGGCGGCGATCAACCTGGTGGTGGACCTGATCTACGTGCTGCTGGATCCGAGGATTCGCGTCAATGAGTAGATGGGAGGCGTTGCATGATCTGATGAGCAACTGGAGCGCCGCGGCCGGCATGGCCATCATCGCGGCGATTCTGGTGGTGGCCCTGGCCGGTCCCCTGCTTACTCCCCACGACCCGTTGATGCCGGCGCCATTGCAGCGCCTCCAGGGCCCCAGCAGCGCTCACCCCTTCGGCACTGACAGCCTGGGCCGCGATATCCTGAGCCGGGTGATCGGCGGAGCGCGCATCTCGATTCTCATCGGGGTTATCTCGGTGACCATTTCCCTGCTGCCCGGGACCCTTTTGGGGCTGTTGGCCGGCTACTTTGGCCGTTGGATCGATAGCCTGATCATGCGCTGCATGGACATGCTGCTGGCTTTTCCCGCTATCCTGCTGGCGATTTTTATCACCGCCGTGCTGGAACCCAACCTCACCAACACCATGATCGCCGTGGGCATTGTCTACATTCCGCACTACGCCCGCATCGTGCGCGCCAGCGTGCTGTCCCTCAAACAGCAGCTTTTCGTCCAGGCGGTCGGCCATCTGGGCGGCGGCCACGTTCGGATCCTGCTGCGCCACGTGCTGCCCAACTGCATCCCGCCCATCATCGTCTACGCCACCCTGGGCATGGGTACCGCCGTGCTCCAGGCCGCGGCCCTGGGATTTCTGGGACTGGGAGCCCAACCGCCGTCGCCCGAGTGGGGTGCCATGCTCAGCGAGGGGCGCCAATACATCCAGATCGCGCCGCACGTGGCGGCCTTTCCCGGCGCGGCCATCCTGCTGCTCGTGCTGGGATTCAACCTCTTCGGCGACGGCCTGCGGGACGTGCTCGACCCCTCCCTGAGGTCGCAATGAGCACAGGGCCGGTGCTGGACATCCGTGAGCTGACCACCCGGTTCGACACCCGGCGAGGCCCGGTGACCGCTGTGGACCGTTTCAGCTTGAATCTGGCAGCCGGGGAAACCATGGGCCTGGTGGGAGAATCGGGCTGCGGCAAGAGCGTCACGGCCCTATCGGTGATGCGGCTGCTGCCCAGACCCGCCGGTCGCATCGTCGGCGGACAGATTCTCTTCAAGGGCAAGGATCTGGCGGCCTTGCCCGAGTCCCAGATGCGCCGCATCCGGGGCAACGAGATCTCCATGATTTTCCAGGAGCCCTTGACGAGCCTTAACCCGGTCTACACTGTCGGCTTTCAGATTGTGGAGGCCGTGCGCCGTCATCGTCGCATGGACCGGCGAGCGGCCCGGGAGGAGGCGGTGCGGATGCTTTCCTTGGTGGGCATGCCGGAGCCCGCCGCCCGGATGGAGGACTATCCCCATCAGCTTTCCGGCGGCATGCAGCAGCGGGTGATGATCGCCATGGCGCTCTCGTGCCGTCCGGCGGTGATGATCGCCGACGAGCCCACCACGGCCCTGGATGTGACCATTCAGGCCCAGATCCTGGATCTGATGAACCGGCTCAAGGCCGAAATCGGCATGGCGGTGATGCTCATCACCCACGACCTGGGGGTGGTGGCTGAAACCTGCCAGCGCGTGGCGGTGATGTACACCGGCAGGATCGTGGAAGCGGCTGACGTGCGCACCCTCTTTCGCCGGCCAGCCCACCCCTATACCGTAGGCTTGTTCCAGTCTCTGCCGCAGATCGGTGGCCGGCGGGGGCGGCTCAGGCCGATCCCCGGCGCGGTGCCTAGCCTACTGCGTCTGCCGCCGGGATGCGCCTTCCAGGAACGCTGCTTTCGCAGCGATGCGCAGTGCCGCCAGGATCCCCCGTGGACAAGCGTTGGCGCCGAACACTGGGTGCGCTGTTGGCACCCGATGGAGGCCTGACCGTGGACCGATCCTTGTTGCGCGCCGAAGATCTCGTGATGCACTATCCGGCTAAGACCGGAGGCCGCCTGGGCCGGAGTGGAAAGGTGGTCAAGGCGGTTGACGGCGTCAACCTGGCAGTGCAACCCGGTGAGGTCTTCGGGCTGGTGGGCGAATCGGGCTGCGGCAAGTCCACCCTGGGGCGGCTGCTGCTCCGCCTCGAGGCTCCTACGGCGGGTCGCGTCTTATTCGATGGCCAGGATCTGAGCGGCTTCGACCGTGGCCGTCTCAAGCGTTTTCGCCGACAAGCCCAGATCATTTACCAGGATCCTTACTCCGCCTTGAATCCGCGCCAGCGGGTGGGCCGTATCATCGGCGAACCGCTGGAGATTCACGGCATCGGTACGCCGGCCCAACGCCAGGAGCGGGTGGCCGAATTGCTCCAGGTGGTGGGGCTGCGCCCCGGCCAGGCGGTGCGCTACCCCCACGAATTTTCCGGCGGCCAACGCCAGCGCATCGTCATCGCCCGGGCGCTGGCCCTCAATCCGCGGCTCATCCTGGCAGACGAACCGGTCTCGGCCCTGGATGTGTCCATCCAGGCCCAGGTAATCAATCTGCTGGAGGAACTCAAGGCGCGCTTCGGGCTGACGTATATTTTCATCTCCCACGATTTGAGCGTGGTGGAGCACATCAGCGACCGCATTGCCGTGATGTACCTGGGTCGCCTGGTGGAATTGGCCGAGCGCGAGGTTTTCTACCAGCGGCCCCTGCATCCTTATGCCCAGGCCCTGCTTTCCGCGGCGCCGATTCCGGATCCGGATGCACCGCGCCGACGCCAGATTTTGAAAGGCGATGTGCCCAGTCCCATCAATCCTCCAGCAGGGTGCACCTTTCACCCCCGCTGTCCTCACCAGATGCCGGTCTGCGCCGAGGAGCGCCCCGTCTTGAGGGAAGTGGCGCCCGGGCGCTGGGTGGCTTGCCATTTGTATTGATTTTTGCGGTTGCTGGCCAGCACCTTGGCCGCGGAAACGGATCACAACGCCCATGCATTTTTTGCAGAAGAAGGTGGAAAAATGGATGCAGGACGTTGACC
>DQXI01000161.1 GCA_011042305.1 Desulfobacteraceae bacterium
CCACCACCGTCCACCGGGGGTATGTCAACGACGGCCAGACGACCACCTACACGGTGCCCCATGGGGTGCTGCGTCCCAACGCTTACTTTCGCTACCGCGTGGAGGCCTGGGACACCACACAAACCGACGTGGACAACGTGTCCAAAACGCCCACCAACAACAGCGAGAATTACATCTTCCACACCGGAATGCCCGGAGACGTGAACATCGACGGGTTTGTCGATCTGGCGGACGTCATCAGGGCGCTGAGGATCACGGCAGGAGATGGGACGGCGCCCGTGTCGTTGGCGGCGGACGCCGATGCCGACGGGCGCCTCGGCGCCGCCGAGGCGATGCGCGCCCTGCAGGAGGTGGCGGGGTTGCCTTAGGCGAGTCGCTGGATGCCGTGCAGGGGGATGAGGCAAGCTCTCCCTGCACGGTATTTTCGATTTTTCCCATCGTTCCGGAAAACCCCACAGGGTTTATCCGGAATCCGGTTTGCTTTTCCGCCCCCTTACAAAATGGGCCCCGGATCAAGTCCGGGGTGACAGCTCTCCTTTCTCAGTCATGCCGGGCAAGCGGGGCGCGACCCGCAATCCGTTTCCTCGCCCCTGGTTGCCTTTCCGACCTGGCGCCCCGATCGGGCCGGCCCGAGGGGACTCCGGAACCCGGGCCCACGGGGAAACCGCATCCTAATCGATGGTGTAGTTGATGTCTTCGACCCTTCCCCCGCGGCGGACCTGGATGGCGACGCTATCGGCGCTGCTCAGGCTCTGGTAGAGGTTGACCACGTCATCCACCGTTTGGATCGGCTGGCCGTCCACCGCCTGGAGCACGTCGCCGTTGCGGATACCCATCTGCTGGAAGATCGAGCCCGGTGCGACCCCCACCAGGCTCAGGCCGGCCGGGTTGCCGCGCTCGAAGAAGGGCCGAATGCGCACCTGCTTCATCAGCTCTCCGATATTGCCCATGGCCTCGTCAATGACTTTGCGGTCTATGTTCATTTCCCTGGAAACGGGTTCAGGAGGCGATGGCGCTTCGGGCATTGCTCGCGCCGTCTGCACACCCCCGCTCGCGCCGGTGGGGGCCAGCTCTTCAATTTGCAGAATTTCGTCTTTACCGGCGACGTCAAGCACCACTCGCTCTCTCAAGATCAGTTTGACCAAGGCATCCTGGACCTTGTCGCCGACCTGGTAGAGATTCTGACCACCGCTTTTCTTGTCCTCGATCACGGCATAACTGCGACCGTCGTCGCTTAGAACCAATGTTCCCCAGAGTTTCACATCCAGTTCGGTTTCTTCCAGTGCCGCCAGATCGACCGGCTGGGGCGCCACCACCTGTGCCTTGTTGGGATCCGCGGTACCAAACAGGTTGCGCTCGGTGATCGTCCGATAATCTCGGAGCGGCTGGGCAGCACCCGGTGTCGAAAACCGGGGAGACGCCAGGGGCGGGGCGGCCGGCGCCAGTGCCAAATCCATATCGGCACTAACGACCTGGTAAAACAGGCCCACCGCGAAATAGCTGGCGACCGCCAGAAGTAAAAGATAAATAGCTGTAACGGAAATATTTTTAACCATCTTACAACAGTCGGTAATGCGGCTTGGTCACCGTCCCGGTCAACTGCACCTTGTAGCGACCGCCAGGCCCTGGTTTGGGCATGAGCCGCTCCGGCAGGGTTTGGCGCAGTTCGGTCAAGAAGCGGGAATGGGGTTTGGCCTCTCCACGAATTTCCAGCTCGCTTGTGGCAAGCGGCGCCTTGAGGGCGATGGTTCCAGACGCTTCGCCATCGATCTCAGCGCCCTGCCAGGCGATGCGCCGCAGGTTGACGGACCTCCCCCGCGCCTCGATCTCCGAATCGATTCGACTGAAAGACAGGGCACTGCGCTTGATCATCGGCTGACGGATCTCGATTTGCCCGTTTTCCAGAAACAGCTCTGCCTGAAACCGTGCATTCCCATTTTCCTTGTCATACACCATCTCACCACCGCATCGCCCCGAAATTTTTCGGCCGATCTGCCGCGCCAGAATCGGCAGATCGGCCAATTGAACGGCCTCCAATTCGAGCTGAAAACGCTTCGGCGCCCATTCCGGCGCCCGCGTCAACTCAAGCCGCCCCTGGATACGCCCCTTGTCAATTTTCGTCTCGAAATCAACATCAATTCTTCGGGGAATAAGGCTTTTCCACCCCGGCCGCCATTCCACCCATGAAAGTCCGAGCGCCAGATCCCCTCGATAACTCAAAGAAACGTCCTCAAACCGCACCGCCAGCGGAAAGTCGAGGTCAACAGAATCCACCGTCATGGCCAGCCCAGGCACCAGGCTGGCCGTCTTCTGAATGGCATACGCCCGGATGGTGCCGGCCGGAAACTGCACATAGAGCCAAACGACGGTGATCGCCACCAGGTAGGCGGCATATAGGATCCGTCGGTTCATCGAGGCAACGGAAAACTCCGGTATTCGAAATGGTCAAAAAATGGGGTCATCGTTAAAAAGTTCTCATCCAGGACCGGCATCCCGCCAGCTCCTAGCCGAATGTCACCGGAGGTCCCCAGAGGAAACATACTGGAAATGCGCACCGGCCCCTCGCCACCCATTTCCACCACGTGGGCATAGGTCGAACGAGAAGAGAATGGCATGGTGTGCAATTGGCCCAACAAATCGTGGTTGAAGGGAATCATGCCACGCTGTCCAATCCCCCAGGGTCTGTCCCCGAGGTTGGCCAGTACCGTATCCAGGGCCGTGACGATGATGGCATCTGCCGTCTGGGGGCGCCGGCGTCTGAAGCGTTGGCGAACCAGTTGTAATAGTTTTTAATGGCGCTCTCGGGGTTCAACCCGTGTAGCAGGACATTGAACAGAAGGTGAGTGGGCTGTTTGTCGTACAGCACCTGTCCACCGGCGTTCAGCTCATCCTGAAAGGTCAGACGGATCACTTCCCGAATCCAAGCATCCATCAGCATCCAGGCGTCGGCGCGATCCATTCCCTCAACCCATTGATCCGGTCCGCCGGCCACGAAGTGACCGTCCCATCGGGACAAAAGATCCAGGGCGGCCTGACGGCCAGGAGAAGAATCGGCGTTGACGGCCGCGGTGAACCAGGGCTGGACAAAGGCCCAGGGGTTGCCGCCGGAACCGAAAGAGTCGGTAGTGGCGATGTTCAAGGCCAGATCCCGGACCTCCTCAAATGTCAGGTTATCATGGGTGGACAGATATTCGTCGATCACGTGCGCCCGATGGGCCGGGCCGAAAGAATAGGACAAGTTGTTCACCGACCCTGGATAATCGAGACTGGTCTTGTTGTTCCAGCCGCCTACATACCCTTGGGCCGGGTTGCGCACCGTGGACAGGGGGAGGCGCCCTTCTATCCACTCACCAACCAAGAGCTGGGGGATCGCCCCCTGGGGAAAGCGGTAGTCGTATCCGTAACCGGTCTGCCGCTTCGGGTCGAAACCGCTCATCCAGTAGGCGATGTTCCCGTCCCGGTCCGCGTAGCAAAAATGCTGGCTGACGGCCACATCCTCCAGGGCCAGGCCGAATTCATCCATGCTCTGGGCTTGGGCCAGGCGGAGATAAGCGCCGATCGTGGCGAACTCACGGCCGGCATGGCTGTATTTGTAGGCCACAATCGGGCCTTGGCTGCCGGCATCATAGTTGTTGGGATCATATGGTAGCGGATTGATAATCGGGCCGTGGCTGCTCTTCCAAACGGGAATGGTCACATCCGCCTGGCCGGCGACTTTGAACGTCTCCATGCGGTCCAGCGCTACCGCTTCTGGTGTTTCAAAGTAATAGTCCAGGGTATGCGCATGGCCCACCTGCATGGACCAGGCGTGATGGGGGGTGCGGCCGATAACGATACCGGGAAGTCCCGCAATGGCCATGCCTGAAATGTTCAAGCCGCCGGCCCGAATCGCGCCTTCCAGGATGATCGAGGGCGTCATAAATCCCATTTGGGGGCCGGAGTAAATCATCGGATTCCCCGTGGCTGTCTTGTTACCGGCCAAGGCCCAGGCGTAAGAGCCCATTTTAATTTTAGCACCGATTTTTTTAAGACTTTCTTCGGCTTCCTTGTACAATGCGTCGAGACGTTCGACTGCGGGGCTCACCGGCGGCATGGCTGCCACCGATTCGAGAGAGGTTGGAAATGCCATCGGTGCGCGTAGCGCGCCAGGTTGGGCCCCAGCGGCAATGTAGGTCAAGGCGTCGGGATCCTGCCTCCACCGCAGGTCGTTGAACATGGTTAAATATTGGTCTGGATATAAAGCGTTCAATGTCTGAATCAATTCGGCATTTTCGAGCTGCCCGATTTTCTGCGCCTCGGGGTCGAAGTTTCTGAGCATCACCGAAGTCCAAGCCAAGACGTCTTCCACGGTCCAGGCTTTCAGGATGACGTCCGGGGTCACCCCTAAATTTTGAGCCAGGGCGGCAAACTCGAAGGGCAGTAAATCCGGATTGCTGAAAATTTCGGCAATGCGCCGGTTGAACCCCGCCACATAACCGCTCACCATCGCCCGGGTTTCGCTGTCCAAAGCATTGAACCCGTCACTCAGTTGATCATCACTGTAACCGGTGACACGCACGAATATATCCTGGCTTAGCGAAGATGGGCCCAAGATCTCGGAAAGGGTGCCGCGGCCCGAGCGCCTGAAAGTCTCTGCCTGCCAGAGGCGATCAGTGGCCACGGCGTAGCCCATGGCCTCGAAAATCTCGTAAAGGCCGGCATCCTCGGGACCATTAATATACCAGACGCCCTGGGCGTCACGGGAAGTCGTCACGACTATACGCTGATGGGCAGCCGCTTGCAGCGTAAAAACCGCTTCCGCAATGCCGATTCGACCGTCGCCATCCACATCAGCGCTCAGGGACGGAGCGACTTCCAGTCCACTGATCGCTTGTAACGCCAAGATGGTGTCGGCCAGGTCGACATGACCGTCAGATTTCACATCTCCCCTGCCGCCGCTGATTGTGTCGCTGTCATTGGCGCCGGTGCCAAGAAGAAACTCATCGTGGTTGGTCAAGCCATCTCCGTCCAGGTCTTCGCCGCTGTCATCGTTGTAAGGGTCCAGGCCATTGGCAACTTCGTAATCCAGGGGCATCCCGTCGGGAGCGACGGTCACCGTGCCGGGGCTATAGCTTGTGGTGGTCTGTCCGCCGCCGGTGATGGTCGCATAAATGTAATACGTCTGGCCCGCAAGGGCAGTCACATTCCAGTCGTAATAATTCTGTCCACCGGCGCTCAACCCTTCGGCAGGGGTGATTTCCACGCCGCCCCCCGGGGTGGTGTCCGTATCATAAAACAGACGCACCACGTCGTCCGGGCTGGCGTAATCGACCCGCCAGGCGATGCGGACCAGATCGTCGGCTTGGATCGCCTCGGTTGGATCGAGAATCGCAATCGAAGGAAACGGCGGGGTGTAGCTGAACCAGGATGAATTGGAGCGGGCGTTATACGTCACCCAGTCGGGATGGTCATAGGCCTCGACGCGGAAACGGTAGGTTTCCCCGGGCGTCATGTCAAACGACACTGAAGCGCTGGTTCGTTCATTGCGACCGATGACCTGAACCAGGTTGTAATTCTCGTCGGTCAGCCAAAGCCGGTAGTAGGCTTGCCCGGCATACCCGTCGACGCCGGCCCAACTGATAACGGGCCTGAGGGGATCGCCCGAAACCTTGACGGACTGGGGGTCCACGAGAGGCAGATCGGATACCGTCTGGAGATAGGCGTGGGTGATCAAGGTTTCGCCGCCGCCGACCGGCGTCAGAAAAAAGGTGTAAACCCCCTCGGTCAAGTCGGGGGGGCCGTGGTGCGAGTATTCCTTGTACGCCGGGTCGTAGTCGCCGGGCTGAAATGTGTATGAAAAGCCATTGGGGCCGCTCACCGACAAGGCGGCAAGCCCGCCTGGATCGATGGCGCTCAACTGAAATGTCGTGTACCGCTGCCCGTCCGCTTCCCGCCGCTGGTAGGCGGTCGCATAGCGAAGATAGGCGCTGTTCGAGACCGTGGTGCTGTTGAGGCTCACTTTGGCCGAACGATTCTCGTTGTTGCGTGCAATCCAGTAAGGATGTTCCACGGTACGCACGTACCAGCGATAATTGCCGCCCGCCGATAGACGTCCTTCCGGAACGGCGATCCAAGTCTGGGTAGTAAAACCGGAGCCGTAGACCCGTTCACCGCTCGATGCGTCCTCGATGATCACCCGGTAGTAGGTCGGGCCGCTGATATCCGCCGGTGCGCTCCAGCTCAGGGTGGGCGTCGGCCAGCTGCCGGTCGCACGCAAGGTGGCGGCGTCGACACGGCCCAAGCTTTGAACCTGAATGTAATCGTAGCTGGTCTTGGTGTTGCCGGTGTTGTCCGTA
>DQXI01000096.1 GCA_011042305.1 Desulfobacteraceae bacterium
CGATCCGGCCACGACTGCGGACCGGTAGAAACGCTGAAAGCGGAGTCATCGACCAGGGCGTGCCGTTGTCATGGCGTTGAATCCTCTTCTTGTCCGCAGGCCTCGACCAGCAGGGGCAGAAACGTCCCCAGGTCTTCCACCACGCCGATGTCGGCATGTTGGAAGATGGCGGCCCTGGGGTCCTTGTTGATGGCCACCACCAGGCCGGCGCCGGACATGCCCGCAATGTGCTGGGCGGCACCGGAGATGCCGCAGGCGATATACAAGGCCGGGGCCACGGTGGCGCCGGTGATGCCCACTTGGCGGCTGTAGGGCAGCCAGCCACGGTCGCAGACCGGGCGTGACCCGGCCACCTGGGCGCCGGCAATCCGCTCGGCCAGTTTGCGGACCAGCACCAGCCGGTCAGGTTCGCCGATGCCACTCCCGGCGGCCACGATCGCCCGGGCCTCACTCAACCCCGTATCCGCTTCGGGCGCCTGGATCCGCTTGAGGTGGCGGCGGCCCCCACGGGCGGCCTCGCTGCGTCGATGTTGGACTTTTGCCTGGCCGCCGGCTTTTTCAAAACGGCCGGCGAAGGCGCCGTCGGCCACGGTGACCGTTATCGTTTCAGCCGCCGTACGCACGGCGGCTCTGAACTTGCCGCCCCAGACGGCCCGTGTCAAGACGACCCCGTGGTCGTCTTGTTCCACGGCCTCCACACCGGTGATGCAGGCTGCCGACAGCCGGACGGCCAACTCGGCGGCCAGACGGCGGCCCAGGGTGGTATCTTCCATCAAGATCCAGGCCGGAATCTCCGAATTCAAAAAATCCGCCAAGGAGATGCCGGTGGCGCCATCGCCGGGATCGGTGAGGCCCACGATTTCCAGGGCTAAAACCGGCATCCCCAAATGCCGGGCCGTTTCCCCGGCCGCGGCCGCCGGATTCTTACCCGCCACCAAGGCGCGGATTGGCGCCGGGGCAAGAGCGGCGATGGCCCGGGCGCAGGCGGCGAGGTTTTCGGCGGCTGCCGGCAAGCGGCGGTCCCGGCTGATCAAGACGAGGTAAATCGGCGCGGCGTTCATGGGGCGCAAGGGGGCAAAAAGCCCCGTTGTCTAAAAAGATGAACCAGTTGGGCGGCCTTGTCGGCAGCGGTTCCCGGCAACATCCGCCCCTGCCGGGTGGGCGGTGGTGTCGTCATCGCGACGATCCTCTGGCGCGGGAAGTCGATGGGCATTGCGGCCAGCTTCAGGGTTTGGATGGCTTGGCGGCGGGCCTTCAGCAGGCCGGAGACCGAGGGGTAGCGGGGTGTCCAAGGGCCGCTCTGGATGGTGACCACCGCCGGCAGGGTGAGTTCGACGATGCTCCGTTCCCCGTGTTCCAGCTCTTCTTCCACCGTCAGGGCCGAACCGCCGGCCGCCCGTTCAAAAGCCATTGCCGTCGTGGCGCAGGGGCGGTCCAACAGCGCTGCCAGGATCGGCCCCACGGTCCCCTGCATCAGGTCTTCGCTCATCACGCCGGTCAGGACCAGGTCGCAGTCCCTGGCCGCCGGCGCCAGGGCCCCGGCCACGATGAACGGGTCGTCGACGTCGTCAGCCGCAATGATATGCAACGCATCGTCGGCACCCATGCCCAGAGCCCGGCGCAACGCCTCGGCTGCCCAGGGCGGGCCCACGGTGGCCACCCGGATCCGCCCGCCGACGCTTTCACGCAGTTGCAGGGCCGCTTCCAGGGCGCAAGCGTCGTAGCGGCTGATACGCCGCTCGGCCGGCCCCACAGGGGCCGGCCCGGTGCCGTCGGCCCTCGGGGCCAGCTCGGATTCAGGCGCCAAGATTTGTTTGATGCAGACGAGAATTTTCATGGACGATCCGTCATTCCTGCGGAAGCAAAAATCCATGTTCATCGGGGCGAGGCAGCGGAAGCCCGGCCGGAAACTCAAAAAAAGCAGCCCTTCAAAACAGGCGCCAGATGCCGGCACCATAGGCCAAGGGGAAGGGGGCTGTCAATAAAAAGCGAGCGTTCGCTCGCTTTTTTGTTGACAAATCCCTCCCCGCAAAGCTACAGGCTCAGTTGGTTTCGGCCGGCTGAATCTTACCGGGATTACAACTTGCCACGGATCGCATGATGACCGACATTTTTCTAATTCGCCACGCCCAGGCGTCCTTCGGCGAGGCCGACTATGATCGGCTCTCGGGTCTCGGCCATCGCCAGGCCGCGTTGCTGGGGAGCTATTTGCGGCGCGCCGCTGCCTGCTTCGACGTGGTCTTCGCCGGTCCGCTGCGACGCCATGTCCAAACGGCCGAAGGCGTGCTGAAGGCCGCGGGAAGCGACGAGCCGTTGGAAATTGTCGATGCCTTCGCCGAGATCGACGTCGAAGCGGTTCTGACGGCCCGTCTTCCCGTCTTGCTGGCGGCCGAGCCGGACCTGGCCGCAGCCTACGCCCAGCGCTACAGCGATCCGCGCGCTTATCACCGGGTCGTGAGCCGGGCCATGCAGATCAGCATCGGTGAAAACGAGGCATCTGTACACACGGTGGCGGGGTTCAGCCAGCAGGTGCGCGACGGGCTGCGGCAGGTGGCGACCCGCTCCGCCGGTTGCCGGCGAGTGGCGGTTTTCACCTCCGGAGGTCCCATTGCCGTCAGTGTCCAGGCGGCCCTTTCCCTGTCGCCGGCGGTGGCGATTGAGCTCGGCTGGCAGGTCTACAACACGTCGGTATCGGTGATCGAAACCGACGGCAACGGGTTTTCCTTGAAAACCTTCAACGCCATCGGCCACCTGGAAATAGAAGCCGATCCGAACCTCAAAACCCTGTTCTAGGAGAGACCATGGATTTCGGCCTTTCGGAAAAGATGCAGGTCGTCCTGCCGCTTATCGACGAGTTCGTCGAAAACGAACTGATTCCCCTGGAGCCCGAATTTTTGCGCCGGCCCTTTACCGAGCTGTTGCCGGTGATCGAAGAAAAACGGCGCATGGTCAAGCAGATGGAGCTCTGGGCCCCCAACCACCCGGTGGCATACGGCGGCATGGGGCTGAGCCTGGTGGAGCACGGGCTGGTCTCCGAGGCCCTGGGCCGCAGCCCTCTGGGCCACTTCGTCTTCGGCTGCCATGCGCCGGACGCCGGCAACATCGAGATCCTCCACCTCCACGGCACGGCGGCCCAGAAGGAGAAGTATCTGAAGCCCCTGGTGGCCGGCGAGATCCGCTCCTGCTTTTCCATGACGGAAGTCGACCTGGCCGGCTCCAACCCGGTGCTCATGGACACCACCGCCGTACTGGAGAACGGCCAGTGGGTGATCAACGGTCAGAAGTGGTACACCACCGCCGCTGACGGATCGGCCTTTGCCATCGTCATGGCCAAGACCGACCCCGAGGCAAGCCCTTATCTGCAGGCCAGCATGATCATCGTGTCCACCGATACCCCCGGCTTCAACCTGGTGCGCAACATCCCGGTGATGGGCCACAGCGGCGAGGACTACTTCAGCCACGCCGAGATCCTCTACCAGGACTGCCGGGTGCCGGAGGAAAACCTCCTCGGCCCCCGGGGCCACGGGTTCGTCATCGCCCAGGAGCGGCTCGGCCCCGGCCGCATCCACCACTGCATGCGCTGGCTGGGGATCTGCCGGCGGGCCTTCGACCTCATGTGCCACCGGGCGCTGCACCGGCAGATCGGACCGGGCAAGACCCTGGCCCACAAGCAGCTCATCCAGGCCTGGATCGCCGAGTCGGCCGCCGAGATCGAGGCGGCGCGGCTCATGGTGCTCAACGCGGCCTGGAAGATGGACCGGGAAGGGGCCAAGGCGGCGCGGCGCGAGATTTCGCTGATCAAGTTCGTGGTGGCCAACACCATGCAGCGGGTGGTGGACCGGGCGCTGCAGATCCACGGCGGGCTGGGGATGACCGACGACACGGTGCTGGCCTTCTTCTATCGCCACGAGCGGGCCGCCCGGATCTACGACGGGGCCGACGAGGTGCACAAGGTGTCGGCGGCGCGGCAGATTCTCAAGGGTTACGAAGGCCGGCGGGTGCGTTAACCCTTTTGCCGCAGCCTTTCCTGAAGGCCTATGGGTGCGATTGTTTCGATGACTTATCGCGACTTCAAGAAATCGGTCGACCAGGCCAAGAGCGACCTCTACCGCGAGACGCTGGCCCGCCACCCCGAGGCCGTCCGCGTCAAGAAGGAGGCCACGGCGGTGCGCAACCTGGAGCGGATCTTCGCCGCTGCCCTGAAGGTGGCCAACGAGAAGGGGTTTGCCGCCATGACCCTGCGCGATTTGAGCGCCGCCACCGGGATGAGCATGGGTGCCCTGTACGCCTATTTCAGCAGCAAGGAGGAGTTGCTGGCCATGCTCCAGGAGCAGCACCGCTCGGTGACGCGCCGCATCCTGGAGCAGGCGCTCGACCGGCGCCGGGACCCCATGGAACGCCTGCGCGCCGCCGTGCGTATCCATCTGTATCTGAGCGAAGCGATGCAGCCCTGGTTTTTTTTCGCCTACATGGAGGCGCGCCACTTGCCTGCCGCCGAGCGGAAAAAGAGCATGGAAAGCGAGCTGGCTACCGAGAAGCTGTTCGAGGATTTGATGACCGAGGCGGTCGCTGCCGGGGCCCTGGCGCCGCGGGACTGCCGCATGGCCGCCAGCCTGACCAAGGCCATGGTCCAGGACTGGTACCTGAAGCGCTGGAAGCACGCCGGCCGCCGCATCACGGTGGACCAGTACGCCGATGCCGTCTTGGACGCGGTGGAAAGCTATGGCAAGGCGACCGGGCACTGACGCCAACGGCCAGAACGCCGGCGGAACCGAGGCGGATTCAGGAAGCGGAGATTTGCGATATGGACTTGATCGACCCGGCCCGTGAGGTTCGCGCGGGCGAGGACCTGGATGCCGCCCGCATCGGCGCCTGCCTGGAGCGAAACCTTGGCGTTAAGGGGCCGCTGGCCATCCGCCAGTTTCCCGGCGGCTACTCCAACCTGACCTATCTCATCACCGCCGGCGACCGCGAGCTGGTGCTGCGCCGCCCCCCCTTCGGCACCAAGGCCGCCAAGGCCCATGACATGGGCCGCGAGTACCGGATTCTCAAGTCGCTCAAACCGGTCTACCCCTACGTACCCGATGCCCTGTTCTACTGCGACGATCCGGCGGTCATCGGCGCACCGTTTTACGTGATGGAGCGCATCCGGGGCATCATTTTGCGCAAGGATCTGCCGTCGGGCCTGGCGTACTCCCCCGGCCAGGCCCGCGACCTGTGCCTGCGGCTGCTGGAGGCTCAGCTCGAGCTGCACCGGATCGACTACGCCGCCGCCGGGCTGGCCGATCTGGGACATCCGGAAGGCTACGTCCAACGCCAGGTGGACGGCTGGTCCCGGCGCTACCGGGCCGCACGCACCGAGGACGCTCCGGATTTCGAGGCCGTAATGACCTGGCTCTCCGATCACCGGCCTCCGGACAGCCCCCGGCCGGGATTGGTGCACAACGATTTCCGCCTGGACAACGTGGTGCTCGACCCGGCCGACCCGGTTCGCATCATCGGGGTACTCGACTGGGAGATGGCCACCATCGGCGATCCGCTCATGGACCTGGGCAACAGCCTGGCCTACTGGGTCGAGGCCGGCGACAGCGAGGAGATGCAGGCCCTGCGCCTCATGCCCACCCACATCCCCGGGGCTTTGACCCGGGACGAGCTGGTTACCGCCTACAGCGCAAAGAGCGGCCTGGCCGTGGACGATATCGCCTTCTATTACGCTTTTGGATTGTTTCGACTGGCGGTCATCGCCCAACAGATCTATTATCGCTACTTTCACGGCCAGACCCGCGACCAGCGCTTCGCCATGCTGATCTTCGCCGTGGCGGCCTTGGAGCGCCGGGCTGCCGAGGTGATTGCCAGCGGCCTGATCTGATGATGCCATTGCGGGTTTTGCCAAAGTCGGCCCACATTCGAGTCCGGACACCCACCCAAGCCCCGGTCAACCCGTGGAGCGCGGCGCTGAGGGATCTCTTGGAGGCGTCAAGACTCCTTGCTGATGTTCGGAATGACAGCGGAACACGTTGGTCACAGGGCTTAAGGTTTCTGGAAGGTTTCCAGGAAAATCAAAGCAGCAACAGACGAGGAGGAACCCCATGAGTGACGTGTATGAGCAACTGCGCCAGCGCCTGGACGACCTGGCCACCGGATTTCCCGGGACCGAGCAGAAGGTCGAGCTGCGGCTGCTGCGCCGCCTGTTCACCCAAGACGAAGCCGAGTTTTTCCTTCAGATGAGCCCCATGCTGGAAACCCCGGCCCAGGTGGCCGGGCGGCTCGAGCGGCCCGAG
>DQXI01000258.1 GCA_011042305.1 Desulfobacteraceae bacterium
CAACCGGTCGCAAAACAGGGTCAAGCGGTAGTCGTCCACGGCCGGGGAAAACCGCATGGCCTCAAGGTGAACCCTGCCCCCGCACCAGGCGAAGGAGCCCTTTTCCAGCAGCACCTGGTGCGGCGCCTCCACCTGGAAGACGACGGCGCCCTCGCCTATCCGGATGTTGCCCAGCTCGGCCCCGGCAAGGCGCAGCACCTGCCCGGGCGCACTGCGCAGGGTCGGCAGGTCGACCAGCTGGAGGTCGGCCTCGATGCCGGCAGCCCGGCGCTGGCGGGTCCCGTCGGCCAGGGTGCCCTCGGTGAATCGGATGCGTGCCTGGCTTTGGAGGCGGCCGGCCTCCAGGGTAAGGTCGGCATGCAGGGCCAGTTTCCCGTCCACCGTGAGGCCGCCGGCGGCCGGTGCCAGGCCCCCCAGCTCGATGGGCGCGGCCGGAGACCAGGGGGCCAGGTCGGCCTCGAGGCGGCCCCGGATCCCGGACGGGGTCGGTTCGGCCGCTGCGGTGAGCTGCACCCTGGTGCCGGTGAAAAAGAGATCCTGCAACACGCCGTCGACGACCAGGCCATGGCCGGTTTGTCGCAGCGTCGCCTCGAGGCGGCCGGGGTTGAGCCCCGGCCGGGGCGTCAGCTTCATCGCCAGGGATCCGGCCGCGGGCTTCGTCGCCGGCCATTGCAGCGGCAGGCGCAAGGCGACGGGCTCGGCGGTCAAGTCGCCGTCGGGCCAATGGATGCGGCCAGCGGCGCGCAGCTCGGCCTCCACCGTCGGCGGCCGGCCCAGCTGGATGCGACCGGCGAGGCGGGCGCGCCGGAGTTCAGCCGCCACTTGGTCATTTGCCGCCGTCACTTGAGGCAGCCCCACGGCAAAACGCAGCTCGCCGCCGGCCAGCGGGTCGGGCCAATCCAGGGTGCCGTGGACCTTGCCCTCGATCTTCGGCCAGGTGATGTCAACCCCCGCCTGCGTCATCCTTCCCCTTGCTGCGGCCCACCGGCCTGCGACGGCCAGGGCGCCGTTTTCGCCGGAAAGGTCGAGGTGGATCTGCGGTCGTGCCAAGTGGACCGTTTGGCCACCGGCGGTCAGCTCCAGGTTCGGTGCCGTGGCAGCGGCGTCGAGGGCCGCCCGCCAGGCAGATCGGTTTTGCAGGCGGGCGGAAAAGGTGCCCCGCATCCCGGTGGGCGCCAGGCAAGAAGACCCAACGGCAAGGCTCTCGCCGGTGGCGGCGGAAAATTCCCCCGTGGCCTCGAGGTCTCCGCTGCGCCCGGAGACCTCGAGGCGCAGGCTCTCCAGGTTCATGGGCAGCGGTCCGCCGATGCTCCCGCCCGCCGAGACCGTCAAGCGGCCCTCGGGCCCGCTGCCGGCATTCAGGCGCGCCGACCCCTTGAGCTGCGAGATGTCCAGGAACCCGTTCCAGGGCGGGCCCAGGCGCAAGCTGGCGCCGGCCTCGATTTCCAGAAGGCCGCTATCCAGGGCGCCGTTGCCGTGAAGCGCTTCGATCTCGGCGGCGACGGGATGGACCAGGCGCAGCGCTCCGGAGACGTCGAAGGCCAGGCGGCTGGCGGACTCGGGCAGCCTCCAGGAGAGGCGCAGCGGCTGTGGGCCGGGGGCCGCGATCAGCCGAGCGCCGGGGGCTTCCAGGCGCAGGTCCGTCCACGTGGCCTCGCCGGCCAGCGAACGGATGTGGAAGGGGAAGAGGGCGGCGCGGAATTCGGCGCGGGCCGAGACCCGTCCACCGAGGCGCAATTTTTCCGGGGCCGGCAGGATGTCGGCGCGATCCAGCGGCGTGTTGTCGGCCTGAACCACGGCGCTCAAGACGTTTTGGCGGGCATCGGCCTGCAGCATCACCCGGACGGGGCGGCGGCGGGGAAAAATTTCCAGGCGGGCGTTGACGCAGGAGAGATCCGGCGCGGGACAGGTGGCCACCAGGGAGAAGGGGATCGTGAGCTGCGCCGCTCCCCAGGCCAGTTGCAACAGGCCGCCATGGATTTCCAGGCGGCCGATCCAGGCGTCGGGAAGCCCCGCGCCCCGGTCGGCTGCCCGGCCGCCGAAGGCGGGCAGGTCGATTCCTTTTACCCGGATAAGGCCGTTATCCCAGGCGGCGCGCACGGTGAGCCCGGACACCACGATGCGCTCGATGCGCCGGCGCAGCAGGCCGGCGGGACGGTAGTCGGCCGTGAGATGGTCCGCGGTGAGCGCTTGGCCGATGCAGATGTCGGCGACGTCCAGGCCCCTGGCGCCGATGCGCCGGATGTCCAGCGCGACCGGACCTATTCCGTAACGTTGGGCCAGATCCGGCACCAGGCGCGCCTCGATCCAGGCCGGCAGGGCCAGCCAGGCGGCCAGGGCCAAGAGGACTGCAAGGCCCACCAGGGCCGTGGCGAAGGCCCCCGCCCGGCGCCCGGCGCCGTTCACGGGACGTCCATGGCGGCACTTGAACGCCGCTCAGCAGGGCCGGTGGCTTTTCTGTCACCAGGAATTGAAGCGGGTTTGTCACACATTGAAGCGCACGTGGACGACGTCGCCGTCCTTGACCTCGTAGGTTTTGCCCTCCAGGCGCAGCGTGGCCTGCTTGCGGGCTTCGGCCAGGCCGCCGGCGGCCATCAGGTCGTCGTAGGCAACTACCTCGGCGCGGATGAAACCCTGCTTGAGGTCCGAGTGGATCACGCCGGCGGCGTCCAGGGCCGAGGTGCCGCGGCGGATGGTCCAGGCGCGCACCTCGTCCTCGCCCACGGTGAAAAACGAGATCAGCCCGAGCAGCTCGTAGGAGCGGGCAATGACCCGGTCCATGGCCGAGGCCTGGATGTCGAACTCCGTCAGGAAGGCTTCGGCCTCCTCGGCGTTCATCTGGGCCAGCTCTTGTTCGAGCTTGCCGCGCAGCACCATGGCGATCTCGTCCGCCAGCGGTCCCTCTAGGGGCGGCAGGCGGGCGTCGTCGTCTTCGTTATTGAACAGCACCAGCATCGGCTTGGCCGACACCAGGGCGAAGCCCCGCAGCTTGGGATGGGTCCCCAGCTCCGGTAAGCGCCGCAGCGGCGTCTCGGCCTCCAGGTGGCGGCGGCAGGTCTCCAGCAGGTCCGCTTCTTCGCCGTCGATCTTGCGGCCGCGCTGCTTGTCCTGGGCGAGTCGCTCCAGGCGCTTTTCCACCACCACCAGGTCGGCCAGGATCATCTCCTCGTTCAGCGCGTTGAAGTCGGCCGCCGGGTCGGGTTCCTTGAGGCCGTAGACGCTGAAATTGCGCAGCACATGGATCAGGGCGTCGCAGTCGCGCACCGGGACCCAGAGGTTGGGGTCGCGGTGCTTGTCCGCACCGCCGCTCTGGCGGCCGGGCAGCAGGTATTCCACCTGGGCGAAGGTGGTCTTGCGGGGCTGGTACATGGCGCTGAGGGCGTCCACCCGTGGGTCGGGCACCTTGACGGTGCCCACGTGGGCCTCCATCCGCCGGGCCGCATCGATGCGGTTGCCGGTCAACGCTTCAAAGACGGTGGCCTTGCCGGATCCGGGCAGGCCGATGATGCCAAGACGCATGAAGATTCCTCCTGAAAAATCATGGCCAGCCAGAGGCCATCTATTTGGACGACGAAGGGGAAGCGGTGAGGGTCTTGAGAATGTCCGCCTTGCCGATGATGCCCACCAGGCGTCCGTCTTCCACCACCGGCAGGGTGTGGAAGCTGTTGTCCACCATCAGGGCCGCCACGGTCTCGATGCCGGTGTCCGGTTGCACGGTCACCGGGTCGACGGTCATGGCGTCGGAGACCACGATGGCGGCGATCTTGCGTACCTCTTTTTCGATCTGTTTCATCGAGGTCAACGCGATGAGACCGTCGAGGAAGGTGAACAGGGAAGGGATGGGCATCTTTTTTTGCTGGGCGATGAGGTCGCTCTGGCATAAGATGCCCACCAGTTCGCCCTTTTCATCCACCACCGGCAGGCCGTTGATTTTCTGCTCCAGCAGGATTCTGGCGGCCTTGGTGATCTCGGTGTCCGGGCGGACGGTGATGACCTCTCGATTCATGATATCCTTGGCGGTGAGCATGGGTCGACCTCCACGGGTTGGGGTGCGCGCTGGGTGTCGAATTGATAACCACGTTTTATCCGGCCCTGATCATATCATCATTTGCCGCAAAATGGCAGTTGTCAGAGAGCTGAAGATATCCGGAAGGTTTCCAGGTGATCGGACATGCGGTTACATAGGAGCACGGCCAAGAGGCCCTGGGCCGGCGCATGGCTTCGGGGGCGGTTATCTGTTCACTATCGCTTCGAGACGATGGCCCGGAGGGGGTTAAGATGAGCAAGGCAATCCCGGCCGATGTGGGGGCCTCCTGGCTGATTCACCTGGGCTGCTGTGAGAGTTGTCCCCGCCGCTGCAGGGTGAACCGCCTCGCCGGAGAGGTGGGCTTCTGCCGGGTGGACGCCGGGATTCCGGTGGCCCATGTCGGTTTGCATTTCGGCGAAGAACCGCCCATTTCGGGTACCCGCGGCTCTGGGACGATTTTTTTGGCCGGCTGCAACCTGCGCTGCGTGTTTTGCCAGAACAGCCAGATCAGCCAAGAGACGCCGCCGGAGCGCTTCCGGCGCCTCGCCCCGGCGGAGCTGGCCGCGCAGATGCGGCGGCTCCAGGACCAGGGGGCCCACAACATCAACTTCGTCTCCCCGTCGCACATGGTCTTCCAGGTGGCCGAGGCCATCGAGCACGCCCGGCAGGCCGGCCTGGTAGTTCCGGTGGTCTACAACAGCAACGGCTACGACTCGGTGGCGGCCCTGCGGCGGATCCGAGGCCTGGTGGACATCTACCTGCCGGACCTCAAGTACCTGGACAACGCGCTGGGAAAGCGGTTCTCCGGCGTGGACGACTACGCGGACAGGGCGCCTGCCGTGTTGCGGGAGATGCTGGATCAGGTCGGGTGCCTGAGTCTCGATGAGGATGGGATCGCGATGCGCGGGGTCTTGGTGCGTCATCTGGTGCTGCCCGGCTGCACGGACAACAGCCGCCGATGCCTCGATTTTTTGGCGCGGCTGGCGCCGAACATCCCCGTGAGCATCATGGCCCAGTACGCGCCCCGGCACCGGGCTGGTGATTATCCACAGATCAACCGCCGACTGTCACAAGACGAGTACGACCAGATCGTGGATCATGCCCTGGACCTGGGCCTGGAAAACGCCTTCATCCAGGAGCTTGAGGCCTCGGAGCACTACCTGCCCGATTTCACCAGCGACGATCCCTTCGGCAATGCCGCCCCGGATTTCGCCTAGCGGCCGCGTCCTTTCAATCCCTTTCCCTTGGGTTCTTTGAAGCCGAAGGCAGCTCCCGAATAATTCTGATTGCCGCGGGCAGGATATGGGCGCAGATGGCCCGGTATCCCTCGGCATTGGGATGCAAACCGTCGTATTGCACCCGGCCCGGGGCGGCCCACAGGGGGGCGGTAAACTCCGGGATCAACGGGATGCGAAAGGCATCGGCCACAGCGGGGTAGATGGCGGCAAAGGCGGCTTCGGCTTCCGGGTCGCCCAGGGGCGGGATTTGCATGCCGGCCAAGGCGACCGGGATGTTCCAGCCCAGAAGTCGCTGGACGATGCCCCCCAGGTCGGCCTGGATGCGCTCCGGCCAGCGGCCCATCAGCACGTCGTTGACCCCGATTTCCAGGATCACCAAGTGGGGGGACCAACTGGGGATGGTGTCCAGGCGGGACAGTACTCCCCGGCAGGTGTCCCCGCTGACGCCGGCATTGATCAGCCGGCAGACGATTCCTTCGGCTTCCAGCATCTGCTGGAGGATATGCGGATAGGCGTCCTGAGGGGCCACCCCGAATCCCTCCGTGAGACTGTTCCCCAGAGCCAGGATTTTCAGGTTATCTGCACTCATCGTTTTCCTCAAACAGCTTGCCAGTTGTCAAAACTCAACCCTCCTTGCCACCCCATCCGAAGGTTTCAACCTCCTGAAGGGCAACAGAAGACGGCGCTTTCAGGCAACCGCCTTCTCCCGCTACCCCTTCCGGGGGCCGCCGGACAAGACTGCCTGGCGGACACCGGCGATACGGTCTCCGCGTAAAGTATTCTGCTTCGTATTCAGCCACTTGAAACTATCCGGGGTAGCCAGGAGATTGAGTTTAGCCGCCGGCAAGAACTCGGCGCCAAGGGCCCGTAGGCCGCAACCGCGCTGCAACGTTGGCCAAGCGGCAGAGCAAAAGCGCCATGGTCACTCCCCTGGCGCCAGCCCGGTCCG
>DQXI01000222.1 GCA_011042305.1 Desulfobacteraceae bacterium
CGTCGCGGCGCGCGCCGCGACGCCGGGTCTGGGCCGCAGCGGTGTCCTCCAGCAGCCAGGTGCGCCCCTCGATCATCACCGCCTTGCCCTCGGGCGTTTCGGCCACGAAAGCCGTCACCTGCCGGCCGTCCACCGTCAAGTGGAGCTGGTAGTCGGAGATCCGCCGGCAGACCACTTCCCGTCGCCTGTCGTCGATGGTGGCGCAAAAGCGCTCGGGGCCGTCGGTCTCCACGTTCACTACGATAATGTCTTCGTTGCCTTTGAACTGGTATTCCATGGCTACAGCCTCCAGTGGCCCAGGGTCTGAAAGGGACCAGGGCAGACGGCCGCGGCTTCGGTGCCGTTGAAAGCGGCCCGCGCCCGGGGCGCCAAGGCGTCGGCGGCCGCGGCGATGACCGCCAAGTCCCTGCGCTCGCCCCCCGGGCGCCAGTCGGCGAAATGGGTCGGGATGAAATCGGTGGTGGTTTCCCCGTCGGCGAAGGGCCGGGAGGCGAGCACGTCGATGAGAAAGCCGATGGACGTCTTGACCCCCAGCACCGCGTAGGATTCCAGGGCGCGGATCATGCGGCGGATCGCCTGAGAGCGGGTTTCGGCATGCACCACCAGCTTGGAGAGGATCGGGTCGTACTCTACCGGCACCTCGGCGCCCGCGTAGACCCCGCAGTCGTTGCGCACCCCCGGTCCGGAGGGCTCCTGGAGAAAAACGATTTTACCCGGAGACGGAAAGAAGTTTTGCTCCGGGTCCTCGGCGTAGATGCGGCATTCGATGGCATGGCCCCGGGCGGCCAGGTCGTCCTGGGACAGCGCCAGGGGGCGGCCGGCGGCGATATCGATCTGGTGGCGCACCAGGTCAACGCCGGTGGTCATCTCGGTGATGGGGTGCTCGACCTGCAGGCGGGTATTGACTTCCAGGAAGTAGAAGTTTCCTTCCGGCTCGAGAATGAACTCCACCGTGCCGGCGTTGACGTATCCGGCCGCCCGGGCCGCGGCCACCGCCGCCCGGCCCATGGCCGCACGCAGCGCCGGGGTCAAGGCCGGCGAGGGGGTCTCCTCGATGATCTTCTGGTGCCGCCGCTGAATGGAGCACTCGCGCTCGAAGAGGTGAACGACGTTTCCCCGGGTGTCGGCGAGGATCTGGACCTCCACGTGGCGGGACTTGGCCAGGAACTTTTCCATGTAGATGGCGCCGCTGCCGAAAGCCGCCGCCGCCTCCCGCGAGGCCTCCTGGCAGGCGTCCAACAGCTCCCGGGGCCGCTCCACGACGCGCATCCCCTTGCCGCCCCCGCCGGCAGCGGCCTTGATGAGCACCGGGTAGCCGATGGCCTCGGCCTGGGCGGCCCAGGCGGACGGATCGCCGGCCTCCTCGGTCATGCCGGGGATCACCGGCACCCCGCCCTGGAGCATGATCCGCCGGGCCACTACCTTGTCGCCCAGGTCGCGGATGACCTGGGCCGGCGGACCGATGAACACGATGCCTTCCGCCTGGCAACGTTCGGCAAAGGCGGCGTTTTCCGCCAGGAAACCGTAGCCGGGGTGGATGGCCTCGGCGCCGCTTTGCCGGGCAGCGGCGATGATGCGCTCGATGTCCAGGTAGCTGGCGGCCGGTTCGGCCGGGCCGATGGGGATCGCCTCGTCGGCCTCCAGGGCGTGCAGGGCCCGTTCGTCCGCCTCGGAATAGACCGCCACGGTGGCGATGCCCATCTCGCGGCAGGTGCGCATGATCCGCAGGGCGATCTCACCGCGGTTGGCAACGAGAATTTTCTTGAACATGATCTTTCCCCTGAACCCTCAGGGACCCCAGAGAAACCTCCTGTCCGCCTCCGTTTTTCTCCGAGTTCTCTGCGGCCTCTATTTTGAATTGACGCAACGCCTCACATCCGGAATATGCCGTAACCCCAGGTATCGCAGCGCAACGGCGCGTTGAGGGCCGCCGAGATGCTCAGCCCCAGCACGTCCCGGGTTTTGGCCGGGTCGATGATCCCGTCGTCCCAGAGGTTGCTCGTGCTGTAGTAGGCGTCGCCCTCCTTGATGGCCGCGGCGATCACCGGCTCGCGGATCAAGGCCGCTTCTTCCGGCGTCAGGGGCGGCTGGCCGGCCCGCGCCCGCTGGTCGTTTTGCAGCGTCACCAGCACGTCGGCCGCCTGGGCCCCACCCATCACCCCGATCTGGTGGTTGGGCCAGGTCCACAGGAACCGCGGCGAGTAGCCCCGGCCGCACATGGCGTAGTTGCCCGCTCCGAAGGAGGCGCCCACCATGACGGTGAACTTGGGCACCGTGGCCGTGGACACGGCGTTGACCATCTTGTGGCCGTTCTTGGTGATGCCGCCGCGCTCGTAGTCGCGGCCGATGATGAAACCGGTGATGTTCTGCAGAAACACCAGGGGGATGCCCCGGCGGTCGCACAACTGGATGAACTGGGTTCCCTTGAGGGCGCTTTCGGAAAACAGGATCCCGTTGTTGCCCAGGATGCCCACCGGGTAGCCGTGGATATGGGCGATGCCGCACACCAGGGTCGAGCCGTACATCTCCTTGAACTCCATGAATTCGCTGCCGTCGACGATGCGCGCGATCACTTCCCGGATGTCGTAGGGCTCGGCAATGTCCCGCGGCACGATCCCGTAAATCTCCTTGGGATCGTAGAGCGGCGGGCGCGGCGGGCGGCAGGCGAGCCTGGTCTTCTCGTTGGGCGGCAGGTTGGCCACCAGTTGCCGTACGATGGCAATGGCGTGAGCGTCGTCCTCGGCGTAGTAATCCGAGACCCCCGACTCGCCGCAGTGCAGCTCCGCGCCGCCGAGCTCGTCGGCGGTGACCTCCTCGCCCGTGGCGGCCTTGACCAGGGGCGGGCCGCCCAGAAAGATCGCCCCGTGGCCCCGCACGTGGACCACCTCGTCGCTCATGGCCGGGATATAGGCGCCCCCGGCGGTGCACAGGCCCATGACGGCGGTGATCTGGGGCAGGCCCATCTTGCTCATCAAGGCCTGGTTGTAAAAGATGCGGCCCCCGTCGTCGGCGTCGGGAAAAATCTCCGACTGCAACGGGAGATAGGCGCCGGCCGAATCGAGCAGGTTCACCGACGGCAAACGGTTTTCCATGGCGATGATTTGGCCACGCAGCGATTTTTTAACCGTCATGGGGTAGGAAGAGCCGCCCTTGATGGTGGGATCGTTGGCAAAAACGAGCACTTCCCGGCCGGCCACCACGCCGACGCCGATGACGGTGCCGGCCTTGTGGATTTTGCCGTCGTACATGCCCCGGGCCGCCAGGGAGCCGATCTCGAGAAACGGGGTGTTGGGGTCGAGGAGCAGCTCCAGCTTCTTGGGGGTGGGCAGTTTGCCGACTTCGGCCAGGCGCTTGAGAGACTTTTCCGAGCGCACGTCCCAGGCAATCTTGAGCTCCTTGTTGAGATCCTCCACGAGGGCGCTCATGGTCTCGAAGTTCTTCCGGTAGGTCTCCGACCGGGTGTCGATGGTAGTTTCAATGACGTTCATGCCTTCGGGTCTCCCTCCTGTTGGATCCGCCGGCAGAAGGCGTGGTCGCCGGCGGGGATAGCAACATCAAAAGGTGTGAACTGTGCCCGGACGCTTTCAAGGACGGTGCCAAGACGAAGGAATTTTGCAGCCCTGCAATATGATTGAATTTCCTTCAGTAGATGGATACCGTTGACCTGCCGCCATGTTTCAAATATGGTTAACGATATTGCATCAGTGTTGAAACATCGCGCCTCGGCCAGGAAGGGAAAAAGGAAAAGGCCTATGGATACCCCGCCCGCCTCAGCGACGGACAACCGGGAGTTGAAACGGATCCTCGACTACCTGAAGATCAGCTACTGGCTGGTGGACATGGATTTTGTTTTGCTGGACGTCAACGAAACCTTCCTGGAGTTCACCGGCGCTGCCCGCGACCGGCTCATCGGCCGGGACATGCGGACCCTCATCAGTGCCGACGAGCGCCGCAAGGCCCAGGAGATCATCTCCGCGCTGGCCTCCGGCCGGCAGGAGTCGGTCCAGTTCGAGCTTTACGTGTACGGCCGCGAGATGCAAAAGATCCCGGTCCTGTTTCACCTCTCGGTGAACACGGACGACCAGGGGCGGCCGGTCACCACCAACGCCCTCCTGACGGACATCAGCGGGCAGAAAAAGATCCGCGACGACCTGGAAAAGGAGAAGATGATGCTCCAGAGCATCCTCTTCGGCATCCGCGACTGCGTCACGATCTTCGACGGCCAGGGTCGCTTCATGTTCGGCACCCCGGCAAGCGCCGGTCTGCCGTCCGACCGCAAGACCCCCCGGCTGCCCCTGGGCGCCGAGGGCCCGGCCAAGCTCGAGCTGACCGTCAACGGCCAGCAGCGGCAGTTCGTGGGCGAGATCCGCCCGATCTACGACCACCAGGGGCGCCTCTTCGCCTACGCCGAGACCCTCACCGACATTACCGACAACCTCCGCCTGGCCGAGCGGGAGCGGGAGCTGTTCCACTACCGGCGGCAGATGCGGCGCCACCGCCTGGAAACCGAGATGATCGGCAGCGGCAAGAAGATGCAGACCGTCTTCGAAACCATCCTGCGCTGCGCCGAGGTGGACTCGAGCGTGCTGATCATGGGAGAGACCGGGGTGGGCAAGGAAGTGGCGGCCCGGGCAATCCACGCCCAGAGCCACCGGCGGGAAAAACCTTTCGTCTCGGTCAACTGCGGCGCCCTGCCCGAAGCCCTGCTTGAATCGGAGATGTTCGGACACGTCAAAGGCGCCTTTACCGGGGCCATCAGCGACCGCGCCGGGCTGTTTCGCGAAGCCCACCAGGGGACCCTGTTTCTCGACGAAATCGGCGAGCTGGACAAAGCGATGCAGGTGAAGCTGCTGCGGGCCCTACAGGAAAGGGAGGTCCGCCCGGTGGGCGCCGACCGGGCCTACCCCGTGGACGTGCGCATCATCTGCGCCACCAACCGCAACCTGCCGGCCATGGCCCAGCGGGGCGAATTCCGCCTCGATCTCTTTTATCGGGTGGCGGTAATCCCCCTGGTGATACCTCCACTGCGCGAGCGGCCCCAGGACATCTTCCGCCTGGCGGATCACTTCATCCGCAAGCACCGCCAAGGGGATAACCAGCCGTTGAAGACGCTCAACCTGACTGCCCAGCAGATGCTGCGCCGCTACCACTGGCCCGGCAACATCCGCGAACTGGAAAACGCCATCGAGCACGCCCTGGCAATGAGCCGCGGGGCCGAGATCACCCCGGAGTGCCTTCCCCTGCAAGTCTTGTACCCCGAGACGGCCGGCGCGGCGCCGGCCCTAGCGCCGCGAGACGACAAAAGAGAACGCGAGCGCCGGCGCATCGCCGAAGCCCTAAACCGTCACGACGGCAACCAGACCGCGGCGGCTCGGGACCTGGGCATCTCCCGGGTAACCCTGTGGCGCAAGAAAACGATGTACGACCTGTGATGATGGCGATATCATGAATGTTGTTATCCGAATTCGCTGAAAGGAGAAGAAGAGATCATGTTCATCGACTTGCTCAGAAACCGCCGCAGCATCCGGGCCTATACGGACCGTCCGTTGGAACGGGAAAAAATCGAGCTGTTGACCGAAGCGGTCCTGCGCGCCCCGTCGTCGCGGGGGATCAACCCGTGGGGCTTCGTGTTTGTCACGGACCCGGAGACGATCACCCGGCTGGCCCAGGCCAAGCCCCACGGCGCGGCCTTTCTTGCCAAGGCGCCCCTGGCGGTAGTGGTGTACGCCGATCCGGCAAAATCGGACGTCTGGGTCGAGGACGCCGCCATTGCGACCTTGATCGTTCACCTGGCTGCCGCGGACCTGGGCCTCGGCAGCTGCTGGATCCAGATCCGCCGGCGGCCCCACGACGACTCCCGCAGCGCCGGTCAGTACATCGCTGAAGTGCTGGGCATCCCCCGGTCCATGGAAATAGAGGCGATGGTGGCCGTCGGGTACCCGGTCGAGGAGAAAAAGCCCCACCCGGCCGCATCGCTGGAGCGCGACAAGGTCAGTTTCGAGCGTTACGGGCAACGGCGTCCAGACTAGCCCAAGTTCGCCAAAATTTTTTCTACGGGGCCTATTTTCGGCAAAAATTGGCCCTTTTGGTTTTCCAAATATTTGATTTTATTGAATCACGTTTTTCGCCTGGCCAATGTAGTGACCCACGGATGAAAATAATGCTTGCGGCCACACCCTCACCCATGATATGCCTGCCGGCATGTATATC
>DQXI01000190.1 GCA_011042305.1 Desulfobacteraceae bacterium
CTTTGCCTGATCTTTGTGCCCCATACCACGGCAGCCGTGACCATCAACGAGAGCGCCGATCCGGACGTGGCCGCCGACATCCTGGCGGCTCTGGATCGACTGGCGCCCTGGGAGGCCGGCTACCGGCACCTCGAGGGCAACAGCGCAGCCCACATCAAGGCCTCCCTGATGGGGGCTTCCCAGTGGGTGGCGGTGGAGGGCGGCCGGCCGGTGCTCGGCACCTGGCAGGGCCTCTTCTTCTGCGAATTCGACGGCCCCCGCTCTCGCCGGGTGCATGTCCGGTATCTGGCCGACGGCGGGTGATTGGGTTGTTGGTCATTGACCAATGGCCGCTACAAAGTGGGACGCCATGACTGAAATCGACGAGATCGACCGGGCACTGCTCAACCGCATCCAATCCGACTTTCCCCTGGTAGAGCACCCCTTTGCCGCCATCGGTGAAGAGCTGGGCGTTGGAGAGGCCGAAGTGATTGCCCGCGTGCGGCGGCTCAAGCAGGATGACGTGATCCGGCGCATCGGAGGCAATTTCGTCCCCGACAAGGTTGGGTTCGTCTCGACCCTCTGCGCAGCGGAGGTGCCGCCGGAGCGCATCGAGGCCTTCACCCAAGTGGTCAACCGTTTCGGGGGCGTCACTCACAACTATCTGAGGGATCACCGGGTCAACGTCTGGTTCACTTTCATCGCTCCGTCCATGGACGAAATCGAAAGCCACCTGGAAGCCATCCGGCGCGAAACCGGGGTCTCGGAGATCCACAACCTGCCGGCGACCCGGGTCTTCAAGATCCGCGCCCAGTTCGATCTGGAACTTCTCGACAACTGATGCCCTTCTCCGAGGTCCGTGATCGCCATGCCCGGAAATCCCCGGTACAAGCATTCCCTTCTTCTCAAAGTCGCCGTGGTGGCCCAGGGAGAACGCTGCCAACAGGTGATGCACAGCCTCGAGCACTCGGCCTCCGAAGTCGTCCGCCTCAAGTTGACCCACCTGGTCACCACCGGTGAAGCGCCTCGCTGCCGCGAAATGGCAAGGGAAAAAGGGATTGACATCCTCGCCTCCCCTGCCCTGCTCACCACGGATCACCGCGTGGACATGATCCTGGAGATGACCGGCGATCCCGAGGTGCTGGCGGAGCTGGCCCGCGTCAAGCCGGTCGCCGCCGCCCTGCTGGACCATCGGGCCGCCGAGCTGCTGCTCAGCCTGCTAAATTGGGACGGCGGCGATGCCCGCCGGTCTTCCGAGATCGGCCTGGCCAGCTCTTTCGCCTCGGCGATGCTGGAGGCCTCCCCGGACGCCGTGATGGTCATCGATCGCAACTATCGCATCATCCAGTGCAAGAACATCGAGAAGATCACCATGGGCAAGGAGGCCGAGAACATCGTGGGCCGCCACTGCTTCGAGGCCATTCATGGGGGCTCTCGCCCCTGCAGTGATCCCGACCGGCCCTGCGCCCTGGCGGAGGCGGCCAAGACCGGCCGTCCGGCCCGGGCCCTGCACAACATCAAGATGCCCGACGGCACCATCCGCATCTCCCAGGTGACCACCTATCCGCTGGTGAACCATTTCGGCGAAATCGTGCAGTTCGTCGACGTGGTACGCGACATCACCCAGGATGTCAGCACCCACGTGGAGGCCCGGGCCCGGGCCATCCGGGAGGACTTGCAGCGCTTCATCCAGGAGGACCGGCTTGTCACCCTGGGCCGCCTGGTGGCCTCGGTCTGCCATGAAATCAACAATCCCATCTCTAGCATCGCCACCTTCAACAAGCTCATGCTGTCGCACATCCGGGAAAAAAGCCTGCCGCCCGAGGGGTTGGCGGCCTTCGAACGCTACCTGGACCTCTCGGTGCGCGAGGCCTTGCGCTGCGGCAAGATCGTCAACAACCTGTTGACCTTTGCCCGCCAGAAAGGCGTCGAGTCCAAGCGCTTCGACCTGGTGGAACTGGTCCAGACCATCCTGGTGCTGCTCGGGCATACCATGACCAAGGCCGGGGTGACCGCCCAACTGAACCTGCCGACGGCGCCCTTCGCCATTTACGGCGACTACGCCCAGATCCAGCAGTGCCTGATGAACCTGATCTCCAACGCCGTGGAAGCCATGCCGGACGGCGGCACCTTGACCATCAGCGCCGGGCACCAGGATTCGTCGGGCGACATCTGGATCGAGGTGGCCGACACGGGCACCGGCATCGCGGACGATGACCTGCAGCGCATCTTCGAACCCTTCTTTTCCACCAAGTCCGACGGCAAGGGGGTGGGCCTCGGCCTGCCGATGGTCTACGGCATCGTGCGCGAGCACGGCGGCACCGTGTCGGTGGACAGCCGGGTCGGCCGGGGAACGACCTTCCGCATCACCCTGCCAGAGGCACCGGACGAAACTGTTTCCACTAAAGGAGATCGACGATGACCCCCTCCGGCCTGACCACCCTGGTGGTGGACGACGAAGAAGCCATCCGCGAATCACTGGCCGCCTGGCTCACCAAGGACGGTTACCGGGTCGAGACGGCCGATTCGGGCGAATCCGCCCTGACGTGCCTCGCCGACCACCTGTTCGACGTCTACCTGGTGGACATCAAGATGCCCGGTATGGACGGCATCGAGCTGCTCTCGCGCATCAAGGCCCGCCAGCCCGAGGCCCTGGTCATCGTGATCACGGCCCACGGCTCGGTGGAAACGGCCGTGGAAGCCATGAAGCGCGGTGCCAACGATTACATCTGCAAGCCCTTCGATCCGGAGGAGCTGTCCTTGATCATGGAGCGGCTGGCCGCCACCAAGGCCCTGCGGGAGGAGAACATCGCGCTGCGGGAGCAGTTGATGGAACGCCTCGACGCCAGCCTGGACGGCATCGTGGCGCAGTCGGAGGCGATGCAGGCCGTCTTCGCCACCATCGAAGAAGTGGCGCCGACGATGACGCCGGTGCTGATCCAGGGAGAAACCGGCGTGGGCAAGGAGCTGGTGGCGCGGGCGATCCACCATGCGAGCGAACGCTCCGGCGGCCCTTTCGTGGCGCTGAACTGCGGCGCCCAGAGTGAATCGCTGCTGGAAAGCGAACTCTTCGGACACGAGCGCGGCGCCTTCACCGGCGCGGTGCGCGCGCGGCGGGGACGCCTGGAGATGGCCGCGGGGGGGACCCTGTTCCTGGATGAGATCGGTGACATCTCCCCCAAGATGCAGGTGAGCCTGCTCCGGGTGCTGGAAGAGAAACGGTTTCAGCGCCTGGGAGGCAGTCAGTGGATCGATACCGATTTTCGCCTGGTGAGCGCCACCCACCGTGACCTTCCCGGCCTGATCCGCCAGGGGCAGTTCCGCGAAGACTTCTTTTACCGCATCAACGTCATCCGCATCGACATTCCCCCCCTGCGCAACCGGCTGGAGGACGTTCCGGCCCTGGCCGACCATTTCCTGGAGCGTTACAGCCGCGAGACCGGGAAACGGATCCTCGGCTTGACCCAGCGCGCCCTGGGCATCCTGACCGCCTATGCATGGCCCGGCAACGTGCGCGAGTTGCGCAATGTCATGGAACGGGCCGTGGTGCTGGCCAAGGGACAGATGATCGGCGCTGAGGAACTCAGCTTTCTCGAGGGCTCCGCTGAGCCCTGCCGCCTGGGCCCCATGTCCCTGCGCGAGATGGAGATCGCCCATATCCAGGCGGCCCTGGAAACCTGCGCCTGGAACGTGAGCCGCGCCGCCAGGCAGCTTGGCATCGACCGGGCCACCTTGACGCGCAAAATGAAACTTTACCAGCTGCAACGACCATGACCAAGCCGTCCCGGCCGGATACGCCGCCCCCGCCAGACACGCCCGTCGCGGCGGTGCGACTGGTTCCCCTCGGCCCGGTGGATGCGTTTTCCTGCCAGCTGGTGGCCGCCAACCTCCAGGCCCTGATGGACCTGACCACCGACATCCTTCCCCCCCGCCCCGTCTTTCCCGACGCCTTCATGGAGACGCGCCGCCAGTACGATGCGGTGAAGCTCATCAAGGGCCTGGCGGAAGCGGTTCCCGGTCCCGCCCTGGGCCTGGGGCTGACCGGCAGTGACATCGGCACGCCGATCCTCACCTATGTCCTGGGGGAATCACAACTCGGCGGGCGCATGGCGGTGGTCTCCACCTATCGCCTTACCGGTGTCGGCCACCGGATCAAGCTGGAGCGACTGGTGAAAATCAGCCTCCACGAGATGGCCCACGTACTGGGATTGGGCCACTGCTGGCAGCCGCAGTGCCTCATGCGCTCGCCGCGCAACGTGGGCCAGATCGACGAACTGCCTCTGGACTTCTGCGACACCTGCCGCTACGAGATCGGGCGTCGCGTGCGCCGCCTCCTGCAAGAGGTCCGGGCCGCCCTCGATGGGCTTTGACCCTGGGGCGAGAGCGAGGGGAGATGATTGGCCACAGGACACGGAGGGCTGGAGTCTCAGTGTCCTGTGGGCGGCCATGCCATCGGTTCCGGCGGGCAAGCGACCTTCTTTTTTTACAGGAACGATTCGGCCATCTCGTTCCAGTCCAGCCCGGGCACCGAACCGTAGATGTCGCTGATAACCTCACCACCGGCGGCGGCCATGGCGTAACCGGCGGTATCGCTCAACTTGCGGCTCAATCGACCGGCCTCGTCGTCCATCCAGGCGAGGCTCTCCTCGCCGAAGAACAGGTTCTTGAGGTTCTTGCGCAGGTTGGTGGGCTGAATCACCATCAACCATCCTTCATTGTAAGGGGCCTTGTTGGCGATTTCGGCCTGCCGCCCGATTTGCGGGTTGATGGCCACGACCTTGCCATCCACCGGGCTCCGGCTCGGCGCCTGATGGCGGCCCCGATTCAGGACGGCCCCGGGGCGGTTCTGACAGACGGTGTCCCCCAAGGCGGGCAGGTCGATGCGATCCTGGGGGCCGAAGAGACGCAGGGCGAAATCGTCCAACCCCACCCGCACCCGGCCGCCGTATTCGACCCGGGCCCAGGTATGGCCGCGCAGGTAGTAGTAATTCTGGGCCAGCGTGAAGCCGGAGACGTACTCGAAAGCCGGCGGAGAGAGGGCCGGAACGGTGGCGGTGTCCTCGATCATCTGGTCATAGGGGCATTTGACGCAGTTGTAACCATGGGCGCAAAGCTTGTAGGCCACCCGCCCGCTGAGCATGTGGCGGCACTTGAGATCCTTGACCAGCATCCGCAGCCGCGGCGGGGTATGGGACAGGCTCGAGTCTCCCTTGACCTGTTCGCGGACCTGAAAGTCCCGCTGCACCTTGCGGTCGAAGCTGCAACCGAGGCAATCAAAGGCGTTGATGCATTTGACCGGTTTGATGACCCCGGCCTGGCTCCAAACGCATTCATCCTGAAGCGTGCGATAGACAATTGGGCGACCGGTTGATTTTTGCGTAGCCATTATTGCCTCCTTTACTGTTTCGGGGGTTTGGTCTAATTTGGCGATGCATTGTTGCCCCCATGTAGAGCAGGAAGCGGGCCAAGGGATGCCGCACCGGCTAAAAAATTCGCTATCTGTTTGTTTATTTTGAATTATCTTTTTTTGGTGAAAAATTGGAAACACGGAACAGGGGAACCAAAAAATCCACCATCTGAGGCAAAATGCGGCGGTTTTTTTCTTTTCATTAAAAAGAGCAGTAATTACAATAAATTATGATACTGACGCAAAACGCTGCAAACTGGTGCAATTTGCGTCACCCGCGAATCGGTGGATGGCCCCGTCATTTCAGGTCGGATTTTTGAACGCAGGAAGTGCCCCGGGGACAAGAAAAGGGCAAGCAGAGAGGGGACCATGCAAGACCTCCGCGTCGCCGCAGCGGTGTGCCGTTGCCTGCCCGGAAATCTCGCGCGCAACCTGGCGACCATGGAGCGCCTGTGCCACCGGGCGGCGGCCCGAGGCGTCCAGATTGTCTGCTTTCCGGAACTGAACCTCACCGGGTATGCCCTCGGCGCCGACTTGAGGCAAACCCATGTGGCGGAAACCGATCCGGTCATCGCCCGGGTCCAACGGATGGCTCGGGATGGCAACCTGGTGATCCTCGCCGGCCTGGCGGTCGCCTCGGCCGACGGTCAGATCCATGCGGAGCACCGGGTCTTTGCAGCGGATGGAAAAAGCACCGCCTACCGCAAGCTCCACGCCGCGCCACCCGAAGAGGGTATCCTGGCCCCCGGCAATGCGATCCCCGTGTTTGATGCCTGCGGGGTGCGTTTCGGCATTCAACTCTGCTACGACGCCCATTTTCC
>DQXI01000100.1 GCA_011042305.1 Desulfobacteraceae bacterium
GCAGCGGGACTTGAACCGCCAGTTGAAGGTCCCGGCCTTCCCGGCCAGTGCGCTCAACGGGGAGGGGGTACGCGAAACGCTGAAGACGGCGCTGGAGCTAACCCTCAAACACCTGCACAGAGAGATGCGTTGGGCCCAAGCGTCATGACCGGTGAACCTCTGCTTTCCGGAAACCTGAATTTTTTCAGCCTGCCGGACCTGCTGCAAATGCTGGGGGGAAACGGGGCCAGCGGCATCCTGCGGCTCCACAGCCCTCACAGCCCTCATCCCGGACTGATCTATTTTCACGACGGCCAACCGATCCATGCCCTCAACGGAGAAAAGCTCGGCCTGGAAGCCCTCTACAGCCTGTTCGGATGGTTGACGGGGCAATTTTCCTTCAGCCGTGAAAACTTCAACGTTTCCCGGACGATTCACCACAGCCGGATGCAGCTCATCCTCGACGGATTGAAAATGCTCGACGACGGGGAGGTGGCCGTCCTCGGGGCACCCGATCCGGGACGCCAGGCGCGCAACCTCGATTTCAACCTTGTTCACGGCCCTCTGGTGGATTACATGGCGGTGGTGGACGAAGAGCGCTACCTCGCCGGACAGCAGATCATGGTGGAAGGCGCCTACGGGAGCTGGATCTGGGTGATCCTGGAAGGGCAGGTGGAGTTGCTGCGCGAAACACCGGAAGGCCCCCTGAAGCTGTTGTCCCTCGGCGAGGGCGCCTTCATCGGGAGCATGACCTCGTTCAGCATCCACGGGCACATCCGCCGGGTCTCCTGCGTGGCCGCCACGGACGTGGTCCTGGGAGTCTTGGACTTGCAGCGCTTGAGCGTGGAATACACCCGGATGAGCCCCGAGATGCGCGCCGTTGCCCTGAGCCTTGACCGGCGGCTCGCTCAAGCCACGGACCGGCTGGTGATGTTTCGCCGCGAAGAGATCGACCCGCAACCCGGCGTTGAAGACCTGGCCCCGGTGAAAGCGGCGGCAGATGACGAAGGACTCTACTTGGTTACCGAGGGGCAGGCCGCCGTCGTTTGGCAGAAAACCGCGAAACCCTTTGTGCTGGCGCGGCTCGGCGCCAGTGACGTGTTCGGTCGCATCCCCTTCGCCGACATCGGCCACGAACCGCACGCAGCGGCGGTGCTCGGGGACGCGGCCTTGGCGTTTCACCCCTTGAACGGGGCCGTCCTGGAGGCGGAGTATAGGGCCTTGTCGTTGACCTTTCAGAACTTTTTCAAGAGCATGATCAACGCCTTGGTGGTTACCACGAGGCTGGCGGCCAAGGCCCATACCCGGGCTGTCCATACCGGCATCGACCACCGCCGCCACCCCCGGGCCTTGAAGCCACTGACAAACTGATCGGAAAAGACCCATGACCGAGGAAAGACGCCGCCATTCACGCTACGGTGCCCTCAACCTGCTGCATTTCAGCGCCCCCCCGGGCGATCGTCCCGTCATCCAGGGCATGGGGCGTACCCTGAACGTTTCCCAAACCGGTCTGTCGCTGGAAACCCATACGCCGGTGGAACCCGGCCAGCGCATTGCCCTCACCGTGGGGTTGCAGGAGGACCTGGTGGTGTGGGAGGGCCGGGTGGTTCACTGCGCCCAGGGGCCGGAGAGCGCCTGGGTCGTCGGCCTTGCCCTGGATGCGATGCCTGAATCTTCAAGGGAAGCCTTCCACCGCTACATCGCCCTTTTTCAACAGGGCTGAATCCGCCCTTTACCCAAACCAAGGAATCCGAACCATGTCCACAATCGTCCGTGAAACCGATTTCCCCGACCTGCCATTGCTTCAGCGCGGCAAGGTGCGTGACATCTACGACCTGGGAGACCGCCTCCTGCTCGTGGCCACCGACCGGCTTTCGGCCTTCGACGTGATTCTGCCGGACCCGATTCCGGACAAGGGGAGGGTGTTGACCCAGATCTCCCTTTTCTGGTTCGAACAGATGGCCCCTCTCGTCGCCAACCACGTCATCACCGCCGATGTGGCCCAATACCCGCAAGCATGCCGCCCTTACGCCGAGGTTCTCCAGGGGCGAAGCATGCTGGTGCGCAAGGCCAGGCCCCTGCCCATCGAATGCGTCGTACGCGGCTATCTGAGCGGGTCCGGCTGGCAGTCCTACCGCAAGACCGGCGAGGTCTGCGGCATCCGGCTGCCTGAAGGGCTGGTGGAATCGGCACCGCTGCCCGAACCCATTTTCACCCCCTCCACCAAGGCGGAACAGGGTCAGCACGACGAGAACATCGACTTTGACGCCGTTGCCGCCTTGATCGGGCCGGAGCTGGCGGCCCGGGTGCGCGACCTGTCCCTGGCCATCTACCATCGCGGCGCCCGCTTGGCCGAAGCCAAGGGAATCATCATCGCCGATACCAAGTTCGAATTCGGCCTGATCGATGGCGACCTCATTCTCATCGATGAAGTGCTGACGCCCGATTCCTCGCGCTTCTGGCCCAAGGACACCTACCGTCCGGGCGGTCCCCAGGAGAGTTTCGACAAACAGTACGTGCGCGACTACCTGCTCACGCTGGACTGGGACAAGCGCCCGCCGGGACCTTCCCTGCCCGAGGCGGTCATCGCCCAGACCCGCGCCAAGTACCTCGACGCCCTGGCGCGCCTCGCCGGAGCGGATCATGCCCTTTGAACTCCAGCGCGTCCGCCTGACGGCCGTTGACCAGAGCGACGATACCTACCGCCTGGGCTCTCCCCGGGATGTGGCGGCCCTGGCGAGGTCCATAGAGCGCCTGGGGCTTCTGTGTGCGCCGATTCTGGTCGGATCGGAAAAGCGCTGGACCGTGGTCAGCGGGTTTGGCCGGACGGCGGCTTGCCGCCGCCTCGGATGGGAAACGATGGCCGCCAGGCGGCCACTGGAGCCGGCCGACCCCTGGCGCTGCGCCCAGTGGGCCGTGGCGGAAAAGGCGGCCGAAGGCCCCTTGGAGGCGTTGGTGGCGGGCAGGGCGCTGCGGCTGCTACGCCGTTTTGCTCCCGATGAGGCCGCCTTTGGCCGGGCGGTGCGCCACTTCGGGTTGCCGGACCAGCCGGCGGCCCAGGCCCGCTTGGCGGGTCTGTGTGACTTGCCCGATCAGATCCGGGCGGCGGTGAGCGACGGCGCGCTGGCGGTTTCCACGGCCCTTGCCCTGGGCCGGATGCCGCCGGAGACGGCGCTGCGGGTGGCCGCCTTGCTGTCAGCGCTGGGTTTCGGATTGAACAAGCAGCGCGAAGTGGTGACCCTGCTCGAGGAAATCGTCCGCCGCGAAGGGATATCGCTCCGGACTCTGCTCGACGCCCCCGAGCTGGCAGCCCTGGCGGTGGATACCGAAACGGACCGGGCGCAGCGCGGCCACCGGTTGCGTACCTATCTCTACCAGCGCCGTTTCCCGGCGCTCAGCCGGGCCCAGCGGCGCTTCGAGGCCCTGAGCCGCGAGCTGTGCCCGGCCACCGATGCCCGCTTGACGCCGCCGCACGGCTTCGAGGGGCGCAGTTTCCAGTTGACCCTCTCGTTTTCGAGCCCGTCGGATTTGGCCCGGCACCGCGAAACCCTCGAACGGCTTCTCTCCCATCCCGACCTGCCCGAGATGTTCCAGCTCGCCTGAAATCGGCGCTTGCCGGCCTCTCATCCTCCACGCCCGACAAGGGGCACCGCGATCATCTCGATGAAGATGTAGACCAGGAAGGCGATCACCGACAGCAGTGCGCCCCAAACGTAGTACGTGTCCCAGCGATGCCGCCGCCGCGCGCCCTCCGAGTAAAAGATCTGACGCCCGCAGGCCGTGCACCAGTGGGACGGCTTGTCGATTTGGTACGTCGCGCCGCACTGGCAGGTCACCGTCTTCTTTTCCAAAGGCATTTCAGGCCCCCTCGTTGAAAAATCCCGGCTTCAGCGATCGGTTTCGGTCCCCGGTTGCTCGACCGGTCCAGCATAGAACATCTTGGCTTGACGGGTCATCAAAAAATAGGTGGCGGCGGCAAAACAGCCCACCACCCCCAGCGCCAGCAGCCTCATGGGCGGATGCGACGTCCAGAACAGCACCCCGAAGGACAGATAGAGGACGATAATCAGGCTGTTGCAAAGGAGGCACAGCACGCGGGCCCATTTTTTGCCGAGGTAGAGAAAATACCCGAGAACGGCGGCGATGGCCACCTGCTGGTAGACGATCTTGTTTTCCGGCGTTTCCTGTCCGACGACGAACACCAGAGAAAGAAAGACGAAATGGCCTGCCCAGCCGGTCAACAGCAGGCCGAGACCGTAGCGCACATCGCGTGGAAACCTCTTCAAGTTCAGCATACCGACCTCTTCGGCGCCGCTACCGGCGGTATGGCGGGGAAGGTGACCGCCCCCGGGTGTTTGTTGCCAATAAAAAAGTAACAGAAAAAATGAAAAATTAACAATATGAATTTTTGATACTTGACAAGGCCAAATATACCAGATAGACAAATATAAAAGAACTAAATTTAATTCATAATCTTATGGGCATCCAGGAACGCAAGGAGCGGGAAAGGGAACGCCGACGCCAACAGATCATCGTGGCGGCCAAGCGAGTCTTTTCCAAAAAGGGCTTCAACCGGGCGACCATGGAAGACATCGCCCAAGAGGCCGAGCTGAGTCCCGGCACCCTCTACCTGTACTTCAAGAACAAGGACGAACTGTACGCCTCGCTGTCGCTGCGTATTCTCCAGTACCTGAACATCCGCCTGGACCATGTCGTCAAGGAGGAGGGGCTCGCGCCTGCCGAACGCATGCAGGCGCTCAAGGAAGCCATCTACGATGTGTACCAGTTCGACCCGCTGATCCTGATCAACCTGTTTCACCTGCAGTCCAGCGAAACCCTGGAAAACCTGTCCCCGGAGCTCTTCGACGACATCCAGAACCTGACCCTGCGCTCCCTTGAGAGGATCACCGCCCTGTTTCGCAGCGGCATCGAGGGCGGGCTGTTTGAAACCTATAACCCCGAAGTCCTGGCCGAACTCTTCTGGTCCCTGTTTTCGGGAATGGTGCTCTGGGAAGAAAGCAAGCGGATCTTCGAGAACGACAACTATTTTTTGAAAGACACGCTGGACATGGCCTTCGGCATCTTTTTGCGCGGAATTGGACGGCCGGAGGAAGGCCCGTTCGCGGCTTCCCCTCACCGGCTTGGTGTCGCGGTGGACCCAATGCCATCGAAATGAGGCGATCGGCGCAGCAGAATGTCGTTTGACGTCGGTTCCCAAACGGTCAGCAGCCCTGCGGGGAAAATCAGCAACCCAACATCTTAAAGGAGGAGAAAATGGCGGAAGAAAAAAAAGAAAATCTCGAAACCTCGGAAGCCACCATCGCCGTCCATTGGCAGGAGGAGGGCTACTACCACGCCCCGCTGGAATTCATTGCCCAGGCCAACATGACCGACGTGGGCGTCTACGAACGTTTCAGCCTGGACAATTTTCCCAACTGTTTCAAAGAATACGCCGACATGCTCGACTGGTACGAGTACTGGACCGAAATCCTCGATACCAGCGACGCCCCTTGCTTCAAGTGGTTCAAGGGCGGCAAGATCAACGCCAGCTACAACTGCATCGACCGCCACTTGGCCAAGAACCGCAACAAGACCGCCATCCATTTCGTGCCCGAACTCGAGGAGGAGAAGGTCGAGCACGTCACCTACCAGGAGTTGTGGGTGCGGGTCAACGAAATGGCGGCCCTGTTGCGAGATTATTGCGGGCTCAAGGCCGGTGACCGGGTCACGCTGCACCTGCCCATGGTGCCCGAACTGCCCATCACCATGCTGGCCTGCGCCCGGCTGGGCGTCATCCACAGCCAGGTCTTCGGCGGCTTCTCGGGCAAGGCGGCCGCGGACCGGATTCTCGACTCCGGCAGCGACTACCTCATCACCATGGACGCCTACTACCGGGGCGGCAAGCTGCTGGACCACAAGGAAAAGGCCGACGAGGCCTGCCAGACCTCGGAGGCGGCCGGCCACAAGGTCAAGAAGGTGCTCATCTGGCAGCGCTACCCGGGCAAGTACTCCGCCGCCACCCCCTTGGTGGACGGGCGCGATTTCTTCATCAACGACCTGCTCAAAAACTATTACGGTCAACGGGTCGACCCGGTGCCCATGCCGGCCGAGGCGCCGCTGTTTTTGATGTACACCAGCGGCACCACCGGGAAGCCCAAGGGCTGCCAGCAC
>DQXI01000171.1 GCA_011042305.1 Desulfobacteraceae bacterium
GATCAGCACAAAAACAGTTGCCGGTTATCAGTTATCAGTTATCAGTTATCGGTTATCGGTTATCGGTTATCGGTTATCAGTTATCGGTTATCAGTTATCGGTTATCGGTTATCAGGAGCGCCGCCTTGTGGCGGTAAAGGAAGCGCTTTCCCGCCGTCGATCGTCGCCTCGATCCACGCCACCGAGCGCTCCAGCAGGCGGCGGTAGGCCTGGTCGCGGGCCTCGGGGCCGGCGCCGGCCGGCGGATCGAAGGAGTGGTCCCCGCCGTCGATGATCTCGAGGGTGGCCTGGTCTCCGAGACGCCGGCAAACCGGCCGCATGAGATCCAGGTCGCAGAACGGGTCGCGGGTGCCGGCGAAGAAGAGCATCGGTGACTTGATGGCGGACAGGTGGGCGTCGCGCAGGATATCCTTGCGCCCGGGCAGATGGAGCGGGTAGCCGTAGAAGATGAGTCCGTCGGCCGGCAGCTGGCCGTTGGCGGCCATCTGGGAGGCCACCCGGCCGCCGAGGGACTTGCCGGCGGCCACCACGTGCCGGGGGGCTAGGTCGGGATCGGTCTTCACCTGCGCCAGCACCCGGCGCCATGCGGCTTCCAGGGTGGGCTGGGCGTCAGGTTTCGACCGCCCGGCCTCGCTATAAGGGAAGTTGAAGCGCAGGCACGACAGGCCGGATCGGGCCAGCTCACGGCACAGGAACACCAGCAAGGGGTGGTCCATGGTGTTGGCGGCGCCGTGGGCCAGCAGCACCATGGGGGAAGATCCGGGGGCGAAATCTTCGGCCAACGCCAGTCGGCCCGAAAACGTTTGGTCGTCGTCGAGATTGAAGGTGATGGTTTTTTCCATTCTAGATTCCGCGCCAGAGGGTGATCTCGTCGATGGGCACCCGGGTGGTCTGGATCCGGTTGGCGGGAAAATCCCGGTCCGGATAGCCGATGGCGATGGCCATGACGATGCGCTTGGTGTCGGGGATGTCCGCCAGTTCACGCAGGACGTCCGGGTACATGCAGCCCTGGTCCTCGATGCAGGTGCCCAGATCGTATTCCAATGCCGCCAGACAGATGGACTGGATCACGATGCCGATGTCGATCAGCGGCGTTTCCAGCTTCAGCGACTTGTCGGTGAGCACGATAATGGCGGCCGGGGCGTCGAAGAAGCGGAAGCCGCGCTCGAGCCAGCGGGCCCGCTTGGCGGCGTCGTGGCGCTCGATGCCCATGAGCTGGAAAAGTCCCTTCGCCAACTCCACCTGACGGGTGCGGTAGACGCTCTCCTTGCTCCAGCCGGTCACCGAATGCTCTTCGGCGGGGGGAATGCCGTCGCGCAATCTGGCCAGATTGGCTTCGCGTACCCGGTCCAGCACGTCGCCGCCCAGCACCGCGAATTCCCACGGCTGGCTGTTCATGGCCGACGGCGAGCGGCCGGCCACCGACAGAATTTGCCGCAACACTTCCCGCGGCACCGGATCGGGCCGGTAGCCGCGGATGCTCTTGCGTGTCTTGATGGCTTCGATCACGTTCATGAATCTTCCTTTGTGACTTGGAGGTGAAATGAGGCCGAGGACGAGGTTCAGTTCTCGAAGGCCATGAATAGTGTCTCTTTTTCGCCGTCCACTTCCGGCTGGTTGTTTTGCCAGTCGAAGATCCGGCAGCCGTCGGTGTCGCTGCCGGGGACGCTGCAGCGGATAAACGGCATCAGCGGGTCTCCGGCCACGGACTTGTAAGTGAGCATCACGGCCCGGTGGGCCGGGAAGCGGTCCAGTTCGAAGAGCTGCACCAGGTAGATGCGGCAGACGCCCTCGAAGAATTCGCTCTGCTGGCGGTGAAAGGTGATCTGCTGGCGAAACAACTCCAGGGCGCCGGCAGCGTCGTCCGCCTCGACCGCCATGTGAAACTCGCCGTGGCGCCGGTCGGCCTCGTCGACCTGCTCCTGGTTGGTCACATGGACGAAGTAGCCGATATAAATCATCAAAAAATCCTTTCTGGATCGGTGCGGCGCGAAAAGTCAATTACCGATAACAAGAATATCATGATCCCCGCAGGGGCCGCAAGGCTGGGAGGAAAGTGAGACCAGTCAAAGTCCACCTCCTGACGGTTGGCTGTCAAAATGGTTTCAATTTGGGCTTGCGGAGCTCACCAACGGCTGCTTAAAAAACAACCGCTTGGAAAAGATCAGATTTGGTCGAGCGTGACGTTTGGGCCATCTGCTTGCAATAAAAGGCCAAGCTATAGTAAAACATTTTGTCAGAAACGCCCGCCTAAATGCTGAATCGTTGCTTGCAGTTCAAATATTACAGATTCTCGGCAGTTGCTTCCCGGGCTGCACCAGGAAGGTGGAGGTATGTCCTACGAGCCTGCCCCGTCCAAGCTGTCGCCGCCGCGGATCAAGGCCCCGCTGATCCGTAAACGGCTGCTGCGGCAGATAAACGGCTGCGCGGAGCGGAAGATGACCATCATCCGGGGACGCGCGGCCCAGGGCAAGACCACCCTTGCAGCCAACTACGTGGCCCGGTCCAAAATTCCTTTCGCCTGGCTCAACCTCGGCCCCGAAGATTCAGACCCCGCCGGATTTTACCGCTTGCTGGTGCGTGCCCTCGGGCCTTATCTGCCGGAGGCGTCGCTGCCTCAGCTGCTGGCTTACCCATCGCTCAATTTCGGCCCCCGAGAAGCCATGCCGCTTTACAGGGAGTGGTCGAAGGCGGTTTTCGACCGCCTCGTGGGGCCGTTGCATATCGTTTTCGACGGTGCCGACCAGATACCTGCCGATGCCCCTTCCTGGCAGCTTTTCCAGGCCATGGTGGAAGCGCTTGCGGAAGGTGTTCATCTGTTGGTGCTTTCGCGCCGGCCCCCCCCATCGATTACGGCCACTGGGCCCAGTCCCGCCAGGTCCGGCTCCTGGAGGATGCGGACTTGGCGTTTTCCGTTGACGAAACGGAGGCCTTTCTTTGCCGTCACTGCGGGCTTGAACTTTCCCAAGAGACGCTGGGCAAGGTGCAGCAGATCACGGAGGGATGGATCGGGGGGGTGATCCTTTTTTCCGAGGCGCTCAAGGGCAATCGCGGTGCAGGCCGACCGTCCATCATGGACGCTATCCCCATGGCGAGCTTCCGGACGGCGGTGAACCGCTACCTGGGTGAAACCATCTTCAGTGCCCAGCTCCCGGAGGTGCAGGATTTTTTGCTCAAGGCATCCATCCTGGATGAACTCGATCGTCAACAGTTGGCCCACCTGTTTCCCGAAATCGACGGTGTTCAGATCCTCCAGGATCTCGTTGACCGCAACCTTTTTATCGAAACCTATGATCGGGCGGGCTCCTCGCCCGCCTACCGGTTTCACAACCTGTTTCGCGATTTCCTGGCTTACAAGCGCCACACGGCAATTGGCGAAACGGAGACCAGAAGGCTGTTCGTCAGGGCGGCCCGGCTTTCCGAAGCCCGGGGCCGGCACGAAGCGGCGGCCCGGCTCTACCTCCAGGCCCGGGCCTACCCGGAGGCGGCAGTCGCCATGGAACATTTCGGCAGGCGGCTGGTCAAGGAGGGGCACCTTCCTTTGCTCGGCAAATGGCTGGCCGCCCTGCCGGAAGAAGCGAAGGCGGACCGTCCCTGGTTGCTGCTGTTTGACGCCATGGTGACCCGCTTCACCGAGGCGGACCGCAACATTCCGCGCCTTTGGAGCGCCTACGAGATGTTCGGCGCCCAGGGCCGGGTCGACGGGCGGATGCTCTGCCTGGCGTTCCTGCTGGAGGCGACCATCATGCGGGGACGGGACGTTGTGCCGCTGCCCGAGTTGCTCCGGCAGGCCGAGGTCCTGGCCAAAGCGGATGACACGGAAGGTTGCGAACGGGAAAGGGCCCTGCTGTGGCTCAATGCCGGCCTGGCCTTGGCCGTCCGCGGCGGCGAGCCGCGCAAGGCGTATGCCGCTTGCCAGAACGCCTGGTTTTTTGCCGCCAAGGCGGGCGATCCCGTCCTCGAATTCAGCGCGTTGATCAATGCCTGCGTCGCGGCCACATGGCTGGGTGAATTCCAAGCCCTGCCCGGCTTGCTGCAGGACATCGAGGCCCTGGAGAAGCGGATCGATTATCCGGAATTGTCCGTCATGAAGGAGAAGGCGCTCAGCGAGCTGCACCTGTTTCGCGGCGACCTGGCGGCTGCCCGGGCCTGCATGGAAAAGCTGGACCGGGAGGTGGCCGAAAGAGGGCTGGCCTACATGGTGCCGCTGAAGATGTACTCGGACTTTCTGCTGGCGTTCTTCAGCGAATCCCACGCGGAAGCGCAAAATGTAGCGGAACAACTTTTTCAGCTCTGCAGCGCCATAGACCATCGCACCGGGCTGGCCCTGTCGTTGACCCTGAAAGGGTGCAGCCTCTACTGGCAGGGGGATTTGGCGACAGCAAAAAGCCATTTTCAGGAAAGCCTCGCCGTCTATGCAGAGCCCGGGTGCGATTCCCGGCTTCACCAGCACTGGGCCCAGTTGTTGACGGCCCTGGTGGAAATCCACCTCGGCCAGCCGGATACGGCCGAATCCCGGATCCACAAGGCCCTGGCCTACTTCAACCGGATCCAGAGCCATACCTTTATTGTCGAATCTCTTCTGGCGCAGGCTTTCTGGGAAGTTCGCCAAAAGCGGATGACGGAAGCCAGGGCCAGTCTTGACGAGGCGTTGGATCGGGCCCAGCGCCACGGAATTTTCCATTTCGCCATCGTCCGGCCCGAAGACGTCATGGCGCTTTGCGCCTGCGCCCTGGAGATGGAGTTGGTGGACCGCTTCACTTACATCCGGGATCTGCTGGTGGGCAAATTCGGACTTCGGTCCGCGGCCACCCTGGCGCCGGTAGTGGACCGAGGGTCGCCATGGGCGCGGCGCAAGGCCCTGGAGATACTCATGGCGATCCGAACCCGGAGCGCCCCGCGGATCGTGGTCTGCACCCTGGGGGAATTCGAGGTCCTGCGCGATCAAACGCCAATCACCGAGTCGGAATGGAAAGGGGGCCGGTCCAAGGATTTCCTGAAGGCCGTGGTGGCCAGGGGCGGCCGCAACATCCCAAAGGAGAGGCTGGTCGAAGACCTTTGGCCCGACTCGAGCGCCGTAGGCGAAGGCACCTTCAAAGGGTCCTTGCATCGGCTGCGGCGGGTGCTGGAGCCGGACATCAACGCAAAGCTGGGGTCTGTTTACATCCTTCTCAGCGAAAATCTGGTCTCGTTGAACCCGGACCTGTTCGAAGTGGACGCCTTCCGGTTTCTGGCGTTGTACCAGGCGGCCAGGAAGGATGAGAAAGCGGGCCGCTTGAAGGAAGCGATCAGGGGCTACCTGGAAGCGCATGAATGCTACACCGGCGACTTTTTGCCTGCCGACCGCTATGCGTCCTGGGCGGAACCGATGCGCCGGCGCCTGTCGAAGGCGTATTGCGACTTGTTGGCCAGGGTGGGCGGGTTGTATGAGCAGCGGGGCGCTTTGCGGAAGGCCTGTCGTTTTTATCAACGGCTGCTGGAATCCGCCCCCCTGGACGAGGGTGTCGGTCGCAAGCTGATGGTGCTCTACGCTCAGCGCGGGATGCCCAACAAGGCCTTGCGGGTTTACGAGACCCTCCGGCGGCGCCTGGAAGAAGATCTGGGCGAGAAACCCGGCTCCGGCCTGGAGGTCGTCTATCGGAGCATCCTGGGCTCCAAGCCGGCATCGTGACCGATAATCAAAACCTGAATTGGCTTTGTTGAAGTATAGTGGGGAATCGAAAAATAATCAATTAAAACAATATAAAGTAGGAATCTTCACCTCCCACAAAGTCCGCATCTTGAAACCCCGTTGAAACCCTCCCGGTGGTATTGATCTATTCACCGGCAGTTTATACCGGGCCCGTTGGGGCCGAGAGCACCTGCATTTCCCCGTTTTCTGTTGGAGGCCGGAGATCGGATTCGAGCCAGGTGTCGGTGCCGGTTTCAATACTTTACTGCTTCTTCAACGGAAGTTCCCTTGCTCAAAGCCGACCAAATAGTGCATAAGTAAAAGAAATTAGGAGTTTTTCCTGCGTGTCGGCAGTTTCCTCTTTGTGTCTACCACCACTTTTGACCTGGGCAACACCGGC
>DQXI01000167.1 GCA_011042305.1 Desulfobacteraceae bacterium
CAGCGCTTCGAGTGCCGCCTGGGGTTTGCTCCGGACCGACCGCCCGATGAAACGCCGTTCGACGGCTGCCTGGTGAGGGAGGCTGATTTTTCAGTGACCGCTGCTGTGCTGCAGCACAGCAGCCCCTGCCTGGGGTTCCGCCTCGACGAGCGGTTTCACGTCAACATTCTCAAGCCGCGGCTCGAGGCCCTGGGGCTGAAGGTGGGCCCATGGATCAACCGCTTCAAGGCGGCCCTGTATACCGAGGCCCCCGCCGACAGCCCGGTGACGGCCGTGGCCGACGACGACCGCCCGCGAACCTTCAGGCTGGCGGAACTGGCCGAGGCCGTCGTGCGGGTCACCGCCGGCCAGCGGATCGCCTACGTCACCGATGCCGCCGACACCGAGGAGAACCGGGAGGCGATTGCCGCATTGGTCCAGGGGGTGGACCGGCTTTACATCGAAACGGCCTTTCTTGCGTGCGATGCCGCCCTGGCCCGTCGCCGCCATCATCTCACCGCGGCCCGGGCCGGCACCCTCGCCGGGCTGGCCGGGGTCAAGGAGCTGCATCCGATGCATTTTTCACCGCGCTACACCGACCGGCCGACACTGCTCGCCGACGAAGCCCGGCAGGCCTTCGCCGCCGCCCGAGGGAATCGGCCGTCGTCAACAGCAAGCGTCGGCGCCTCGTAAAGCGCTTGTCCCGGGCCGGTGCCGGATCAAGCGCCCTTTTCCCCGAAAAAAACACCAGAGGGCCCATGACACCCAACGGATTGCAGGAAACTTCCGCCCCCTCCCGACACGTCGCCGCCATCGCCGCTGCGCTTTCCCTGGACGCCTCCCGGGTCCAGGCCGCCGCCGCGCTGCTCGAAGCCGGCGCAAGCGTCCCGTTCATCGCCCGCTACCGCAAGGAAGCCACCGGTAGCCTGGACGAGGTGGCCATCACCGCCATCCGGGACCGGATGGCCCGGCTGGCCGAACTGGACGCCCGCCGCGGCGCCGTCCTCAAGTCCCTCGAGCAAAACGGGCATCTGGACGAGGACCTCGAGGCGAAGGTGGCCGCCGCAGCGACCCTGGCCGAGTTGGAGGACATCTACCTGCCCTACCGCCCCAAGCGGCGCACCCGGGCCGCCATGGCCCGGCAAAAGGGGCTGGCTCCCTTGGCCGAAGCCCTGCTGGCCCAGACCGGCATCGATCCCCGGGAGGCGGCCGCCGCCTTCGTGGATGCCGAAAAAGAGGTGCCCGACGTGGAGGCGGCCCTGGCCGGAGCCCGGGACATCATCGCCGAGACGGTCAACGAGGACGCTGAGGCCCGCTCCCGCATGCGCGCCTACTTTTCCGATCATGCGGTCTTTCGCACCACCGTCATCGCCGGCAAGCAGGCCGATGGCGCCAAGTTCAAGGACTACTTCGACTGGAGCGAGCCGGCCGCCACGGCCCCCTCCCACCGCATCCTGGCCATGCGACGGGGCGAGAAGGAGGAAGTGCTCAACCTGCGCCTCCTTCCGCCGGAGGACGGGGCCATCGGCTTGCTCAGGCGGCTTTTCGTCCGGACGGACGGCGAGGACGGACGGCAGGTGGCCCTGGCGGTGGAGGACGGGTACCGGCGCCTGATGAGCCGGGCCATGGAAACCGAGCTGCGCCTGGCCACCAAGCAGCGGGCCGACGCCGAGGCCATCGCCGTCTTTGCCGAAAACCTGCGCCAGCTGCTCCTGGCGCCGCCCTTGGGGCCGCGGCGGGTAATGGGCGTGGATCCGGGGTTTCGCACCGGCTGCAAGCTCGTCTGCCTCGACCGGCAGGGCAAGCTGCTGCACCACGAAACCCTCTTCATCCACGGATCGGCCGACCAGCGCCAGCGGGCCGCCCGCCGGGCCGAGGCCCTGGTGGCCGAGTTTGCCGTGGAGGCGGTGGCCGTGGGAAACGGCACCGCCGGCAGGGAAACCGAGGCTTTCTTCAGGTCCCTGTCCCTTCCCCCGACGGTGGCCGTGGCCCTGGTCAACGAGAGCGGGGCCTCGATCTACAGCGCCTCGGAAATCGCCCGGGAGGAGTTTCCCGACCTGGATCTCACCGTGCGCGGGGCGGTATCCATCGGCCGGCGCCTGATGGACCCGCTGGCCGAGCTGGTCAAGATAGACCCCAAGTCCATCGGCGTGGGCCAGTACCAGCATGACGTGGACCAGACCGCCCTCAAGCAGGCCCTGGACGACGTGGTGGTGAGCTGCGTCAACGCCGTGGGGGTGGACGTCAACCGCGCCAGCGCCGCCCTGCTCACCTATGTGTCCGGCCTTGGACCGCGCCTGGCGCACAACATCGTGGCCCACCGGGACGCCCACGGCCCGTTTCAGACCCGGGAGGAACTCAAGAATGTCCCCCGCCTGGGGCCCAAGGCCTTCGAGCAGGCCGCCGGGTTCCTGCGCATCGCCGGCGGCCCCAACATTCTCGATGCCAGCGCCGTCCACCCGGAACGCTATCCCGTGGTGGCTGCCATGGCCGCCGATCTCGGCTGCCAGGTGGCGGACTTGATGGCCGACGCCGCCTTGCGCCGACGAATCGACCTGAACCGCTACGTCACCGACGAGGTGGGCCTGCCGACCCTCAACGACATCCTGGCGGAACTGGCCAAGCCGGGCCGTGATCCGCGCCGGCGCTTCGAGCCCTTCGCCTTCGCCGCCGGGGTGGAAAAAATCGAGGACCTGGCCGTGGGGATGCGCCTGCCGGGGATCGTCACCAACGTGACCCGCTTCGGCGCCTTCGTGGACGTGGGGGTTCATCAGGACGGGCTGGTGCACGTGAGCCAGATGGCCGACCGCTTCGTGCGCGACCCGGCCGAGGTGGTCCAGGTCCAGCAGAAAGTCATGGTGCGGGTGCTGGCGGTGGACCTGGAGCGGCGGCGCATCGCCTTGAGCCTGCGCCGGGGCGCCGAATCTCCTGCCCCGGCCGATCCCGGCGCCCCGCGCCGTCCGGCATCCGGGGGCAAACCGACGGCCAAGCCCCGGCGGCAGCCGTTTCACAACCCTTTTGCCGACGCCCTGAAGCGGCGTCCGTGATCACGGTAACGCCGACGGAGGCCAGAGACCGGAAAATCAAACGCAAGCTCACCGTTTCTGTGACGAGACGGAACCTAAGGAGGCAGCCATGCGTGCCGTGATTCAGCGGGTCACCCAGGCCAGCGTCACCGTGGAGGGCACCGTCGTGGGCGCCATCGGTGCCGGGCTGATGGTGCTGTTGGGCGTGGCCGAGGGGGACACCCCGGCGGACGCCTGCTACCTGGCCGAGAAGATCGTTCACCTGAGGATCTTCGAGGACGAGTCCGGAAAGATGAACCGCAGCCTGCTGGACACCGGCGGGGCCCTGCTGGCCGTCTCCCAGTTCACCCTGCTGGCCGACTGCCGTCGCGGGCGCCGCCCCTCGTTCATCCACGCGGCGCCCCCCGGGCGGGCCGAAGCGCTCTACCTGGATTTCGTGGCGGCGGCAAGGGACCGGGGCGTTCGAGTGGAAACCGGCCGCTTCCAGGCCTTCATGCAGGTGGCCTTGGTGGGTAACGGCCCGGTCACCATCCTGCTCGACAGCCGAGCAGAGAACGGGGAGCGGCCATGATCAGCCGCCTTTGGCGCTTCCTGGTCCCGGCCCTGCTGCTGGCCGCGGCCCCTTTGGCCCGCTCCGCCTCCCTTCCTCCGGACCTGGCGTCGCTATTGGGGCCGCGGGACAGCCTGCTGGTGACCGATGCCGCTGGCCGCCGGCTGATTTCCTGGAACGCCGACAGGCCGCGGATCCCCGCGTCGGTGCTCAAGCTCCTCACCGCCCACGTGGCCCTGACCCACCTGGGCCCGGGCTACCGGTTCACCACGGACTTCTTCCAGGACGAGGAAGGCTGCCTCTACGCCCGCGGCCACGGCGACCCGCTGCTGGTTTCGGAAGTGCTGGCCGATCTGGCCCGGGACCTGGCCCCGCGCTTGGCCCCGGTATCCGAGCTCGTGGTGGACGGCAGCGATTTCGCCCGACCGCTGACCATCCCCGGCGTCTCGGATTCCGCCAACCCCTACGACGCCCCCAACGGCGCCCTGTGCGCCAACTTCAACACCGTCTCGGTCCGCCGGTGCGCCGCCGGCCGCTACGTCAGCGCCGAACCCCAGACCCCCCTGCTGCCCTTCGCCCGGGCACTGTTGAAGCAACGCCCGCCGGCCGGCGGCCGCCTGGTGCTCACCCATAACGGCGGCCAGGCCGCCCTCTACGCCGGGCACCTGCTGGCCCATTTCCTCGCCGAGGCCGGACAACCGGTTGCCGGTACCGTCCGCCGGGGGATGGTCCCGCCGGAGGTCCCCCCGGTGCTGGTGTTCGCCTCTCCCTTCCCCCTCGCCGAGGTGGTCGCCCGGATGCTGGAGCACTCCAACAACTTCATCGCCAACCAGCTGCTCATCGCCGCCGGGGCCAAGGTCCACGGCCTTCCCGGCACCCTGGAAAAGGGGGTGCGCCTGGCTTGCGACCATGCCCGCCGCAACCTGGGATGGGAAAACTTCCAGCTGGTGGAAGGGTCGGGCATCGCACGGCAAAACCGGGTGACCGCCGCCGACCTGGACCGGCTCCTGGCCGCCTTCGCCCCCCACCGGCACCTGCTGCCCAGCCATGGCCGCGCCCGCTACAAAACCGGCACCTTAAGCGGCATCCAGACCCGCGCCGGCTACATCGAGGGCCCCTCCGGCGCCTTGTACCGCTTCGTCGTCCTGATCAACACCCCCGGCCGCCGGGCCGACCCGGTGCTGGCGGCGCTACGGCAACGACTGCCGTGAGCCCTCTACGTTGGGAAATACGGCGTGAATTGGTGGAAATCCCGGATCGGGTCCAAGGGTAACGAACGCTGAAAAATGCCGGGCAGCGCCGGCGCATGCAACGCTGCAACGCGTTCAAAGAACCGGCGGCGGGCCGCTGAGGATGTGGGCGAAGGCGCTGTGGTTGTGAATGGATTCGAAGTTTTCCGCACTGACGGAAAACCAGGTGATGTTGGGGTCGCGCTGCAGCGCGACAGCGATATCGCGAACGATGTCTTCGACAAACTTGGGGTTGTTGTACCCCTTTTCGGTAACGTACTTTTCATCCACGCGCTTGAGCACGGAATACACGTCGCAGGACGCGGCCGCTTCCACCAGGTGAACCATGTCTTCGATCCAGATGAACTTCTTGAAGCGCGCCTGTAGCTTGACCTGGCCCCGCTGGTTGTGGGCCCCCACCTTGCTAATCTCCTTGGAGCAGGGGCATACCGATGAGATGGGCACCATCACTTCCAGCACCAGGTCGGTCTTGTTGTCGTGATTGCTCGATCCGAGAAACCGGCAGTCGTAGTCCATCAGCCCCGGGGCGCCGCTCACCGGGGCGAGCTTTTCGATGAAGTAGGCAAAGCTCACTTCGATGTGCGCCGACGCCGCGTTGAGATATTCCTTCATCTGGGCCAAAAGCTCGGTGATTTTTTTCAGCGACACTTCCGGCCGAAACAGGTGGAGCATCTCCACGAACCGGCTCATGTGGGTTCCCTTGTAGCGGTCGGGAAGGTCCACGTACATGTTGATGGTGGCCACGGTGTGCTGAAAGCCATTTTGACGATCCAATACCTTGATCGGATAGCGAAGATTCTTGATACCCACCTTGTCGATGGGCAGGTTGCGGTGGTCCCGATCGTTTTGGACGTCTCTCATGGCTTGAGCAGGTACTCCCGTTTGACGTTGTGCAAGGCGTTGAAAATGTTGCCCCGGACCTTGCGGTTGCTGCGGTAGAGGCCGGCGAGGAGGTCGCGGATCTGCCGCCGCCGGGAATTTTCGGCGCTGGGGCAGGGATTGACGATCCGGGGCAGGCCGATCTCGCGGGCCAGGCGGCGCACCGTGGCCGCCGGGGCGTAGGCCAGGGGGCGGATCACGACAAACCTTTGGTCGAAAAAAGATTGGGCCGGCACCATGGTGCTGATTTCACCTGCATAGCAGACATTGATGAAGAAGGTCTCGATGACGTCGTCCTGGTTGTGTCCCAGGGCCATCTTGCGGCAGCCGTCGGCTTCGGCGATTTCAAACAACCGCCGCCGGCGGCG
>DQXI01000215.1 GCA_011042305.1 Desulfobacteraceae bacterium
ATCCTCCCGCTCTGAGCCGTCGGCGGCCCTGACCGCTGGCATTGTCATGCGCCCGCCTCATCCTGATGCGTCGAGCCGCCTGCCTTGGGCGCCAACCCCTTTGCATGGAAGGAGGTTCGTATGCCTCTGGCCACGGGTAACCCGAGCAACCGGCAGACGCGAAAATTCGGTCCGGTGGGATTTCCGGTGCCGGCTACAAGACGCCCCGCTCGGTCGAATTTCGCGACAGCCTGCCCACCTCGGTGGTGGGCAAGGTGCTGCGGCGGGTGCTGCGCGACGAGGCGCAGCCCAGCTAGCCGCACCCCGCCCGATCCTCCGCCATCGGCGGGGATGCATCCGACGGTCGGAGGCGCCTTCCTGGTGGCGGAGCAGGCGTCGCTCCAGACTTCGTTGCGTCACTTGCGCCAGAATTCGGGTACCAGCAGGATGATGATGGTGAAGATCTCCAGGCGGCCCACCAGCATGCACCAGATCAGGAGCCACTTGCCCGGCAGCGGCAGGTGGGCGAAGTTTTCCACCGGCCCGATGGTGCCGAAACCGGGGCCGATGTTGCCCAGGGTGGCGGCCACCGCGGCGAAGCTGGTGGTGAAGTCCACCCCCAGGCCGGCCAGCAGGATGCTGGCCACCACGAAGATGCCCAGGTAGAGCGCCAGGAACCCCATCACGGCCCGCATGACTTTGTCGGGCACGCGCTTGCCGGCGATCTTGACATGGGTCACGGCGTGGGGATGCACCAGGGAGAACAGCTCCCGGTAGCAGTACTTGAAGTAGAGCATGATGCGCAGGCACTTCATGCCGCCGCCGGTGGAACCGGCGCTGGCGCCCACGAACATGCACACCAGCAGGATGAGCTGGCTCATGGCGGGCCACTGCTCGTAGTCGGCCGTGACGTAGCCGGTGGTGGTGAGAATCGATACCACCTGGAAGAGCCCGTAGCGCAGCGCTTCCCCTAGCCCCGCGTAGACGGTGCGCCAGATGTCCCAGGTGACCGCCAGGGTCAGCAGGGTGACGGCGGCCAGGAAGAAGCGGCACTCCGGATCGCGCCAGAAGGCCAGGGGCCTGCCGCGGAGGAACTGGTAGTGCAGCGAGAAGTTGACGCCGGCCAGCAGCATGAAAAAGGTGATGATCCCATCGATGTATGCGCTGCCGTAGGCGGCTACCGAGGCGTTGCGGGTGGAGAAACCGCCGGTGGGCATGGTGGTGAAGGTGTGGCACAGGGCGTCGTAAAGGCTCATGCCGCCTAAGAGCAGAAAGACGACTTCGGCGGCGCTGATGAGGCCGTAGACCTTCCACATGATCATGGCCGTGTCACGGATGCGCGGCTTGAGCTTGTCGGGCACCGGGCTGGGCACTTCGGCCTTGTAGAGCTGCATGCCGCCGACGCCGAGAAACGGGAGAATGGCCACCGAGAGGACGATGATCCCCATGCCGCCGAGCCACTGGATGAAGCTGCGCCAGAAGAGCAGCCCCCTGGGCACGGACTCGATGTCGTTGAGGATCGAGGAGCCGGTGGTGGTGAACCCGGAAACGGATTCGAAGAAGGCGTCGGTGAACGAGTGAAACCCTTGGTCGAAGAAAAACGGCAGGGCGCCGAAGAGCCCCACCAGGGTCCAACCCAAGGCGACGATGGCCATTCCCTCGCGGTGGTGGATGGTCTCCATGTGGTGGCCGCGCACGCCGAGGTGAATCCCCAGGCCAGCCGCCGTGGTGGCCACCATGGCGTTGAGGATCGCCGTGGCGCTGCCGTCGCGGTACCAGAGGGCCACGGCCAGCGGCAGGATCATGCTCAGGCCGAGAAAGAAGAGCAGGAGGCCGAGGATGTTGAAGATCGGTCGCCAGCGCACTTAGAAGTACTCCAGCTTGACGGCCAGGATTTTTTCAACGCGGGCGATGGCCTGGCGCCGGGCGAAGATGATGATACGATCGTCCGGGGCGATGACACTGTCGCCGGTGGGGATGATCACCTCCTGACCGCGGATGATGGCGGTGACCAGGCTGCCCTTGGGAAAATCGATCCGGCGCAGCGGCTTGCCGACGATTTCCGAGGTCTCCAGGGCCACGGCCTCCATGGCTTCGGCCTGCTCGCCCTTGAGGGAGATGGCCGAGAGGATCTTGCCGCGGCGGATGTGCTGCAGGATCGAGTTGATGGCCGACAGGCGCGGGCTGACCACGTGATCCAGGCCGATGGCCGACATCAGCGGCAGGTAGCTGAACTTGTTGATCTTGGTGATGGTCTTACGCGCCCCGAGCCGCTTGGCGAGCAGAGAGGAAAGGATGTTGGTTTCCTCGTCGCTGGTCAAGGTGACCATCAGGTCGACTTCCTGGATGTTCTCCTCGGTGAGCAGGTCCTGGTCGCTGCCGTCGCCGTGGAGCACCACCGTCTTGTTGAGGCATTCGGCGAGCATTTGACATCGCTCCGGCCGGCGCTCGACGATCTTGGCCTGGAAGCCCAGGGCCTCCAGGCGATGGGCCAGGCGAAACCCGATGCGGCCTCCGCCGACGATCATCACCCGGCGCACCGGTTCGGAGCGTTTGCCGAAGATCGCCATGGTTTCGCCCAGGGCGTGCTCTTCGCTGATGAAATAGACCAGGTCGCCGGCCATGAGCCGGTCCGCGCCGCGGGGAATGATCAGCTCCTCCTGGCGCAACATGGCCGCGATGAGCAGGCGGCGGCCATCGAGCACGGCCGGCAGGTCCATCATGCGCTTGCCGGCCAGCGGGCAGTTTTCCTCCAGGCGCACGCCGACGAACTTGACCCGTCCTTCGGCGAATTCGCCCACGTCCACTGCGCCGGGCACCGTCATCATGCGCTCGATGGTTTTGACCACCTCGACTTCCGGGTTGATGACCGTGTCGATGTGGGGGGCGTTCTGGCGCAGCGGCTCGATGTAGGCGTCGAAGTGTTCGTCGCGGATGCGGGCCAGTTTCTTGGTGCCCGGAGAGACGATATCGGCCACCAGGCAGGAAACGAGGTTGACTTCGTCGCTGTCGGTGACCGCCAGGACGATTTCGGCGCTGTGGATTCCCGCCTCTTCCAGGGTCACCGGGCTGGAGCCAGAGCCCACCAGCACCTGGACGTCGATATTGTCGGCGACGCGCCGGGTGGCCTCCGGGTTCTTGTCGATGACCACCACGTCCTTGTTTTCGGCCGCCAGGTGGCTGGCGATGTGAAAGCCGACTTCTCCTGCGCCGATGATGATGATCTTCAAGGTGTCGATCCTTGCGGCAAGTTTGGACGGACAAGCGTGCGGCAGATCTACTAGAGTCGGCCCCCGGTGTCAAATTGGCGGCAAGCCGCTAACACCTTGGCCCGCTTTTTTGCTAAACTGGGAAAAAGCTGCGCCCCGGGCGTGACCCTTGGCGGAAGCCGGGGGCCTGCTTGGACTCCCGTTGTTAACTCAGACGACAAAGGATGTTTCCGATGAAGACGACTCCCGACCTGGACCGTTTCCGCGGCTGCCTGCTCGGTTTGGCCACTGGCGACGCCTTGGGCGCCACCCTGAAGCTCAAGCGGCCTGGGACCTTCGCGCCCATCGAGGACATGGTCGGCGGCGGACCGTTCGGGCTCGAGGTGGGCTATTGGACCGGTGATACCTCCATGGCCCTGTGCCTGGCGGAAAGCCTCATCGTTTGCCGGGGTTTTGACCCGGCCGACCAGATGAGCCGCTATCTTCGCTGGTGGCGTGAGGGGTACCTGTCGAGCACCGGCATCTGCTTCGACATCGGCAGGACCACCCGCAGCGCCCTGGGGCGCTTCGAGGCCGAGGGCCAGCCCTACGCCGGCGGCAGCGAGCCTTTCGATGCCGGCAACGGTTCGATCATGCGCCTGGCACCGGTGCCGATGTTCTACGCCAATGATCCGCAAGCCGCCATCGAGATGTCCGGGAAAAGCTCCCGGACCACCCATGGCCTGACCGTGTGTGTCGATGCCTGCCGTTTCCTGGCGGCGATCATCGTCGGTGCCCTCGCCGGCGCCTACAAGCAGGAGCTGCTGGCGCCCCGCTTTTGCCTGGTGCCCGGCTACTGGGACCGCCGGCCGCTGTGCCCGGAGATCGACGAGATCGCCGCCGGATCCTACCGGCGCCGGCAGCCTCCCCAGATCCAGGGCGCTGGCTACGTGGCCAAGTCGCTGGAAGCGGCCATGTGGGCCTTTTACCGCAGCGACGATTTCCGGGAGGGCGCCCTGAAGGCCGGCAATCTCGGCGAGGATGCCGACACCACCGGAGCCGTCTACGGGCAGATTGCCGGGGCGCTTTACGGCGCCGCCGGCATTCCGGCCGAATGGCTGTCCCGGCTGGCGCGGCGGGAATTCATCCAAGCCGTTGCCGACGGGCTGTACCACAAGGGCGAGACAAAAGGAGCACGAGCGTCTCAGGAGCAGCAGGTGAGCCGGAGATAAACCCGGTCCGATGGCGCCACGGTGATTTTCCGGTCGGTCTTGGAGGAAGAAAAACCAGGGGATTTCCAGGGGCGGCCCTGGCGCCCGGCGAGGCCGAAGGCTACACCGGGCAGACATTCAGGCGGCTGAATCACGCGTTCGCGGTTATCGATCCGCTGCCAACTTCATTGCCGTTAAGCCGGAATTTGGTTTGCCCGCGTGAGACAGCGAAGCGCCTGCTTTTTTTATTTCTGCCATAGGGAGGGCCATTTCATGATGCGCCACCTCCGAGGGCTGCGTAAAGGTTAACCCGGGCAGCCAGATCCGCCAGGCGGACGGTGATCAGCCCTTGCCGGGCAGCGTAGAGGGACCGCTGGGCCTCCAGGACGCTGAGGTAGCTGTTGATGCCTTTGGTATAGCGGGCTTCCGAGAGGCGGTGGGCTTCGCTGGAAGCCTCCACCAGGGACCGCTGGGCTTCCAATTGACGGCCCACGGTGTCCTGCCGGGCCAGGGCATCGGCGACTTCACGAAAAGCGGTCTGGATGGCTTTTTCGTATTGGGTCAGGATGATTTCGCGCTCCACCTTGGTGATATCGAGGGCGGCCCAGGTGCGCGGGTCGAAGATCGGCATCACGATGCGCGGGGCGAAGTTCCAGGTGTCCTGGCCGGCGGCAAAGAGGTCGGACAGTTCAGCGCTGGCGGTGCCGAAGCCCGTGGTGAGCGAGATGCGGGGAAACAGGGCCGCCCGGGCGGCCCCGATGTTGGCATTGGCCGCCTTGAGGCGGCGTTCGGCGGCCAGCACGTCCGGCCGGCGCAGCAGCACCTCCGAGGAGGTTTCCACGGCCAGGTCCACGGGTTGCTCGACCTGGCTGATTTGATCGGCCCACAAACGGGGCGCCACCGGTGCGCCCACCAGCAGGGCCAGGGCATTTTGATCCTGGGCCACCACCTGGGTGAGGCGGGCCAGGTCCACCCGGGCGGCATCCACCTGGGTTTGGGCGCGGCGCAGATCCAGCTCCTGGGCCAGGCCGACGTCGTAGCGCCGTCGGATCAACTGGTAGGCCGCCTGCTGGGTTTCGAGGGTCGATTGGGCCAGCTGCAGTTTTTCGCGGTCGGCGGCCAGGGTCAGCCAGCCGTTGGCCGTTTCGGCAATGAGCAAGATGCGGGCCGCCCGCGCGGCTTCTTCGGTGGCCAGGTATTCTTCCAAGGCCGCCTGCTCGAGGCTTCGGATCCGGCCGAAGAAGTCGATCTCCCAGACGTTGAGGCCCAGGTTGACGCCGTACTGTTCCACGGTCATCGACTGCCCCTTGCTCGCCAGATCGGCGGGCAGGTGTTCCTGGTAGCCGCTGCCGCTGGCGTTTACCTTGGGCAGCAGGTCGGCGCGCTGGATGCGGTAGTAGGCCCTGGCCCGCTCGACGTTCAGTGCCGCCAGGCGCAGGTCGCGGTTGTTCTCCAGAGCGGCGGCGATGACGGCCTGGAGACGAGGGTCGGTGAAAAATCGGCGCCAGGGCAGATCGGCGGCCGCCTGCGTTTCCCCGGGCGCTGTCCCCCTGTCGTAGGCCGGGCCCTGGGGCCACTGCTCGGGCACCGGCG
>DQXI01000202.1 GCA_011042305.1 Desulfobacteraceae bacterium
AGCACGTGGTCATTGAAAGCATCCGGCAGGTGCACGACGCCCTGGCGGCCTTTCTCACCGAAGCCGCCCGGCAACGAGGCCAATGAACGCCGCCGCTCCCCTTCTTCAAATCGAGTCCCTGAAAACGTACTTCTTCACCTTCGAAGGCGTGGCCAGGGCCGTGGACGACGTCTCGCTCGACCTGGCCAAGGGAGAAATCCTGGGGGTGGTGGGCGAGTCGGGCTGCGGCAAGAGCGTCACCGCCCAGTCGGTGATGCGCCTGATCCCCGATCCGCCCGGCCGGATCGTTCAGGGACAGATCCGTTTCGACGGCCGGGACCTGGTCAACCTGACCCCGGAGCAGATGCGCACCATTCGGGGCCGGCGCATCGCCATGATTTTCCAGGAGCCGATGACTTCCCTGAACCCGGTCTACACCGTGGGCGAGCAGATCGCCGAGATGTTCATGCAGCATCTTCGCCTCTCGCGCCGCGACAGCCTCGCGCGGGCGGTGGAGATGCTGCGCAAGGTGCAGATCCCGGCACCTGAAAAACGGGTGCAGGCCTACCCGCACCAGCTCTCCGGCGGCATGCGCCAGCGTGCCATGATCGCCATGGCCTTGGCCTGCAACCCGGAAATCCTCATTGCCGACGAGCCGACCACGGCCCTGGATGTCACCATCCAGGCCCAGATTCTCGACCTGATGCTGCAGCTCAGGGCCGACTACCAGACCGCCGTCATGATGATCACCCACGACCTGGGGGTCATCGCCGAAATGGCCCAACGGGTGGTGGTGATGTACGCCGGCAAGGTGGTGGAAACCGCCTCCACGGAGGCCCTTTTCGACGATCCCAAGCACCCGTACACCCGCGGCCTGCTCCAGTCCGTTCCCCGGCTGGGCGAACGGGCCCGCCGCGGCCGCCGCCGGCTGCGCGAAATCGAGGGGATGGTACCCAGTCTCTACGATCTGCCCCGGGGCTGCCGGTTCTTCCCGCGCTGCCCCGAGCGGATGGAAAAATGCCTGGCACACCTGCCCGATCTGGTGGACACCGGCGCCGGGCACGGCGTGCGTTGCTGGCTGCATGTTTGACCCCCTGCTTTTATTTGGAAGCGATCGAGCGCCAATGGACCCTTTGCTGACCGTCGAAGACCTAAAAGTCCACTTTCCCATTACCCGGGGCCTGCTCAAACGCACCGTGGGCCATGTCTATGCCGTGGACGGCGTCTCCTTCACCCTGGGAAAGGGGGAAACCCTAGGCCTGGTGGGCGAGAGCGGATGCGGCAAGACCACCACCGGCCTGGCGGTCCTGCGCCTCATCGAGCCCACCGCCGGGCGGATCCACTTTGCCGGCCGGGATGTCACCGCCCTGGATGCCGCTTCCCTGCGCCTGCTCAAGCGCGACATCCAGTTCATCTTCCAGGACCCCTACTCATCGCTGGATCCGCGGATGACGGTCAACCAGATCGTGGCCGAGCCCTTGGTGATCCATCGGGTCTACACCCCGGCCCAGCAACGGGAACGGGTCGCCTTCCTGCTGGAAAAGGTCGGCCTGACCCCCGAGCAGGGCCGCCGCTACCCCCATGAATTCTCCGGCGGCCAGCGCCAGCGCATCGGCATTGCCCGGGCCCTGGCCCTCAACCCGGACATGATCATCGGAGACGAACCGGTCTCGGCCCTGGACGTCTCCATCCAGGCCCAAATCATCAACCTGCTCATCGACTTGCAAGCCGAATTCGGTCTCTCGTACATCATCATCGCCCACGACCTGGCGGTGGTGGAGCATATCTGCGATCGCATCGCGGTGATGTACCTGGGTAAAATCGTAGAAACGGCCAGCTACGCGGACATCTACGGCAACCCCAGGCATCCTTACACCCAGGCGCTGCTCTCGGCGGTGCCGGTGGCCGATCCCCGCAATCAAAAACAACGCATCCTGCTCAGCGGCGATGTGCCCAGCCCGATCCAGCCGCCTGGCGGATGCGCTTTTCACCCGCGCTGCCGGCACCGCATGCCACGGTGCAGCGTGGAAACGCCAACGCTCAAGGAGGTTGGCGAGGGCCACGCCGTGGCGTGTTTTCTCCATGGCTCTCCGGCCAACGTCAGCGCCGGAATTTAAACCGCATCACCCAACTTCAAGGAGGCGAGATGAAAAAAACACTCACCGTTGTTTTGGCAGTGGCCGTCCTGCTCTGGGCAGGCAGCGCCTGGGCGCAGAAAACGCTGGTGGTGGCCCAGGACGAGGCCCCACGGATGATGAACCCCCACGGCGACGACTCGGACGCCGGCTTGCAGTATTTTGCCAACTTCTTCGACGGCCTGCTGGAACGCAAGGGCCCCGAAGGCGTTCTTTCTCCGGCCCTGGCGGTCAAGTGGGAGCGCGTCGATGAACTGAACTGGAAATTCTGGCTGCGCAAGGGGGTCAAGTTCCACAACGGCAACCCCTTCACCGCCGAGGATGTCAAGTTCACCTTCGAGCGCCTTTCCGACCCCAACGTCTCGGAAATGGTCAACACCGGCAAGTCCATCGACAGCATCACCATTCACGACGACTACACCATTACCATCAAGACCAAAAAGCCGGTGCCCTGGTTTGTCAACAACCTGCACCAGATCTTCATCATGGACAAGGAGGACACCACCACCCGCGACCCGGGCGATGTGATGGTGCGGCCCATCGGCACCGGGGCCTACAAGCTCGTCGAGTGGGTCAAGGGCTCCTACGTGAAGATGGAGGCCAACGAGGACTACTGGGAAGGGGCGCCGCCCATCAAGAACGTGGAAATTCGCCCTATCAGCGAGTCTTCCACGCGCTTTGCCGCACTGGTCTCCGGCCAGGTGGCCATGCTCACCGGCGTTCCGGTGGAACTCCACGACCAAATCAGCAAGAATCCCCAGCTTGAGATCGTCAGCAAGCCGGCGCGCCGGTCGATTTTCCTGGCGCTGGGCAATGCCCCGGGCACGCCCATGGCCGACATCCGCGTGCGCCAAGCCATCTACATGGCCATCGACGAGGATGAGATCATCGCCAAGGTGATGCGCGGCCTGGCCTCCCCGGCGGCTCAGATCCCCGATCCGCCCACCATCGGCCACAACCCAGACCTCAAGCGCCTGCCATACGACCCGCAAAAGGCCAAGGAGCTGCTCAAGGCGGCCGGCTACGAAAACGGGTTCGCCATCACCTTGGCCGGCCCCAACGACCGTTACATCCAGGATGCCAAGATCGCCGAGGCCGTAGCCAAGTACCTGGCCAAGGTCGGCATCCAGGTTACCCTGGACGTCAAACCCAAGTCGATCTTCTTCCCCGAGGTCAATGAGGGCAAATTGGAGTTTTATCTCATCGGCTGGTTCGACGGCACCTTCGACATGGGCCGCACCTACGCCAAGCTGGCTCACACCCGCGACAGGGAGCGCGGCTTCGGCGAGCTCAACGGCGCCAACTACAGCGACCCGGAGATTGATGCCCTCATCGAGTCCGCCAACGTGATGCTCGACTACAACGAGCGCGCAAAAGCGCTGCAGGAGCTCAACCGTATGGCCATGGTGGACAAGATCGTCTGGATCCCGCTGCACTACCAGATGGATGTGTACGCCGTGCGCAAGGACGGCAAGCTGAACTTCCAGCCGCGTCCCGACCGCTGGATGATCTACAAGGAGCTGAGCTTCAAGTAGCCTGATACAACCGGCCGGGGGGCCGGTCCCGGTGCCGCCTCCCGGCATTTTCCCATTATCGGCGGGAAACAATGCTGACGTATATCACCCGACGGTTCTTGCAGGGCATCGCGGTGCTGCTGGCCGTTTCGATGATCTGTTTTTTCATCTTCCAGTTCATGGGCGATCCTGTGATCACCATGGCCGGCCGCTACGCCACCTTCCAGGAGCAGGAGGAGGTGCGCCAGGCCTTCGGCCTGGACAAGCCGATCCACGAGCGCTACGTGCTGTTTATCTGGAATGCCGTCCAAGGCAACTTCGGCAAATCTTACGTGAGCCGCGTGCCGGCTCTGGGCCTGATCCTGGAACGCTTTCCCGCCACCTTCGAGCTGGCGGTCTGCGCCGCGTGCATCGCCTTCGGCGTTGGTCTGGGCCTGGGCGTTTTAGTTTCGCTCAAGCCCTATGCCCTGCGCAACCGGTTCATCATGGCCCTGAGCCTCGGCGGGATTTCCATGCCCACCTTTCTCACCGGCATCTTGCTGATCATGATTTTTTCGGTCTTCTGGCCCCTGCTCCCCTCCTTCGGCCGAGGCGAAACGGTCCAGTTGGGATTCTGGCGCACCGGCATGCTGACCATCGACGGCCTGAAACACCTGATCCTTCCCGCCTTGACGTTGGCCAGCTACCAACTGGCGGTGCTGCTGCGCCTGACGCGCGCCGGCATGCGCGAGGTGCTGACCCAGGAGTATATCAAGACCGCCTGGGCCAAGGGGCTGCCGCCCCGCGTGGTGGTACTCAAACACGCTTTGCGCAACGTGATGATCCCGGTGGTAACCATCACCGGTTTGCAGTTCGGCGAACTGCTCGCCTTTTCCATCGTCACCGAAACCATCTACCAATGGCCGGGGATGGGCAACTTGCTGCTCACCTCGATCTACGAAAACGACCAACCGGTGATTGTCACCTACATCATGCTGGCGGCGGTTATCATCATCACCTTGAACATGGTGGTGGACATCCTTTACGCCCTGCTCAACCCCAAAATCCGCTATGACTGAAAGACGCATCAAATCGCGCCTGTTGTGGAACTACCTCCACGACCCATCGGCCCTGGCCGGCAGCTTTCTCCTGCTGCTGTTCGTCGTCGCCGCCCTGATCGCCCCCTGGATCACGCCCCAGAACCCCTACGACCTGAACACGTTGAGCCTGGAGCATTTTCTCAAGCCGCCCGTCTGGATGGAGGGCGGCCTTCATCCATTTATTCTCGGCACCGACGACCAGGGCCGCGACATCCTCAGCACCATCATCTACGGGTGCCGCACTTCGCTGATCGTGGGGTTTTCCGTGGTCCTGATTTCCGGCACCCTGGGCGTGGTCATTGGACTTCTGGCCGGCTACTACGGCCGCTGGCTGGATGTGGCCACCATGCGCCTGGCCGACACGGTCTTCTCCTTCTCCACCACCCTGTTGGCCTTTTTGCTGCTAGGCATTTTCAAACACGGCGGGATCGGCGTGGTAATCGTAGCCATCTGCATCGCCGACTGGGTGCGCTACGCGCGCACCATGCGCGGCAGCGTCCTGGAGGTCAAGGAGGAAGCCTATATCCTGGCCGCTCGGGCCGCCGGCGCCGGCGACCTGCGCATCATGTTCCGCCACATCCTGCCCAATGCCCTGACGCCCATCTTCGTGGTGGTGGCGGTGGACTTGGCTGTGGTGATCATGCTCGAAGCCACCTTGAGCTTCCTGGGGGTCGGCGTCCCGCTGACTGAACCGAGCCTGGGAATGATGATTTCCATCGGCAAGAACTACATCTACGCCGGCATGTGGTGGATGATCGTCTTTCCCGGCACGGCCCTGGTGTTGCTGGTGGTGGGCATCAACCTCTTCGCCGACTGGCTGCGCGAAGAACTCAATCCCAAGATCGAAAAAAACCGGTAGGCGGCTCGCTCCGACAGCGCGGGAAAGCGGGGTGGGCTGAAGTCAGTATCGGCTTTCAACACCCCCGAATCCGCCGTGGGCCGTGACGGCCGCCGTTCACCCTTGGCGCCCTCGGTTCGGCCGGACAGGGCCGGACCGGTCCGACTTGTCCGACAGGGAAAACCCGACCGGCGGTCCACGCTGGCGAGCTTCATCAGGATCACCCGTCGCCTTGACATCCGCCCCGCAATGGCCGAAACTTTTTGAACCTAAACTGAGCGATTTAAGCGCAAAAAAATCCCACCTAATGGGCTAACTGTTTGGTATAGCGAGGTTATCGAGGCCATCACATACCGCGCAACAGCAACCCAAAAGGTGGGAGGTTGACAATGAGATTTACCACGGCC
>DQXI01000236.1 GCA_011042305.1 Desulfobacteraceae bacterium
CAGCCCATTTTTCTTTCGGGAAAATAATGTGTTTATCTGGAACTTGACATTGGCCCCACACGTCCCTGGTGAGAGACGAGCACACCCAGTTTTCGGTTTCATCAATATATCCAAAGATGCCAAGCCTGCTTTTTGTGACCTCACGGATCACCGCAAGGACCTCGCTGTACATGTCCTCGTGGGAGGCCAAAAGGAAAATATTGGAGATCTTGTTATAGATCCGCAATTTCCGCTCTGATTCCCGCAGGGCCTCCTCGGCCAGCTTGCGTTCAGTGATATCACTGACAATATGGACCGCGCCGGCATATCGGCCTTTCTCGTCCAAAATGGGGTCTGCCGAGATTTTAACCCACCTCTTTCCAAGCGGCAGTTCCATGCTCTCACGGCGCAGGCTTTGCTTAGATCGCAGTAAGGGGCATCCCGGGATTGCTTCCCGGGTGCCGTGCACGATCTCCCAGCAGTGTTTGCCGATGAAGTCTTTAGGGGGGTGCTGAAATATCCGCTCGGCCGCCTTGTTGGATCGCAAAATCCGCTGTTCATGGTCGAGAATCCATATCGCACTGTTTATGGCGTTGTAAGTGGTCTGCCACTCCCTGGCAAGTCGCTCTTTCTCTTCAACCAGGGACTTGAATCGCACGACCATTGGCTCAGCCGTTCCAATCACAATGTCCACTTTACCACGGCGCAGAGCGTCCAAGGTGGCCTCGGCCCGGGCGAGCTTTTCGCGCAGATCTTCGTAGGAGATCTTGTCGTCGCTCATGACCGTTCCCCCTTTTCCGTGATGCCCAGGGCAGCCAGCAGCCGGCCTTCATCGCTCAAGGAGCCCACGATGGTCTTTGCGGGAGGAGGCGCCTCCACAATCAGGGCGGGGACTACCATCACCCGGTGGTCGATAGCGGCCTGGTAGTCTTCAAAGACATCCACGAGCTGTATCTCACAGCAATCCTTCAAGTGCTCATCGCACAAGCGGGAGAGGGTCGCCCGGGCCTGGACCGAATTGGGCTCATCACCGGCCACGAAGAGACGCAACCTGTAAAACGGTGTTTCTCTAGCGGGGGCTTCTTTTTCCGGTTTGCCTGTTTTGGCGTTCATGGTTCAGACCTCCTCCCCTTGGGTAGTATCCTCGGAGGGCTGCCCGGTCCGGGTTGAGGGCGCTGCGTACTTCCGTTGTGGTTCTTCTTGCTCTTGGCGGTCTGTTCCTGTTCAAGCCGGAGGCGTTTGAGGTCCAACTCCCTGGTCTCGATCTCGAACGCCATCCGTTGGGCTTCAAGCGTGTCGAGCTCCTCCTGCTGCCGCCGGGCCGAGCCGGTCAACATTTCCCCTTTGCCCGCGTACACATCCAAAATCCGGACGCCGTCATCGCAGATCACATATTCGTAGGTCTGGTTGCAATGCCGGGAACCGCGCGTCTTGAGCACCTGCAGCAAACGGTTGGACTCCTCGGCAATCTGCTGATACCTGAGAAAGATCACCGTATCGACCAGGGAAGAGATATCGTTCCCGGAAATTTCCATGAAGTCCGCGCTCCCTGAAAGCTGATTGAGGAAAAGCACGGTTATACCCCGTTCCTTGCAGGCGTTGAGCAGGCGCATCAGGTAATCGAAGGCGGCGTGTTGCCCCCCCATGCGCGCGCAGGCCGAAATGGCGTCCACCACCACATGCCGGGGAGAAATCGCCTCGATGCGGGCCATGACATTGAAATAGTGCTCCTCGGAGCCCATGGCCTCGGGGAAGTTGGTCAGGAAAGCAAGCCGGCCCGAGGCGATGTGCGGTTCCAGACCCACACCGGCACTCAAAACGTTACCAACCATCGCCGCTTCGGACTCTTCGAAGCCGATGTACAGAACCGTTTCCCCCTGCCGGCACATGCAGTCGACGAACAAGCTGGCCAGGATGGTCTTGCCCACTCCCGGCAGGCCGGCAACCAAAATACAGCTTGCCCGGCGATAGCCGCCGTCCAGGATTTCGTCCAGCCGTGATACGCCGGTGGAAATCTTTTCGCCGAGCGGCTTGTGGCGCAGTCCTACCGTGGAAATCGGCGCGATATGCATGCCCCTTGGGGTGATCACATAAGGGTACTCGTTGCGGCCGGTGGTGGAACCCCGGTACTTGACCACCCGCAGCCTTCGGGTGGTGACCTGATCGAGAACCCGAGCATCCATCCGAATGACGCAATCGCCCATGGAATCGAAAAAGTCTTCATAGACCGAGGCGCCCCCCCGGCTGGGAGGGCGAACCGTCAGGACGGCCGACAAGCCGGAGGTTTGCAGCCAGTCGTTTAAAACGTGCATTTCGTTTCGCACTTGCTGGGGCGTGTCGAACAGGCGCAGGACGACCTCCAGGGCGTCGATCACAATGCGTTTGGCGCCCAACTCCCTACTCTTACCAGCAGCGGCCGCCAGGAGCCCCTTGAGACTGAAATCGCCGCTCATCAGCGTGTCCGGCTTGATGCGCCCTTCGAGCAGGAACAACCGGTTTTCCCGCTCCAGGGCGGGCAGATCCCAACCCAGGGTGGCGGCGTTTTCCAGGAGTTGTGCGACCGGCTCCTCAAAGCCGACGAACATCCCCGGCTCGCCGGCCAGGGCGCCCCGGTAGAGAAACTCCAATCCCAATAAAGTCTTGCCGGACCCGGCCCCGCCGTTGACAACAGTGGTTCGGCCCCGGGGCAGCCCGCCCTCCAGGATGTCATCCAGCCCCGGGATGTGCGTGGGAGCCTTTGCCAGAACTTTCACCGTCGGTGTTTGTTTTGACGCGTTACCGTGTTCCATGGCGCACCCTCCTTTATTTCGACATTTCGGCGGGCCGGTCAGCCTGGGCGCCGTCACCGCGTGTTGGACCATCCGGCGCCTGCGCCACGGCGAAATCGCTTCGAAAACAGCTCGCTTGCGCGCCGCCTGCTCCTCGGGCGAGAATTCATCCTGCATCCGCCCCGGCCTGCGGTTCCAAGACGATGGCAACGATGTCTTTCCCGTACCGGCTGCGTTTCGCTTCTCCGATGCCGTGGATGCCGTCCAGCTCGGCCAAGGTTCTCGGTTTCAGCGCCGAAATCTCGATCAGGGTCCGGTCGTGGAAGATCACGTACGGCGGCACGCCGTTTTCACTGGCCACCTTCGTCCGGTAGCGTTTCAGCGCCGCCAGAAGATCAGCGTCCGCCAGGGGATCGTCCTGGACCTGGCGGCTCCGGCGGGCGGTCACCGCCCTCCCCTTTTCCTGCCCCGCGGGATCAGATCTGAATTCGATGGTATCTCTGTTTTTGAGAAATGTCATGCCCTCCTGCGAAAGACGGAACCCGCCGTGGCCATCCGAAATTTCGCTGAGATAACCCCGAAAGAGCAATTGCCGGTAAACGGACTCCCACGCGGTCTTGGACAGGTCGCGTCCCACCCCGAAGGTCTTGATGCGGTCGTGCTTCCAGCGCCTCACCGCTTCGGTGGCCCTGCCCGTGAGCACGTTGATCAGGTGACCGGCGCCGAAGCGCTGACCGGTGCGGTAGACGCAGGACAGGGCTTTCTGGGCCGCGATGGTGCCATCCCAGGTCCCGGGCGGATCGAGACAGTTGTCGCAGTTGCCGCACGGGCCCGGATAGGCTTCGCCGAAATAGCCCAGCAGCAACTGGCGGCGGCACGCGATGGACTCGCAAAAACCCAGCAGGGCTTCAAGCTTTTTGCGCAGAACCCGCTTGAAGGCATCCGAGCCTTCCGACTGCTCGAAGAGGCGCCGCAGGGCGATGCCGTCGGCCAGCGAATAGATCATCCAGGCATCCGCCGGTTTACCGTCCCGCCCGGCTCGGCCGGTTTCCTGGTAGTAGGCCTCCATGCTCGACGGCAGGTCCAGGTGGGCCACGAAGCGCACGTCCGGCTTGTCGATGCCCATGCCGAAGGCGATGGTGGCGACGATGACCCGGGTTTCGTTTTGCTGAAAGCGTTTCTGGTTGGCCAGGCGCACGTCGGAAGGCAGCCCGGCGTGGTAGGCCAGGGCCGGGATGCCAGCCTGGTCGAGAAAATCAGCAACGGCCTCGGCCCGCTTGCGGGTGCGCACATAGACGATCCCCGGATCCCGCGGGTGTTCACTTTCGATGAAGCGGCGCAACTGGTGCTTGTCCCGTTGCTTGGCCTGGAGCCGATAGCGGATGTTGGGCCGGTCGAAGCTGGAAACGAAGACCCGGGCGTCCTTGAGCGCCAGGCGCTCGAGGATGTCCCGGCGCGTGATCTCGTCGGCCGTGGCGGTAAGCGCCAGGCGGGGAACACGGGCGAACCGCAGGGTCACCTCGTTGATACGCAGGTACTCGGGCCGAAAATCATGACCCCACTGGGACACGCAATGGGCCTCGTCAATGGCGAACAGGGCGATCTCCACCCGGCCCAGGAATTGCTGGAAATCCCGGGTCAACAACCTTTCCGGGGCCACGTAGAGCAAGTCGACCGCCCCCTGGGCCACGCGCTGCTGGACCCGGGCGGCCTCTCTGGGGGAAAGGGTGGAATTGAGGTAGGCGGCCCGCACCCCGTTGGCCTGGAGTCCCTTGACCTGGTCCTCCATCAGCGCGATGAGCGGCGAGATGACGATACCGACCCCGCTGGCCACGATGGCCGGAACCTGGTAGCAGATCGATTTGCCGCTGCCGGTGGGCATCAGCACGAAGGCATCGTATCCCCCCAGCACGGTTTCGATGATCTCCTGCTGATGATCCCGGAAGGCATCGTAGCCAAAGTATTTTTCAAGTGCCGCAAGAGGTTCCACAAGGTTGCTCCAAAACCCCCAAGACCGTCGTTGGTTCAACCGATGGCCGCCGAAGCCGCGCGTTCCGCGCTGGCCAACGCCCCTTCGAGGTAACCGCCCAGGTGGTCCGCGGTTTCCGTGCCGGCAAAGTGGACGGCGCCGTCCCAGAAGCTCATCTTGCCGGAAGGCGGCAGGAATTCGGGATGATTATGGGCCGAGCGCATGTCGTACTCCGTGGCGGTGAATTCTTCCCTGGCCCAATCCTTGTAATAAACGCTCAGCGGCCGTCCCGCCGCCGGGCCGTAGAGAAGGGAGAGCTGGGCGAGGATGGCGCGAATCATGGTGTCTTCGCCGTTGCGCCGCAGTGCCGGAATGCCGACGAAGCCGGTGAGCCCATAGGGCCGGTCGGTTTCGCCGGATCCGTCATGAATCTCCCCCAGGGGGCCGCACAGGCTGAACCCCTGGCCGGAAAGGCCGCACTTGCGCCAGTCGGCCAGATCGTACAGGGCGAAGAACTTGGCGTGCCCCGCCATCCAGGTGCTCGCTCGCAACATCGCCTGGCTCAAATTGAAGGGCAGGTCCGGGGTAAACAGAATGGATCGGGCCGCCAGCCGGGGCGGCAAGGCGAGAATGACCTGGGAAGCCTTGAGCCGGCAACGGGGCTCATGGTCGAGCCGCCCCACGGTGACCCGGACCCCGTCGTCGCGCCGTTCGATCTCGCAGACGGGATGATTCAGCCGGATGACCCCTTCGGGAATCCGGGCGCAAAGCCCCTCGACCAGCGCGATCATCCCACCGTCAATTCGCCAGGCCGGCGGCTGCATGGGGTAGCCGGGGATGGTTTCGGCATGGCCGTCCCTGGCCTGGAATCGCCCCAGGCCGGTTTCAAACTGGGGGTATCCCTTCAGGTGCAGGGCGTCGATCAGGGCGTTGATCCGCGGGTTGAGCATGGGCCAGTACCAGGACGGCCCCAGGTCGGCATAGAATCCCTGGTACGCCGGGCACAGGATCCGCCCGCCCACACGGGACCGGGCTTCGAGCAGAACCAACGACGGCTTTTTCGGCGCCAGCAAAAAGGCGGCATAAATCCCGCTGAGGCCGCCCCCGATGATGATGGTGTCCACTGTTTCCGTTTCCATGCCGTACTACATCCTCGTTTTTTTCCAATCCGCATCCGGCCCCAGCTTCCGTTAAAAAGCATTCTAGGCCTGCGAAATCAACCCAATTCA
>DQXI01000130.1 GCA_011042305.1 Desulfobacteraceae bacterium
CCACGAAGGCTGGCAGACGCCCTGCCGCGAAACCGGCCGCTGCATCGACTGCAACAGCCGCCACCGGATCTGCAACACGTGGACCATCACGGAAAAGTCTTACCCGGCGGGAGCAAAACCAACGGGGCGGCCACCAATCTCGACAATTACAGCCCTAGGTCGGCGTTGACCAGGATCACCTTGATGCGGCCCGCCGGGTAAGACTTTTCCGTGATGGTCCACGTGTTGCAGATCCGGTGGCGGCTGTTGCAGTCGATGCAGCGGCCGGTTTCGCGGCAGGGCGTCTGCCAGCCTTCGTGGCGGATGGCGTTGAGGGGGGCGGCGTAGTTTTTCACCCGCTCCATGGCCCGGACCAAATCCGGCACGATCTTGTTGCGGCCCACCACGATCACAACGTGGCGGGGGCCGAAAGTGATACCTCCGGTGCGGTTGCCGATCATGTCCAGATTGACAAGCTGACCGGCTTCCGTGACGGCGTTGGTGCCGGTGAGAAACAGGTCCGCCAACAAAGCTTCACGCCGGCGCTCCATCAGCGTTTCCCGGGGCACGCTGGGGTCGAAGGTATCGATGAACGAGACGCCGGCATCCCGGCGCAAGTCGTCGAGGATGCCGGTGGCCAGCAACGTCATGGAGTCGCCCCAGGCGGCGCTGCGCACTTCCAGTTGCGGCCGGATGGTGTCGTAAAAGAGGCGCCGCGCCGCATCAGGGGACTCGACGACAAAGGCTTCGAAGCGGTTGGCTTCCAGGGCCTGTCGGCAGGTTTCCAAGCGAAGTTGCCAGAAGTGATCAAGTGGGTTATGCATTTGCCCTTCATCCGAATACAGAGAATTGAGCGAGCGGCTTTTGCGCCGGCATCCGCGACGAGCGAGATTTACGCTATCGGCGCTTCCAGGCATCCGAGTTGAATCCATCGGGCAGTGGCGCGGCCTTGCTTTTCGTTTCTTTGCCGTCCGGTTTGGGGCCGCTGATCTGTTTCAGGATACCGCGGATCTGCTCCCGGCGCATATCGCTGTCGATTCCTTCCAGGGCGCGCTCCAGGTGGAAGCGCGCGTTTTTCTGGTCCCGCAGGGCCCAGTGGTAGAGGCCGATGTGGTAATGGGCTTCGGGCAGTCGTCCAACCCGGCCGAGGCTCTGGCCGAGAAAGTAGCGCGCTTCGACGTAATCCGGGTGCCGGGCCACCACCACGTCGAAGTTTCGCACCGCCTCCTGCTCGCGGCCCATTTCGAACTGGGTGCGTCCGAGGTAAAACAGCGCCTCCGGCGGTGCGGCGCCGGAAGCGACCACCCCTTGCAGCACCCTCAGGGCTTCTTCGTAGCGGCCGGTTTCAAAATAGATGCGCCCCAGGTCCTTGAGAAAATAGGGCTCCAGGGGGCGCTTGGCCAACGCCTGGCGCAGATGCGCCAGGGCCTGGCCGGCGTTGCCGTTACGGTTCAGCGCCAGGGCGTAGCCGTAATGGGCCATGGGGTCTTCGGGATTCTTTGCCACGGCATTGGCGTAGCGCTGCTCGGCCAGGGCTGGGTCGACGTACATGGCGCTGACCCAGGTGTGAAACCGTTCAAATTGGGGATCGACGGGCCTCGGGGGCGGCTGGGGTTCGTGGTGAATCCAGTTGTCGATGTAGGCCATGCGCTCTTCGATCCCCGGATGGGTCAACAGATAGGTGGGGATCTGCTCTGTGCCGTACCACTGGCGGCTGCGGATCGTGCGCAGGCCCTCCAGCAGCCCTTCGCCGCGGTAGCCGGCCTTGGAGAGGTTTTTCAGACCCAACTGGTCGGCTTGACGCTCGTCATCGCGGCTGTAGCTTAGGGATAGACTCTGGCCGGCCGCCAGGCTCCCCATGGTCAGCGCGCCGGCGGCCTCTCCGGCGCCGGCGCTGCCCAGCAGGATCCCGGCGACGGCCCCGGCCAGGGTTACGGCGCTGATCTTCTTGGAGCGCTCGATTTTTTGCGAGATGTGGCGGCAAACCACGTGGGCGATTTCGTGTCCGATGATCCCGGCCAGCTGGTCCTCGGTGGTGAGGGCCGCCACCAGGCCGCTGTTGATGAAGATGTGGCCCGCCGGGGTCGCAAAGGCGTTGTAGGATGGGTCTTCGAGCATGTAGAAATGGTACTCGAAGGGCTGGGGCGGCAGCGTTTTCAGCAGCCTGCGCCCGATGCGGTCCAGGTAGTCGGCGACCAGGGGATCACGAACGATGTTGTAATGGCGCAGCACCACCTTCATGAACTCTCGCGCCAGCTCGTCTTCCTCCTGGACGGTGATGGCCCGGGTAGCCGGCGCCCACACCATCGTCAAGGCAAAGAGAGTGATCAGCATCGCGGCTACGACCCGACTGCGTCCGGTCCCAGGCCGAAAAATGCTTTGCATGTTCATCATCCTTATTTAATTCAATGGCTTGGGATAAAAATAGACCGTGTCTGGCAGCTTCCCAAACCCTGTGTTTTGTGTTAGAAGTATTCCATTATGGCATACACCTTCTGCATCGCCAACCAGAAAGGGGGCGTCGGCAAGACCACCACGGCTATCAATTTGGCCGCAGCCCTGGCCGTCGCCGAGAGGCGGACCCTCATGGTGGATTGCGATCCCCAGGGCAACGCCACCACCGGCTTTGGCATCGACAAGCAGACCCTCGCCAAGACGCTCTATGACGGCTTGATCGGGGCTGCCTCCGCTGCCGAGCTGACGGTGGGCGGACAGGTTCCGTTTCTGCAGGTCATCCCGGCCCGGGTTGAACTGATCGGCTTTGAAGTGGAAATGGTGGACGCCCCGGATCGTGAGCTGGCGCTCAAGTCGCTGTTGCGCCAGGTGTCGGCGGACTACGATTTCATTCTCATCGACTGCCCTCCTTCGCTCAGCCTGTTGACCGTCAACGCCATGACGGCCGCCGACGGTCTCATCATTCCGCTGCAGTGTGAATTTTATGCCTTGGAGGGCCTGGGGCAACTCATGCGGACCATGAACCGGATCCGGCAGCGGCTCAATCCGGACCTGGAGATCGCCGGCATCCTGCTGACGATGTTCGACAAACGCACCAATCTCTCCTCCCAGGTGGCCGAGGAGGCGCGCAAGTATTTCGCCGACCTGGTTTTCCGGACGGTGGTTCCCCGCAACGTGCGTCTCGGCGAGGCGCCCAGTTTCGGCAAGTCGATCATCGCCTACGACGCCCAGTCCGCCGGCGCCCAAAGTTACCTCGATTTGGCCCGGGAAATTCTGCAAAACGGCCATCGCCGCCGAGCCGTGGCCGAGGCCGTCGGGAAGGAGCCGGCAACGACATGACGGAAGCCAAGCCCCGCCGTAAAATGGCATTGGGCCGCGGATTGGATGCCCTGATTCCTGATTTCGGCAAGAGCGAGCGGGCCGGCGGTGATGCCTACATTGATTGCGAGGTGGACCGGATCCGGCCCAACCGCTTTCAGCCGCGGACCCGTTTTTCGGAAAAAGAGCTCAGCGAGCTGGCGGAATCGATCCGGACCCAGGGGGTGCTGCAGCCGCTGCTGGTGCGACGGGAGGGGGCCGACTTCGAGCTGGTGGCCGGCGAACGCCGTCTGCGGGCGGCGCGGCTGGCCGGCCTCACGCAGGTGCCGGTGGTGGTACGGGAGGTTTCGGATGCCGAGGTGCTGGAGATTTCCATCGTCGAGAACATCCAGCGGGAAAATCTCAACCCGATGGAAGAGGCGGATGCCTACCAGCGCCTGATCGATGCCTTCGGCCTGACCCAGGAGGAGGCGGCCCTGCGGGTGGGGAAAAGTCGCCCCACGGTGGCCAACATGCTGCGTCTGCGGCAGCTTCCCGAGCCGATCAAGGAGGCCATCCGCGCCGGCGAATTGAGCATGGGACACGCCCGCGCCCTGCTCGGCGCCACCAACAGCGCCCGCCAGCTGGCCGCCTGGAAGACCGTGGTGAAACGCCATCTGTCGGTGCGCCAGACCGAGGCCCTCATCCGGCGGCTTAACCAGGAAACCGCTGCGCCCAAGCCGGTGGCCTCCGGTGACGCCGCCTACTTCACCCACCTCGCCGAAGAGCTGTCGCGGCACTTCGGTACCAAGGTCGACATCCAGCGCCGAGGCCGGCGCGGCCGGGTCAAGATCGAGTTTTACAGCGACGAGGACCTGGACCGGCTGCTCGGTCTGTTGCGCCCCTCCTGATGCTTCCGGGATTGATCCGTGTCGGTCCATCTGATCATCGACGGTTATAACCTGATTCGCCAGTCGGCGCGCTGGGCCCCCCTGGACCGGCGCGACTTGCAGATGGGACGCGAGGCGCTCATCGATGCCCTGGCTGCCTACCGCAAGTTGCGACCCCACCGCATCACGGTGGTTTTTGACGCCGCCGAGGCCCCCGGCTTTGAGCCGCGGCGGGACCGGCGGGGCGGGGTGGAGATCCGCTTTTCCGATTACGGGCAGTCGGCCGACGCTTTGATCCGCCGCATGGCGGCCGCCGACCGGGAGAAGGCCATGGTGGTGAGCAGCGATCGGGCCGTGGCTGATGCCGCCGCTGCTTGCGGGGCGACGGTCATCGATGCACCGACTTTCGAGAACCGGCTTGAACAGGTGTTGGCCATGAACGGTGAGGCCGATCCCGGCCCTGAAGCCGGCGGCTGGGTGCCCACCACCCGCAAGAAAGGGCCGCACCGGCGCCTGCCAAAACGCCAACGGCGCACCAGCGCCCGCCTGCGCAAGCTTTAGCGGTGTAAAACGACCATGGACAGTGAGGGTGCCGCCAACTACGATGCTTACCTCAAGGCCCTGATGGACATCAGCCGGGCCGTGACCAGCGACCTGTACCTGGAGGAGATTCTCAAGCTGATCGTCATGGTGACGGCCAAAGTCACCGGGGTGGAGATCTGTTCGTTGTGGCTGCTGGACGAGACCGTCAAGCCCCCGGTAGTGCGGCTGAAGGCCACCCAGGCCATCGACCCGGAGTATATCCAGGACCGCAGCCTGGGGCTGGACGAAGGGGTCGTGGGATATGTGGCCCGCCGGGGCGAGCCGCTGATGGTGGCCGACGTGCTGGACGAAGCGCGTTTCAAGGAAAAAGCGATGGCACGCAAGCTCGGCCTGGTGTCGATGCTCGGGGTGCCGCTGGCGGTGCAGGGCGGCAAGGTGATCGGCGTCCTCAACTGCTTCACGGCCCATCCCCACGCTTTTTCCGACAGCGAGATCAACCTGATTCGCACCGTGGCCAACCAGGCGGCGGCGGCCATCCTCAACACCGAACTCAAAATCAAGGCGCGCCTGGCCCAAGAGGAGCTGGAAACCCGCAAGCGCGTGGAGCGGGCCAAGGAGATCCTGATGCGCCGGCGCTCCATGAGCGGAGGCGAGGCCTACCGCTGGCTCCAAAAGCGCAGCATGGACAGCCGCAAGTCGATGCGCGAGGTGGCCGAGGCGGTGTTGCTTAGCGAGGACCTGGGCTACTATTCGAGTATTCCCCATGCCCTGGACGAGGGGTGAGGTTCAGGGTTTCAAGCGCCTTCGGCGTGTTCCAGGTTCCAGGCTGTCAGTGCTGCCGCCGGTCAAGACTGCCCGGCGGACACCGGCGGCAGGGCCTTCGAGCAATGCATTCTGCTCCGTATTCAGCCCTCTGAAACTATCCGGGGTGACCAGGAGATTGAGTTTAGCCGCCGGCAAGAACTCGGCGCCAAGGGTCCGTAAGCCGCAACCGCGCTGCAACGTTGACCAAGCGGCAGAGCAAAAGCGCCATGGTCACCCCTTTCCGCCAGCCCGGTCCGGTTGCGGCCAACGCGCCCTAAGCGCCTCAAACAGCTCGCCGGACGTCAAAACTCAACCCCCTGGCACCCCCAGCCGAAAGTTTCAATCTACTGAAGGGCAACAGAAGACGGCACTGCCAAGCCGCCGCTTCCCCCACCACCTCTTCCGGAGGCCGCCGGGCGGGATTGCCCGCCGGCCCGAAACTGTCCGAGGCGCTTAGCGCC
>DQXI01000195.1 GCA_011042305.1 Desulfobacteraceae bacterium
CATGAAGCTCTGGCAAAAACGCATCACCTCGTTGTCCGACTTGCCCTTGGGATCGAAGTCCGATCCCCCCTTGCCGCCGCCCATGGACAGCGTGGTCAGGGCGTTCTTGAACACCTGCTCGAAGGCCAAAAACTTCAAGATGCTCAGGTTTACCGACGGGTGAAAGCGCAAACCGCCCTTGTAGGGGCCGATGGCGCTGGACATCTGGACCCGGAAGCCCCGGTTGACCCGCACGTGGCCCTGGTCATCCATCCACGGCACCCGGAAAAGAATGACCCGCTCGGGCTCGGTAATGCGCTCGAGCACCGCCATCTGGCGATATTCCGGGTTGCGGTCCAGAACCGGCTTCACCGATTCCACCACCTCCTTGACCGCCTGGTGAAACTCCTTTTCTCCCGGGTCCCTGGTCTCGATTAACTTCAAGATGTCGGTCATCGCAAACCTCCTGTATTTGTAGTGGTAATACGGCCCGTTGCATTAAAAGTCCAGGGACCAAGCGCCTGCGGCGCGTCCCGGGTCCCAGTTTCAAAAAGGGCCCAACGGCCCCCGAAGACCCGGTTCCAATTTTCAAAATCAAGGGTTCCAGGTTCGAATCTGGCATCTCGAACCTGGAACCTGAAATCCTAAACATCCAGGGCTGCCGCCCGGCAGCCATCGTCTTCTTCCGCCGCCTCCACATCCGCCCCCTGAGCCGGCTTGACCATCACGCAGCGTGACTCGCGGCCGTCGATCTTGAGCACCATGGGCCGCTCCAGGCGCACGTGGCGCACGAACGGGGTCTCGGCCACCGTCTCCAGGGAGCCGAGCCAAGGCCAGTCGATGAAGTCTTCCGACCCCTCGGTCACCGTCACGTAATGGATCCCCTGGGAGGTGATGTTCTGGAAGAAGTGGGATCCCTGGGAGGGCTCGGCGTTGAGGGCCGCGTTGCGCAGCTCGACAATGGCCCCAGCGCCGGAAATATCCTTCCACTGCACCGGGATTCCCAGCCAGCGGTCCGAGGATCCCCAGCGGCCCGGGCCGATAAGCAGGTAGGGGCGACGGGCCGCCACCAGGCCGGCGTTGAGCCGGCCGATCTGCTCGGCCATGGCCACGGTCTGCTCAGGAGCGAAGTCTTCCGGCTTGACGAAAACGATATCGGCGATGTCCGCGCGGCGCCCGTTTCCTAGGGCCTGGCCGGAGCGGCAGAAGGCCGCCGCTTCGTCCCGCTCGCGGATCCGGACCTCCAGGCGGTCCTCCTCGGCCACCATGGGACGAAGCTGCAGGAAGTAAAAAGCGCTCTTGTCAGCGCTGCCCGGGCTGAGGTTGACGGAGAACTCGATCTCCACCGGGCAACCCAACCCCCGCCGCGCCAAATCGAGAATATCAGTGAGCAGCTCTGGCAGCGGAAAGCCGTCGTACTTGAGGATGGAGGCAAAGGTGAGCACCCGGGCACCGGGCACCGAGGTGGTGTCCCGGATGCGATGCTCGTCGTGGACGTAGGTGCTGGCGAGGGTGGCCACGGGAAACTCTCCGTCCGCCTCGTCTACCTCGCGTTTTTCCAGGTTGCTGTGGGTCTCGAAATTCAGGTTGCCCGGGTAATTTTTGACCCGCAGGGCATAGAAGTAGCGCTGGGCATTGCGCAAAATGGCGTCAACCGAGGAGAACTGGGGCAGCACCCGCGGATGGGCCGGTGAAAAGCGCAGCGTCTTCTCCCCTTCCACCACCGTCTTGCCCAATCCCAGGGCGATGTGGGCAATCCCCTCCTCGGGCCGCATCGCTCCCACCGGGTAGAAGTTGTGCGACTGGGCCACGCCGGAGATGGCCGGGTAGAAAAAATCGCCGTAGGTCTCGCCCACCAGCTCCTGGATGATCACCGCCATGGCTTCCTCCTGGGGCTTGTTGGCCGTGGACCGGGCAAAGGCCTTGGGGCCTTCGTAGTAGGTGGAGGCGTAGACGAGCTTGATGGCGGCCACCAGGTGGTCCAGACGCACGGCCGCGTCCGGGTGGTTGTTGGGAATCATGTAGGTCTGGTAGAGACCGGCGTAGGGCTGAAACTGGGCGTCCTCCAGCAGGCTCGAGGAGCGCACCGACAACGGGTTGATGACCTGGGAAAGAAACACCTCCAGGTCGGCAACGAGCCAGTCGGGCATGGCGGCCTCGAGAAACGCCTGGCGCACCCGCTCGTCGGAGACCTCGTCGGTGGCCAAGCGACGCAGGTTGTTGGCCTCAACGAAGGCCTCGAACCCGTCGGTACTGATCACCAGCGTCTTGGGAATCTTGATCTGAATGTCCGGGTACTTTTCGTAAAGGCTTGGGTCCTGTTGCAGAAGAGCCGCCAGGAAGGCCAGCCCCCGGGCCTTGCCGCCCAGTGATCCCAGGCCGATCTTGACGAAGTCCATGATCTCGGCGTCGAAGGAGTGGGCCTTGAACTGGGCCACCACCCCCTTCTGCTGCCACTTGCGCATCTCCTGGATGCTGGAGATGATGAACCGGCGCATCTGGTCCACGTCGCCGAAATCATCGGCCTGCACCTCGCGGAACTTGGAGGCCAGGGCGATTTCCGAGCGGCTCATGATCCACTTGGAAAAATGGTTGTGCTGGGCATGGTGGAGCAGCGATTCGTCGGGAATCGAAGGCAGGATGGCCTGCAAGGTGCGCAGGTCACCGGCCTCGGCGATCTTGGTCCCGTCGGGGCGCCGGAAGACAAAAGGGCCGAAGCCGAGATGATCGAGAAAAAAGGCGTGCAGCTCGCCCAGCAGGTCAGGGGAGTTCTTGTCGAGAAACACCGCCGGGATGGTGTCGGCATGGCGCCGGTTTTCCGGGGCCGAACTGAGCAGTAGCAGCGGAAGATCCGGGATGTCACGACGAATTTGCGAGAGTAGCGCCACCCCGGCATCCTCGCGCAGGCGGCCGTTGCAGGGAATGCGGGTATCGGAGATGATCCCCAACAGGTAGGGCCGGTAGCGGTGGTAGAGCGCCAGGGCCTCGTCGTAGTCGGTGGCCAGCAGGATCTTGGGCCGCGAGCGCATCCGCAGCAGCCGGTGCTCCTCGTTGAGCCCGACCCCCAGCACCGTCTGGGTCTGGCGCACGATCTCCTTGTAGATGAGTGGGAGAAAAGACGAATAGTAGACTGGAGAATCTTCTACCAGGATCAATACCCTTACCCGGGCCCGGTCGGTGTCGAATCCCACGTTGAGGTGGTCCTCGACGTTCTTGACCATCGCCAGGAGCAGGTCCGAGTTGCCGGACCAGACGAAGATCTTGTCGATGCCGCCGCAGTTGCTGCCCTCCGGCGGCGGGTAGAGCCCCCGCAGGCTGTGGGCCAGCAGAATCACCGGCAGCCGGGGCCGGCGTTTCTTGATCTCCAGCCCCAGGCGGAAGGCATCCATCTCCTCGACGTGGGGAGTGGTGATCACGAGGTCGAAAGGCTTGTCGTCCAGCCGGTCCAGGGCCTGGCGCGCCGAGGCGGCCCGGGTCACGCGCGGGGGGTGGCTGAGATTCAACCCGCTGTACTCGTTGATGATGCGCGAGGCCAGGCTCCCGTCTTCCTCCATGATGAAGGCGTCATAGGGGCTGGAGACCAGTAAAATCTCCCGCACCTTGATGGCCATCAGCTCGTGGAAGATTTTAAAGTGTGCGTAAAATTCTTTGGGTATGGCGGTATGCTTGGCCCCCATGACCTCCCCGGCGGGGGGTCTGGGGCGGCCGGTCGGCCGCCCCAGACCCCTGGATGTTTGTCGACTTGGCTATAGAGCCGCCTTGCGGTGCCTGTCAAGGCGCTTGGCACCGGGGGCTCAGGCATCGATGATCGCCAGGGCCTGGTCGCGATAGGCGTCCATTACATACGGGATCCCGGTGACCCGGGCGCACTCTTCGGTCAAGGCGAAGATGTCGTCGCGCGAGATGTACCGGACTTCCCAGTTGCGCGAGCCGGCCATGATCTGCTGCAAGCCGACCTTGATCTTGTCCACCGCGCTGTAGATGCCGATGGCCCCAAGGGGTAGCTCGGCCGTCACCTCGGCGCCGTATTTCTCCTTGAGCACCTCGTAGCTCATGAAAATCTCTTCCTTGGTGGCGCCGAACCTGGAGACCGTCGCCGGCAGGCCGCCGTCTTCGCCCCGCAACCACCTTTCGGTGTTCTTGCCCACCATGCCCGGAATCATCAGCGCCCGCCCCATGCATACTGCCTTGCAGTAAGGCGCCCCCAGGGCCAAGGCCTTGAAGACATGGTCTTCGGAGGAAAAGCCGCCGGCAAAGGCGATGTGCGGCACCGGCTTGCCCCGCTGGGCCAGTCGGTCGCAGAGTTCATAGGCCATCGAATGCAGGTAGATCGAAGGAATTCCCCACTCGCACATCATCCGCCAAGGACTCATCCCGGTGCCCCCGGGGGCGCCGTCGATGGTGAGCAGGTCGATGCCGGCATCCGATGACCAGCGGATCGCCATGGCCAACTCGCGCATGGGGTAGGCCCCGGTCTTCAGCGTCACGCGCTTGGCGCCGAGGCGGCGCAGGCGCTCGACTTCCTTCATAAAACCTTCCTGGTCGATGAAGCCCAGGCGCGAGTGGCGCTCGAACTGTTTGAGGGGGCCGGCCTTGAAGGAAGCTTGATGGGCTGGATCTTCGGGGTCAGGAGTAACGATATAGCCGCGCTTTTTCAACTCGATGGCCCGCTCGATGCTGTTGACCTTGATTTCGCCGCCGATACACTTGGCCCCCTGGCCCCACTTGAGTTCGATGGTCTCCACGCCGAGCTTGTCGATGACGTACTCGGCCACCCCGTTGCGGGTATCCTCCACGTTCATCTGTACCAGGATGTCGCCGTAGCCCTCATGAAAACGCCGATATTCGCGGATACGCCGGTCCATCTCCGGGCTCTTGGACACCTTGCCGTCCCGGTTGAACTCCAGCTCCGGGTCGATGCCGCAGACATTCTCCCCGCACACCAGGGTAATGCCGCTGATGGCGGCCCCCACGGCGAAGTGCTTCCAGTTCTTGCGGGCGATGTCCGTGCTGCCCAGGGCGCCGGTGAAAATCGGCACCCGCATTTTCACCGGGTCCTTGATGCCGAAACTCGTTTCGGTGTCGACGTTGGGAAAGGTGGCCTGATCCGGGTCGGCTTCGATCCCCTTGGCCCCCATGGCGTAGCCCATGATGTTGAGGTGGGAATAGTCCACCGGGTAGTCCTTGTCGGCGCCGGCGGTGATGGAGCCGAAGGGCTGGGGATAGAGCAGTTCGCGGCCCCGGAAAGTGGCCCGGAACAGGTCGCAGTTGCCCTTGCATCCGTCGATGCAGCGGCTGCAGATGCCTGACTGGGGCGCCACGTCACGGGAGCGGTTCTTGGTTTCGAGACATTCGTTGGCGTTGGGTCGATGCAGGTTCATGGTCAGCTCCGTCCTTTGAGAAAAAGTTGGTGTTGAAGGCGCGGCGCCAAATAAAAAACGCCCGCCTTCCCCGCGCACGGGGAAAAAAGCGGACGTCGTTGTCGCACTTTCCCAGGGGGACCGACACGCCGTTGTGTCAATCCTTCCTAAATTATGTTTTTTTCTGTTAGCAGGGCTTACAGAATTTGTCAACCGCTGCGAAGACGGAATGGAACCCGCCGGAAGGCATCTTTTCCTTGGCAATACCTTTCTGCTCACCCATAGGGGTTGCCGGCTCTTGGCATCGCAATTCTTGCCGGCGGCTAAACTCAATCTCCTGGCTGCCCCGGATAGTTTCAGAGGGCTGAATACGGAGCAGAATACTCGGCGGAGGTTGCAGCGCCGGCGTCCGCCGGGCAGTCTTGTCCGGCGGCCCGAAAAACTCGGCGTCAAGCGACCGTAAGGCCCGGACAGGGCGGCAACGTTGGCCCAGGGGCAGTGCCGCAATG
>DQXI01000260.1 GCA_011042305.1 Desulfobacteraceae bacterium
CCCCGGAGAGGAGGGCCGCCAGCCCCAGGACGCCGGAGGGCTCCACCACCATCTTGAGGCGCTCGAAACAGAAGCGGACTGCCTCGGCGATGGCCGCCTCGCTGACGGTCTGCATGTCGTCCACGAAGCGCCGCACGAGGGGGAAGGTGATTTGGCCCAGGCTGGTGGTGCGGGTACCGTCGGCGATGGTGGGCGGGTTATGGACGGTCTGCAGGACGCCGGTGCGAAAGGAGCGGGTGGCGTCGTCGGCCAACCCCGGCTCGATCCCCCCCACCCGGCAGCCGGGGGCCAAGCCCTTGGCGGCGATGGCCGTGCCGGACAGCAGGCCGCCCCCGCCGCAGGGGGTCAGCACCAGGTCCAACGGTCCCGCCGTCTCCATCAACTCCAGGGCCGCCGTCCCCTGGCCGGCGATGACGTCCGGATGATCGAAAGGGGGGATGACGGTCAGTCCGCCGGAGGCCTGCAGGTCCCTGGCAACGGCCTCGCGGGTGGTCTCTCTCAGATCGTAGGTCACCACCCTGGCGCCGTATCCCTCGGTGGCGGCCCGCTTGATGGCCGGCGCATCGGCGGGCATTACCACGGTGACGGCCACCCCCAGCAATCGCCCCACCAAGGCCACGGCTTGGCCGTGGTTACCCGATGAAAAGGTGACCACACCGCGGCGGCGCGCTTCCGGCGACAGGCGCGAAATGGCGTTGTAGGCCCCGCGGAACTTGAAGGCGCCGGTGCGCTGGAAATTTTCGCATTTCAGATACACCGCGGCCCCCACCTGCCGGTCAAGGGTGCGCGACGTAACCACCGGCGTCACGTGGGCCCGTCCCCGGAGACAGCAGGCCGCTTCCCGCACCGCCTCGAAATTCACCGCTTCAGATGGATCGTTTTCCATTGCTACCCTCCTGTTGGCCGTGACCACCGCCGGTGCCTTTGGCAGCTTGGCGGATTCCAGCACCTCACCCAACCATCTCGTCTCAGGAAGAAACTGAGCTGTATCGAGGGCGCCGGAAGCTGGCGCAGGCGGATCCGGCAGAAAGAGTCGATTCAGCCCCCTATAGCACATCGAACCGCCCCTGGGCAGCCTGGTTGCCCTGCGGTTTTTCTGCCCGGCCCACCGTTGACACCCGGCCGATGGCCCCTTAAGGTTCCGGGACAATCGGGTTTTGACTTGTTTCGCGCCCGGCAAACGACTATAAGAGGCGCCGCCCCTTCCCATTCGGCCCGGGGCACATCTCAACGACCATCGAGGTATCCTTGGCCACCTATTACATCAACGGCGAATTCGTTCCGGCCGAAGACGCCTGCCTGCCGGTCAACGACTTGGCCATCCTACGCGGGTTCGCCGTCTTCGAGCTGCTGCGCACCTACGGCGGAAAACCCTTTTTCCTCGAAGCCCACCTGGAGCGGCTGGAAAACTCGGCGCGCCAGATCGGGCTGCACCTCTCCTGGTCCCGGGAACGATTGGCCGAAATCGTCGCCCAGACCCTGGATCGCAACGCGTTTGCCGAGGCCAACATCCGCATCGTGGTCACCGGCGGCCCCAGCGCCGATTTCACCACCCCGGAGAACAAGCCCCGGCTCCTGGTGCTGATATCGCCGTTGCCCGAGCTGCCGGCCCGATGGTACCGCGACGGCGTCAAGGTCATCACCCGGGTCACCGAACGCCCCATCACCGGCGCCAAGAGCATCAACTATATTCCCGCCACCATGGCCCTGGAGGCGGCCCGCCGCCAGGGCGCCATCGAGGCGCTCTACGTCACCCGCGACGGCCGGGTCCAGGAAGGCACCACCAGCAACCTGTTCATCTTCAACGGCCAAACCCTGGTCACTCCCGGCCAGGAGATTCTGCCCGGTATCACCCGCCGGGTGATTCTTGATCTGGCCGCGCCTTTGTTTCCCGTGCAGATCCGTGATATCCAGGCGAAAGAACTGTTGCGCGCCTCGGAAGTATTTATCACCGGCACCAACAAGGGCCTGGTGCCGGTGGTGCAGATCGACGACCACATCATCGGGACAGGGCGCCCCGGTGAAAACACGCGCAAGCTGATGGCGGCCCTCAGGGAACGCACCGCCCGCCATCTCCACCCGGACCCGGCACCGGGCGGCGAAGAGCCGGCGCCGGAAGCATCCGCCTGAAGAGGGGAATCCATGAACGCATCGATCGACAGCGAACACGATGACCAGGCCGAAAACGAAGACTTTGCCGCGATGCTGGAAAGCTACAGCGCCGAGCGCAACGACGACCTGAGGGTCGGCGACCAAGTGGAGGGGCGCATCATCGCCATCGGCGCCGACACGGTATTCGTCGACACCGGCACCAAGATCGACGGTACGGTGGACAAGGCCGAACTGCTGGATGAAAACGGCGAACTCCTTTTCAAGGAGGGCGATACCGTCTCCTTGTACGTGGTGGCCATGGACGAGAGCGAGGTGCGGCTGTCCAAGGCCATCACCGGCATCGGCGGCCTCAACATGCTCCACGAAGCCCTGGCCAACGAAATCCCGGTGGAGGGCAAGGTGGCCGAGCCCTGCAAGGGCGGTTTTATTATCGAGGTGCTGCACCGCAGGGCCTTTTGCCCGGTCAGCCAGATCGACCTGCCGCCGACCCAGGAGGCGGCCGAGTACGTGGGGCAAACTTTTCATTTCATGGTCAACCGGGTGGAAAAGGGGGGGCGCAACATCGTCCTGTCCCGGCGCCGGCTGCTGGAAAAAGAGCAGGAAAAGACCCGCAACGCCTTCCTGGCCACCGTTTCGGTGGGCAGCGTCTGCGAGGGGACCGTGGTCCGGGTAGCGCCTTTCGGGGCCTTCGTCCAACTGGCCCCCGGCGCCGACGGCCTGGTCCATGTCTCCGAGATGAGCTGGTCACGGGTGGAGAACCCCGAGGACGTCGTGGCGGTGGGCCAGCAGGTGATGGTGAAGATTTTGTCCATCGAGCCGGACAAGAAACCGGGGCAGAAACGCATCTCCCTGTCGATGAAGCAGGTGGGCGGTGATCCCTGGCGCACGGTGACCGAAAAGTTCAAGGTCAACGACACGGTGGAAGGCAAGGTGACGCGCTGCGCCAAGTTCGGCGCCTTCGTGGAGATCGCCCCGGGCATCGAGGGCCTGGTGCACATCAGCGAGATGAGCTACCTGCGCCGGGTCACCGATCCCACCGAGGTGGCTTCCCCCGGCGACACCGTCGCGGTGCGCATCAAGGGCATCGACTCGGAAAAGCGGCGCATGTCGCTGAGCATCCGCGAAGCCCAGGGGGACCCGTGGGCCGATATCGAGGCGTCGTTTCCCGTGGGCCAGCGCGTCGAGGGAACCCTGGAGAAAAAGGAACGCTTCGGCTGGTTCATTCAACTGGCCCCCGGCATCACGGGGCTGATGCCCAAGTCGCGCATGATGACGGCCCCCGACGCCGGCCGCATGGAGGGCCTGCGCCCGGGCGACAAGCTCGCCGTGGTGGTGGAAGAAATCCATCCCCAGGAGCGCAAGATCACGCTGGCGCCCGACAGCGGGGACGAGGGGACGGGCAACTGGCAGACCTACAGCGCCGACACCCCCAAGCCGATGGGCACCCTGGGCGAAAAGCTGCGGCGGGCCATCCGCAACCAGGAAGGAGAGTAGCGGATGTATCCTTTTCGCGCGACGGCGCTCTGAAAGGAATGGATGGGAAAGCCGCAAGCACCGCGTGCAGGGATCATTTTCAGGCCATTGATCGAACCATTGATGAGGATGCAGCGTCATGAGCAAAACCGATGTGTACGACCTGGTTATCGTGGGCGGCGGCCCGGGGGGACTTACCGCCGGCATCTATGCCATGCGGGCCGCGTTGAAAACCGTGCTGGTGGAAAAAGGGCCGGCCGGCGGGCAGATCATGCTCTCTGACGAAGTGGAAAACTGGCCCGGCACTGAGCGCATCGGCGGCGCGGAGCTGGCCATGAACATGGCCAACCACGCCGAATCCTACGGCCTGGAGACCCGCAATCAGGAAGTGACGGCCGTCGAACCGGGCCTGGACGTGCACACGGTGCGCCTGGACAGCGGCGAAAGCATCGCGGCCTACGCCGTCATCCTGAGCACCGGCGGCAGCCCCCGCCAGCTCAACATCCCCGGCGAAAGCGAGTTCTACGGCAAGGGCGTGTCCTACTGCGCCGTCTGCGACGGCTTCTTTTTCCGGGGCAAGACCGTGATGGTGGTGGGCGGCGGCGACAGCGCCGTGGAGGAGGCCCTCTACCTGGCCAAGCTGGCCAAGCGGGTCTACATCGTTCACCGCCGTGACGAGCTGCGCGCCAGCCGCATCCTTCAGCAGCGCGCCATGAACGACCGCAACATCGAGATCCTCTGGAACAGCGTACCGGTGGAAATCCACGCCGAATCAGGGGCCGTGGAGCGGGTCACCCTCAAGGACACCCAGACCGGCGAAACCCGGGACATGCCGGTGGACGGGGTCTTCATCTTCATCGGTTTTCAGCCCAACAACACCGTGGTGCCCGCCGGCGTCAAGCTCAACGCCCAGGGGTACGCGGTCACCGACGCCAAGTGCGAAACCGACATCCCGGGCATCTTCGCCGTGGGCGACCTGCGGGAGAAGTACGCCCGCCAGATCGTCACCGCAGCCGCCGACGGCGCCGTGGCGGCCCTGGCCGCCGCGCATTTCGTCGAAACCAAGAAGGCGACCGAGGCCGACAGCTGCGGGCTGCCGGCCCAATAGCGACAACGGATCAAACGGCAGAAAAGCCTGAATCCATGGGGCGGCCGCTTGCGGTGCGGAGGGTCACTTGCCGGAAAAGTTGGGCTTGCGCTTTTCCATGAAGGCCGTCATCGCCTCGAAGAGGTCATCGGAAGGGATGATGTTGGCGCTCATGGCGGCCACGTAGCGCAGCCCGTCGGCTACCGATTTACCCACCCCGTAGTTGAGTACCTCCTTGGACGCCTGGACCGCCAGGGGACTGTTGCCGGCGATCTGCATCGCCAGGTCCCGGGCCCCGGCCAACAGACGGTCGACATCGTCGAAAACAGCGTTGACCAGCAGGATCTCCTTGGCCCGCCGGGCGTCAAAATCAGCCGCGGTAAAAGCCAGCTCCCGGGTGATGCCCTGGCCTACGATCAGCGGCAGACGCTGCAGCACGCCCACGTCGGCCACGATCCCCACCGCCGCCTCCCGCAGGGAAAAGATGGCGTCGGCGCTGCAGAGGCGGACGTCGCAGGCCGTGGCCATGTCCAGCCCCGCCCCCACACAGTAGCCATGGATGGCACAGATCACCGGCTTGCGGCAGCGCTCGATGCAGGTCATGGTCTCCTGGAGCGGTGCGATCTTGTGCATCAGGCGCCGCTTGACGCCGCCTTTCTGTTCCTTCTCCATCAGCTCGGGCAACTCCGAGGCCATGGCGAGGAGGTCGATGCCGGCGCAAAACGCCGGCCCCTTGGCCGCGATCACCACCGCCCGCACCGCCTCGTCGGCGTCCAGGTCGGCCATGATCTCCGGCAGCGCGTGCCAGGCCGGCGGGTTCATGGCGTTTTTCTTCGCCGGCCGGTTGAGCCAAACCCAGGCCAGCGGGGCCTCTTTTTCCACCAAATAAAACGGGTTGTCGGTCATGTTTTTCCCCTCCTGACATTTTGAAGATTTTTTCACTTTTTCATTAACCCAAGTTCGCCAAAATTTTTCCTGCGGGGCCTATTTTCGGCAAAAATTGGCCCTTTTGGTTTTCCAAGTATTTGATTTTATTGAATCACGTTTTTCGCTTGGCCAATGTAGTGACCCAC
>DQXI01000251.1 GCA_011042305.1 Desulfobacteraceae bacterium
GCGGGCCTTTTCCCGGCCGTGGAAAAAGTAGGTCAGGATCAGGCCGATGGCCCCGATGTAGATGTGCCCGTAGCGGTGGCCCCCCACCATGCGGTAGACGGGGCAGACGTTGGCGCAGGCCCCGCAACGCACGCAGCGCAGCACCTGGGAGAAGACCGGGTCCCGCGCCAGGGCCCGGCGCCCGTTGTCCAGGAAGACGACGTGCATCTCCTTGCGCCCGTCCGGCGCGGCAGCGCACTGGACCGGGCCGGTGATCCAGGTGACGTAGGAAGTGATCTTCTGACCGGTGGCGTTGCGCGGCAGGGCCTGGTTGATCCGCAGGGCTTCGCTCAAGGTGCCCACGAGCTTGTCGATGCCCACCAGAGCCACGTGAATCCGCGGCAGGGTGGCCACCAGCCGGGCGTTGCCCTCGTTGGTGGTCAGCCCGATGGCACCCGTGTCGGCAACGGCGAAGTTGGCGCCGGTAATCCCCATCCCGGCTTCGACGAACCTGGCGCGCAACTCGCGGCGGGCCACCTTGACGAGGCGTTCGATCTCGGCGTCCTGCCTGGCGCGGGTCACCTCGCTGAACAGGTCGGCCACCTGGTAGCGCGACAGATGAATGGCCGGCATCACCATGTGGCTGGGGCCTTCGTGGCGCAGCTGGATGATCCACTCGCCCAGATCGGTTTCCACCACTTCGAGGCCCTCGGCTTCCAGGTGACCGTTGAGGAGGGTCTCCTCGGCCGTCATGGACTTGGACTTGACGATGGTGCGCACCTCTCCCCGGCGGGCGATCCCGGCGATGATCCGGTTGGCGGCGGCGGCGTCCTCGGCCAGGTGGACCTGGATGCCATGGGCCTCGGCATGGCGGGTGAATTCGTCCAGGAGTTGGTCCAGGCGCGCCAGGTTGGCATCCTTGATGGCGGCGATCTCGGCCACCAGGGCCGGCACGTCGAAGCCGTCGAAGGCCTTGGCCCGCGAGGCGGGATAGGCCACGGCGAACTTGTCCATGGCCGAGCGCAGAAAATCGTCCTCCAGGGCCGCGGCGATGTCCTTTCTGTAGCCCTTCAAGTCATGCGCGGTCTGCATGGGATGCCTCCAGCAGTTTTTTTTGATGCGATGTTTGCGAAAAATGCCGTTTGATCTTGGCCTTTTTTTGTCATCCCGACGTGCGCCGCGACGAAGAATCTTTTCCTCTTTTCCCCTGCCTCCCGTCTTTCAGTGGCGATGAACTCATCCTGCCCGCCTCGCCAGGGGATCAGCACCGGCCAGGTAAAGCGGCAGGAACAACAACCGCTGCTCTGGCAGTTCACCGTAGGGCCGGGCCGAGTAGACAATCCCTCGGGGGCAGTTGGGATGCGTTTCCAGACAGAGGTGCAAACTTCTCAGACTTCCGGCAGCGCCGCTTTTGACTTCCACCGGGAAGATCTTTCCGGCGTGTACCGCCAGGAAATCGACTTCCGCCGAACTGCTCTTGGCCCGTCTGGACCAATAATGAAGACCGCCATTCTGCTTTCGCCGAAGTTCTTGACCCACGAACTGTTCGGCCATCGCACCCCGATGAATTTGAAGCAAATCCGCTTTACCGTACTCCACATCGGTGGGCATACCGCTTAAAAAGCGCATTAAGCCGATATCGACCATCAAGGCCTTGAATACTCGAGCCGAAGCCGAAGCCCCCAGCGGCAGTCCTGTTGGATCGGCGGCCGGAACCCGGACAATCACGCCGGCCTGGCACAAAAGGTCGAAGGCTTTCTTGATGGTGGGGTTGGAGTAGCCGTCCGCCAATTTGGCATATTGGATCTGCCGCCCCACGCTTCGCGCCACCGAACTCAAAACGGCATTGAGACAGGCCGGATCGACCCGGGGGCGGTACTTGGAAAAATCGGCCCGGTAAGCGTTGCAGATTTCCGCCTGCACCTCGAAGGCATCCTTCAAACTGCCGGCGGCCTGATAGGCCAGAACGCTCTCCGGCATGCCGCCGACAAAGAAGTAGTCCCGCAAACGGTCGCAAAGAAATGCGTGTATCGTCTCGGAGACCGCGGCAGGCGGTGAGGCAACGATCAAGGCCGCTTCTTCCTTTCCGCAGGCCTTCAAAAATTCAGCGAAACTCAGGGGGAAAAGATCGAGGAACTGTATTCTTCCCACGGGAAACGAGATATCTTTGAGGATAAATTCAAGCAGAGATCCCGCGGCAGCCACGTGCAACTCAGGCATTTCTTCGTAGAAATACCGCAAGGCCATGACGGCACGGGGGCATGCCTGAATTTCATCCAGCAACAGCAGCGTCCGGCCGGCGACGATTTTCCGGTCGGTGAGAATCTCCAATTCGGCACAGATCCGCCGTGGCTGAAGATTGGGGGCGAAAACCCGGTGCCAGTCCGGGTTCCGTTCGAGATCGACGATGACGACTTCATCGAAATGCGCTTGCCCAAAGTGCTTCAGGGACCAGGTCTTGCCGACCTGGCGGGCCCCCCTGAGAATCAACGGTTTGCGACGTGGCGCGACCTTCCACGCCACCAGCTTATCTTCGATGAATCGGTACATTGAGATCCGCCCTGCAATCCATAAAATTTTAAATTACAAGGCAAATATAAAACTTTTTATTTAAAATAGAAAGGTATTTTATCAATATCGCGTAAGCTGAAGTAATCCCTAACCTGGACTCCCTTGTCTTTGTCATCCCGTGGAGTTTACGACGAGGGATCTCATGCATTCTGATCACCCCCGTTCCACAGACCATCAAGAAGTCAATCCGTTTTCCAGGATTAGAATATGAAGCGCCAACGGCCCGTGAACCCCGATGGCCAGGACCCGCTCGATGTCCGCCGTGCGGCTGGCGCCGGTGATAAAGGCGGTGAAGTTGCCCGGCCGGGCCATGGCCTCGCCCAGGGACGCCGCCAGGTCGTCGGCGGTGGCAACGATCCGGTCGGCCGGCAGGATGGCCACGTGCACCTCGCTGATCATGGTGGCCAGGCGGATCTCCTCGTCCGACGAATCGATCACCAGGGTGCCGGTGTCGGCGATGCCGGAGTCGGCCAGGGTCAGCCCCACGTCGATGCCGCCCAGGTGTTGGCGGAGGCTGCGGTCGGTGAGGTGGATGCCCTTTTCCCGGCAGCGTTGGTCCAGGCGGGCGCGCAGGTCGTCGGAAAAACCCGGTGCGGCGATGGTCTTGGCCGCCACGGTGGCGCAGAGGTCGCCGGCAGATTCCGAAAGCGGCGCCTCGCAGCCGGCGAGCAGCCACTGGCAGGCCTCCTTGGCGGCGCACAGGTCCACCACGTAATCCAGGGCCGCATCCAGGGACGCCACGGGGCGCACCACCGCCGAGACTTCCTCGGCGCGGGCGGTGAATATGCTGAGGCGTGCATCAAGATCCGACATGACGGTACTTTCTCCCGTAACCGATCGACATTAAAGAAATGTTTCAGGCAGCAGGACCAAATCGGAAATCGCGGGCATGGCCTGCTCCCACATGGATGGTGCCTCGCATTTGGATGTTCCTGAAGGACCGGGTTTCAAGAATGACCCTGCCGCGATGGAAATTCGCGGGCATGGCCCGCTTCTACGAGGCGGAGGAAACCTTCGCGAAAACGGCAAATGCCGAGCCAACGAGGTCTCTGAATCCCTCCATCACACATCACCCCAACGCCTCGGCGTAGATCTCCACCGGGTGGCGCACCGCCACCCGGTCGCCGGACCGGGAGAGCATGTCGGTGATCTGGAGCATGCAGGCCGGGCAGCCGGTGGCCACCGTGTCGGCGCCGGTGGCCACGATGTGGTCGCGCTTGTGCCGGCCGAGCTTGGCGGCGATATCGTAGTGCAGCAGGGTGAAACTGCCCCCGCAGCCGCAGCACACATCGGCGTCGGTCATCTCCACCAGTTGCACCTCGGGGTTGAGCCGGGCCACCCTCCGCGGCTGGGCCGCGATCCCGAAGGAACGCTTCAAGTGGCAGGGGTCGTGGACCGTCACCTCGCGCCGCTCCCCGGACAGGCCTTCTTGCGGCCTGACGTTCAAGATATCCGTCAAAAAGACGTTGATGTCCAGGGTTTTGGCGGCGATCTCGGCCGCGGCCGCCCGGCGGCCGGCATCGGCCGAATCGGCGAAAACGGGCCAGAACTTCTTGATGGTGGCCGTGCAGGTAGCGCAGGGGGTGACCAGGTAGTCGAATTCCCCCCGGCCGAAGCGCGCCAGGTTCTGGTCCAGCAGGTCGTTGAAGCTTTTCAAATCGCCGCTGGACAGGGCGGGGATCCCGCAGCAGGCCTGGTGGTCGGGCAAGAAGACGCCCACCCCGTGGTGCCGCAGCACCTTGATCACTGCGTGGCCCACCCGGGGGAAGAGCTTGTCCACCAGGCAGCCGGGGAAAAACGCCACCCGCAGGCCGGCGGCCCCGGCCGGGGTGTCCAAGCGCGGCACGTCGGCGTGCAGCGGCCGCTTGGCCAGGGCCGGAAAGTGGCGCCCGCCTAAAGCCTCCAGGGAGATGCGGCTGCACGAAGACCCCAACACCCCGCTGGCCGGTTTGACGAACAGGTCCTGGAACCTCGCCCCGAGGGACGCCAGGGCGTTGAAGCGGTCCGGGTGCACCAGCATCCCGCGAAATATCAGCTTCTGGATCGGCGAAAGACCCTTGAAGGTATTGATGGCGGCCCGGGCCTTGATGAAGATGTCCAGCACCTTGACCCCGCTGGGACAGTTGGCGGCGCAGGCCCCGCAGAGCAGGCAGGTCTCCAGCCGATCCTTGACCCCCTCCACGTCCCGGAGCAGGTCGTGGCCCAGGTGTTCCAGCAGGGCGATCTTGCCCCGGGCCACCAGGGGCTCCCGGCCGGTCTCGGCGTAGATGGGGCAGACGGCCTGGCACATGCCGCAGCGCATGCAGGCGGCCAGTTGGTCGTCGATGTCCAGGAGCAGTCGTTGCAGGTCGCGCAGGTCGGCCATGGCGGTTACTCCCGTCCGATGATCTTGCCCGGATTGAGAATGTTCTTGGGATCCAGCGCCTTTTTCAGCCGCCGCGAATAAAGAATCGTCCCCCGGCTGGTCTCCTTCTCCATCCACTTGCTCTTGGCCAGGCCGATGCCGTGTTCGCCGGAAAGGGTGCCGCCGAGGCTCAGGGCCACCTCGAAAATCTCGTCCACCGCCGCCTCGACCCGGGCGTACTCCTTTTCGTCGCGCCGGTCGGTGAGGATGGTGGGATGGAGATTGCCGTCGCCGGCATGGCCGAAACTGCCGATGAGCAGATCGTACTTGGCGGCGATGTCCTCCACCGCCCGGATCATGGCCGGGAACCGGCTTCGCGGCACGGTGGCGTCTTCCAGCACCGTGGTGGGCCGCAACCGGGCCAGGGCCGACAGGGCCGCCCGCCGGGCGGCCCAGACCTTGTCCCGCTCCTCGACGCCGCGGGCCAACTTCACCCCGGTGGCCCCGCTCTTTTTGCAAATCGTTTCCACCTGCACCGCCTCGTCGGCCACCTGGGCCGGGTGGCCGTCCACCTCGATGAGGAGTAGGGCCCGGGCGTCCACCGGGAGACCGGCCTTGGCGTAGTCTTCCACGGTGCGGATGGTGAAGTTGTCCAGAAACTCGAGGGTGCAGGGAACGATACGGTTGGCGATGATGTCGGCCACGGCCCGGGACGCCTTGGCGGTGTCGTCGAAGAGCACCATCATTGCCTGGTTGGCTGCCGGCGGGGGCACGAGCTTGAGGATGATCTCGGAAAAGACCC
>DQXI01000091.1 GCA_011042305.1 Desulfobacteraceae bacterium
CGGCTGGAAATCTCCCGGGCACTGGCCACCGACCCGTCCTTCATGCTGTTGGACGAACCGTTTGCCGGCATCGATCCCCTGGCCGTCATCGATATCAAGGGAATCATCCGCCATCTGAAGAGCAAGGGCATCGGGGTGTTGATTTCGGACCACAACGTGCGCGAGACCCTGGAAGTCTGTGACCGCGCCTATATCCTCAGCGATGGGACGGTCATCGAGGCCGGCACTCCGCAGCAGATCGCGGCCAGTGAAACCGCCCGACGCATCTACCTGGGAGACTCGTTCAGGTTGTAGCCATGGCCCTGGAACTTCGACAACAACTCAAGCTGTCCCAACAGCTTATCATGACGCCTCAGCTGCAGATGGCCATCAAGCTGCTGCAGCTCTCGCGCCTGGAGCTGGTGGAGACCATCCGCCAGGAGCTGGAGGAGAACCCGGCCCTGGAGGAAATCCAGGAAAGCGCGACCGACGCGTCCGAGCCGGGCGAGGAAACCCCCAAGGCCGAAGCCCCGATCATCGAATCGGTGACGATCAAGGAGCGGCTTTCCGAGGACATCGACTGGACCAATTACATCGACGAGTACAACGCCCCCGGCCGGATCCATTTCGAAACCGAATCCCGCGAAAGCCCAGGTTTCGAGCCCTTTCTGGCCCGCCCCACCTCCCTGCAGGACCACCTGCTGTGGCAGCTGCTCATGACGGCGCCCACCCCGGAAACCGAGCGGATCGGCAGCCTCATCGCCGGCAATCTCAACGGAGACGGGTACCTGGAAGTTTCCACGGCGGAACTGGCCGAGATGTCCGGCGCCGATGAAAAACGGGTCGAAGAAGTGCTGGCGCTGATGCAAACCTTCGACCCGGTGGGGGTCTGCGCCCGCCATCTCACCGAATGCCTGCTGATCCAGCTCCGCCACTTCAACCTGCACGACACCCTGGTCACCGACATTCTTCAACACCACCTGCATCATCTGGAGAACAAGAACTACAAGGCGATCTGCAAGGCCCTGCGGGTGTCGCTGGAAGAGGTAGCCAGGGCGGTGAACGTCATCCGCGGCCTGGAGCCGCGGCCCGGGCGCCAGTTCACCGAGGAAACGCCCCAGTACATCACCCCGGACATCTACGTGTACAAGGTCGGCGACGAGTACGTCATCATGCTCAACGACGACGGGCTGCCCAAGCTGCGCGTCAATTCCTTCTACCGCAACGCCATCCGCCGCGGGGACCAGATCCCCGAAAGCGCCAAGGAATACGTCCAGGAAAAGATGCGCTCTGCCGCCTGGCTCATCCGCAGCATCCATCAGCGTCAAAAAACCATCTACCGCGTCATGGAGAGCATCCTGCGCTTCCAGCGCGACTTTTTCGACCGCGGCATCGCCCACCTGCGCCCCATGGTGCTGCGCGATGTCGCCGAAGATATCGGCATGCACGAATCCACCATAAGCCGGGTGACCACCAACAAGTACGCCCACACCCCCCAGGGGATCTTCGAGCTGAAGTACTTTTTCAACAGCTCCATCCGCCGGGTCCACGGCGAGGCCATCGCCTCGACCAGCGTCCAGGACAAGATCCGCCAGATCATTGAAAGCGAAGACCCGCGGCACCCGTACAGCGACGAAAAGATCGCCCAGCTGCTGAAAGCCGAGAACATCGACATTGCCCGTCGCACCGTGGCCAAGTATCGGGACATCCTCAAGGTGCTGCCGAGCAACAAACGCAAACAGCTATAAAGGGAGGTCGGCCATGCAGACGTCCGTGACCTTCAAGAACCTCGACTCGTCCGAACACCTCAAGGCCTACGTTCGTGACAAGCTCACGCGGCTGGACAAGTACCTGCACAATCCGGCCGAGGCCAACGTGGTGCTCTCGGTGGAAAAGCACCGCCACATCGCCGAGGTCAACATCCTGGGCGACCGGCTGAGCATCAACGGCACCGAAGAGACCACCGATATGTATTCGGCCATCGACATGGTGATGGACAAAATCGAGGCCCAGATCAAGAAGGGAAAACAGAAGGTGCGCGAGCGTCGCGGGGAAAGCCCCAAGGAAATGCTCGCCGATGCCGCCCTGGCAGAGGAAGTGGATGCCGTCGGCCGCGTGGAGGCCATGAGCATCGAGTACAAGCCCATGGACGTCGAAGAAGCCGTGATGCAGCTGAATCTTTCCAAGGACGCCTTCCTCGTGTTCACCAACGCCCACACCGACCGGGTCAACGTGCTTTACCGCCGGCGCAACGGAGATTACGGGCTGATCCAGCCGAGCGACTGATCATGAAAATTATCGACGTGCTCAAGACAGACACCATTTTGCCCAACCTTCAGGCCCGGGACAAGAAGGGGGTGCTCGAAGAGCTGGCGGTGCCGTTGGCCGGCTTCACCGGCATCGAGGCGCGTCATCTCGTGAGGGTGCTCATGGAACGCGAACGGCTCGGGTCCACCGGCATCGGCGGCGGCATCGGCATCCCCCACGGCAAGATCGAACAGCTCACTTCGCTGGTGCTGGGCGTGGGCATCAGCCACCAGGGGGTCGACTTCGAATCCCTCGACGGCCGACCGACCCACATTTTTTTCCTCCTGATGACGCCCGAAAATTCCGCCGGGCTTCACCTGAAGCTGCTGGCGCGCATCTCACGCCTCCTGAAAAACGAGCTTTTCAAGAAAAAGCTGCTTGCCGCCCACGACACCGACGCCATCCTCACGGCCATCGCCGAGGAGGAGCAGGCCTTGGAAGACTGAGCGCCGGTTTCAGGAACACGAAAGATTGGAAGACGCCCGTATCATCGTAGTCACCGGGCTCTCCGGCTCGGGCAAGAGCACCGCCCTGGCGGCCTTCGAGGACGCCGGCTGCTACTGCGTGGACAACCTGCCGGTGGCCCTGCTGCCCAAGCTCCTCGAGCTGCCCCTGGACAGCGAGGCCGCCGTCGCCGGGCTGGTCTTCGTCATGGACCTGCGCGAAAAGGGGTTTGTCCAGCGGTATCCGTCGGTCTTTGAAGCGCTGCGCCAGCGCGGCATCGCGCCGGAGGTGATTTTCCTCGAGGCCGAGGAGCGGGTGCTGGTCCAGCGTTACTCGGCGACCCGGCGCCAGCACCCCCTGGGGCAGGACAAGCCCCTGCGAGAGGCCATCGCTGCCGAGGCGGCCCTCCTGGCGCCGCTGCGGGCCTCCGCCGCACGCATTATCGATACCACCCACCTCAACGTTCACCAGCTCAAGGCGATGATGTTCAACATCGCCCGCCAGGGCGCCCGCCCGGCGCCCCTCAACATCCATGTGGTCTCTTTCGGCTTCAAGCACGGTTTGCCCCACGAAGCCGACCTGGTGGTGGATGTGCGCTTTCTGACCAATCCCTTCTTCGATCCGGCCCTGCGCCGCCTGGACGGCGACAGTGAACCGATCCGGCGTTTCGTCCACGGGGATCCGGAAGCCGGCGAGTTCCTGAAGCGCTACCTGGACCTGCTTGACTATTTGATCCCGTTGTACGAAAAAGAGGGGAAAGCGTATCTGACCATCGCGATGGGCTGCACCGGCGGCCGGCACCGTTCGGTGGTGATGGCACGGGCCGTCTTTGAACACTTGCAGGCCCGTGGAAGACGGGTCAGCCTGGCGCACCGCGACATCGGGCTGGCCGGCGAAACGACCGGGGCCTGACGGCGACGCCACCTTCAAATTTCAGGCGGGAATACATCCCATGATCGGAATCGTCATCGTCACCCACAGTCAACTGGGCGAAGCGTTAATCGACGCGGCCCGTTTCATCATCGGCGCCTCCCCCCAAGCCACGGTGGCCGTCTCCATCGACCTCAACCAGAACGTGGACCGGCTGCGCCAGAAGATCGCCGACGGCCTGCGTCAGGTGCGCAGCAGCGACGGCGTGCTGATTCTCACCGACATGTTCGGCGGCACCCCTTCCAACCTGAGTTATTCTTTTCTGGAGGAAGGCCGCATCGAAGTGCTCTCGGGGGTCAACCTCCCCATGTTGATCAAGGCCCTCAACACCCGCCAACGGCTCCCGCTGCCCGAGCTGGCGGCCGAACTGGAAGTCTACGGCAAGAAAAGCATCTCGCTGGCCAGCAGCATCCTGAAAGGTAACAAGCGCAGCAGCTAAAAACTGGAAAAAGGGAGATGACATGGGGTTCAAGATCGGTATCAACGGGTTCGGACGCATCGGCCGGCAAGTCCTGCGGGCCTCCCTCAAACGCTCGGATCTCGAAGTGGTGGCCATCAACGACTTGACCGACGCGGCCACCATGGCCCACCTGCTGGCCTACGACTCGGTACACGGCAGGCTGGATGCCGCCATCGCGGCCCACCCGGACGGCATCGAGATCAACGGGCGCAGGGTGGCCATCACGTCGATACGCGACCCGGAAAAGCTTCCCTGGGGAGATCTGGGGGTGGACGTGGTGGCCGAATGCACCGGCGTCTTCCGGGACCGCGAGGCGGCGACCAAGCACCTGAGCGCCGGTGCGCGCAAGGTGATCATCAGCGCCCCGGCCAAAAATCCGGACCTCACCGTGGTTATGGGGGTGAACCACAGCAAGTACGATCCGCGCCAGCACCACATCCTCTCCAACGCCTCTTGCACCACCAACTGCCTGGCGCCGGTGGCCAAGGTGCTCATGGAGCACTTCGGCATCCAATCGGGCCTCATGACCACCATCCATTCCTACACCGGCGACCAGCGGCTGCTGGATTTCCCCCACAAGGACCTGCGTCGGGCGCGGGCCGCGGCCCTGTCGATGATCCCCACCACCACCGGGGCCGCTCAGGCCGTGGCCCTGGTGCTGCCGGAGCTCAAGGACAAACTCAACGGACTGGCCGTCCGGGTGCCCACCCCCAACGTCTCGCTGGTGGACCTGGTGGTCACGGTGGAAAAAGAGGGGGTCACGGTGACGGACGTCAACGAGGCCCTGAAAACCGCCAGCCAGACCACCCTCGAGGGGATCCTCGGCTACAGCGACCTGCCCCTGGTCAGCGTCGACTTCAACGGCAGTACCCTGTCGAGCATCGTCGACGCCGCCACCACCTACACGGTGGATCGCATGGTCAAGGTGCTGGCCTGGTACGACAACGAGGCCGGCTACGCGGCACGCATGGTGGACCTTGCGGCCTTGGTGGGCGGGCAGCTCTAGCGACCGATGCATTGAAACCAAGAAGTACAGAACAAATCGAGGAAAATCGCCATGCCCCAGCGCATTCCACTCATCGCCGGCAACTGGAAAATGTACAAAACAGCCGGAGAGGCGGCCCAGACGGCCCGGGACCTCGTCGCACACCTCGGGGACGTTTCCGGCGTGGAGGTGATGATCGCTCCGCCGTATACCGCCCTGGATGCGGTGGCCCGGGTGGTGAAAGACACCCCTCTCGCCCTCGGAGCCCAGAACCTCTTCTGGGCTGACGAAGGGGCCTACACCGGCGAGGTGGCCGGCGGCATGCTCGTCGATCTGGGCTGCCGCTATGTGCTGGTCGGCCACTCGGAACGGCGC
>DQXI01000031.1 GCA_011042305.1 Desulfobacteraceae bacterium
CCGGCCAAGGTGACCCTGCCCGACGGCAAGGAAGTCAAGAGCGTGGCGGTGAACAACGACCGCTGCATGTTCTGCGGCAACTGCTACACCATGTGCCCCTCCATGCCCCTGGCCGACACCGAAGGCGACGGCATCGTGCTCATGGTCGGCGGCAAGGTGTCCAACCGCATCAGCGCGCCGAAGTTCTCCAAGGTCGTTGTGGCCTTTCTTCCCAACGAGGCCCCGCGCTGGCCGCAGACCACGGCGACGATCAAGAAAATCATCGAGGCCTATGCCGCCGACGCCCACAAGTACGAGCGTCTGGGCGATTGGGCCGAGCGCATCGGATGGGAGCGGTTCTTCGAGAAATGCGAGCTCGAGTTCACGCACCACCTGATCGACGATTTCCGCGATCCGGCCTACTACACGTGGCGCCAGACCTCGCAGTTCAAGTTCACCGACTAGTTGAAGAAGGTGACCTGTACGCAGGCCGGCGGACGCCCCAAACGGTGTTCGCCGGCCCTTGCCAAGGGGGTGAATTGCAATGGAATACGAAGAGGCAAAACAGAAGATTATCGAAGGGCTGACCAAGAAGCTCAAGAGCAAGAGCAAGTTCTATTTCAACGACCTTGCCGCCATCCTCGAAGCCAAGCCCCGGGACGCCAAGAAGCTGATCAACAAGATGGTGCAAGAGGGCGTACTGGAGTACTGGTCCTCCGGCAGTACCTCCATGTACGGAATGCCGGGGACCGGCAAGCAGGCGGGGGCCGAGCACGAAGAGAAATAAATGAAGTAGGCCCCCCGCCGGGGGATTGTCCCCGTCATGAACCCGCAGACGCCGCAGACCTCTGAAAACAGGTATCCCGGAATTTTGGTCTCGGCGCTGCGCGGCGGCTCCGGCAAGACCATTCTGGCCGTGGGCATTACGGCGGCGCTGCGCCGACGCGGCGTCGCCGTGACGCCTTTCAAGAAGGGCCCCGACTACATCGATGCCGGCTGGCTGGCCTCGGCCGCCGGCCGTACCTGTTACAACCTCGATTCCTTCATCATCGATCAGGACCAGCTCCTGTGTTCCTTTCACCGTCATGCCCGCGACGGCCAGATCGCCGTGGTGGAGGGCAACCGCGGCCTTTACGACTGCATCCACACCGACGGCAAGACCTCCAGCGCCGAGCTGGCCAAGCTGCTCGGCCTGCCGGTGCTGCTGTGCATCGACGCCACCAAGACCACCCGCACCATGGCGGCAGTGGTGAGCGGCTGCTGCCAGTTCGATCCCGAGCTGCGCTTGGGCGGGGTGATTCTCAACCGCGTGGCCGGCGCCCGCCACGAAAACATCCTGCGCGACAGCATCACCGGCCACTGCGGCGTTCCGGTGGTCGGCGCGGTGCCCAAGCTCAAGCAACAGGCTTTTCCCGAACGGCACATGGGGCTGGTGCCCACCGCCGAGCACAATTGGGCCGCCGACTCGGTGGCCGTGGCCGGCGCCATGGCCGAGCGCTACCTCGATCTCGAGCAGATTCTGGCCATCGCCCGTTCGGCCCGTGGCCCGCTGACACCGCCACCGCCGGAGCCGCTTTGCCAACCGCCCCCGGCCCAGGCCGGTGCGCCGGTGATCGGGGTGATCCGCGATTCGGCGTTTCAGTTCTACTACCCGGAGAACCTGGAAGCCATCGAGGCGGCCGGGGCACGGCTCGTCTTCACCAGCCCGTTGACCCAGGACCGGCCGCCGGCCGTGGATGCCCTGTACATCGGCGGCGGTTTTCCCGAGACCCACGCCGAGGCCCTGAGCCGCAACGCGGGCTACCGGGATGAAATCCGGAAGCTGGCGGCCCGGGGGCTGCCCATCTACGCCGAGTGCGGGGGGTTGATGTTTCTGGGGGAGCGGTTGGTGATCGAGGAGCGCACCTATCCCATGGCCGGCGTTCTGCCCATCAGCTTCGGCTTTTCGCGCCGTCCCATGGGCCACGGCTACACCCTGATCCGGGTTGCCGAGCCGAATCCATACTTCGGCGTCGGCACTGAGCTGCGAGGCCACGAGTTCCACTACTCCAAGGTGCTGGAGTGGCGGGGACGGCCGGGGGACCTGGCCTTCTCCATGACCCGCGGCGGCGGCATCACCGAGGGCCGGGACGGTCTGTGCCGCGGCAACGTGCTGGCCACCTACACCCACCTGCACGCCCTGGGCACCCCGGGCTGGGCCCCGGCCCTGGTGCGGGCGGCCCGGGGCTACCAAAAAAGGCGGCCCCTTTTGTGAAAGGGCCGCCTTTTTTACCCGGTAGACGGGTTAACCAGCTATCGCGATGCTATTTTTTGGCCCTGGGATGGCACTTGGTGCAGGTCTTGGGGGCCGCCTTGGTCTTGTTGGCCTTGTCGTAGTCCTTGTGGCAACCGATGCAGTTTCCATGCAGCGCATTGGCGTGATACAGGATCACTTCGCTGGCCGGCTTGCCCTTGGCCTTCTTGCCCTTGAGCTCGCCCGGCTTGTTGTGGCACTCGAAGCACTTGTGGACATCGTCGCCTTCCTTGAGGTCCGCCAGGGGCTTGCCCTGGTCGTCATGGTGGCATTCGCCGCAGGTGATCGCCTCGCCCTTGGCATTCTTGTACTCGGTGACATGCTTCTGGTGCGAAAATTCAACAATTCCCTTGGTGTGCTTGTAGGGCGCTTCCATCTTGACAGTGTCCGGCATCGTGGTCCCCGCATAGAGCCCGGCTGCCAGGAACATGGTTGCGGCGCCGACCGCGGCCAACACTGTCCACAGCTTTGCGCTTTTCATGGTTCCTCTCTCCTCCTCCCTGTCAAAAAGTCCGTTTTGCAATGACCCGGCTTATATCAGCTGCATTAAGTCGCAAGCTTTACCGCGAAGTCAGGGGACTGTCAAGCCCTGAGCGGCTCCGGTGGGACACCGCTTGCCCCTTCGGCAGATTCAATCGCGGGTCTCACGTCGTTTCGCCCCGGCGCGGCGCAGGGCGGCGGCCTGGCGAGGGGTGAGGCGCGAGAAGCGGTCGAAGTCCGCCATGATCGTCAGTCCCGGCACCACGGCGCGGACCGCCGGAAATTCAAGATCGGCGCGGGTCAAATCGGCGAAGACGGGCGACAGGCCGTTGGCGAGCAGGAGCCGTTGGAGGCGTTGGAGATCGCCGTTGGCAGAGCCGCTGCTGTAGTCGGGCAGGCTTTCAAACGAGCGCCGCGGCAGGTTCGGTAGGCCGGGGCGGGACGCCGGGCCGTTGGGGTAGGGGTACATGGTTTCCGTCAGGGCGGACAGCAGGGCCCGCTGCCCGTCGAGATGGGCGCCGGTGCCCTTGGCGATGCCGCCCTCGGGGGTGCTGACGAAACACTTGTAGCAAGGAATGCCCAATGGCCCGGTGAGGTCTTGAAACTGCAGGTGAATGCCGAGCCGCTGATAATGGGCCAGCAAACCGCGTATCGGTTCGGCCTCGGCGCAGACGGTAAAGCAGGCCGCCGGGTCGAACAGGGTCGTCGCTTCGGCGTCGCGTTCCACGATTTCCAGCAGCGCCGCCAGGCGGGCCTCGGCCATGGTGGACCCGGACGCCAGGCCCGTGGAGCCGAGGGCCGAGAAGAGATCGGGCTCGTCCAGGTTGCAAAAGAGGTAGACGCACTGGGCCGGGATCCAGATATCGGCTTCGCCGTGGGGTTCGACGATCCGGGCGGGGCGCCAGTGCAGGGGGGCGTCCTCCCAGGGCGCTTCCAGGCCGAGATGGTTGGGGTCCAGGGCGCGATGGCCGGCGCGTTTTAATTCCCTCATGGACGCCTTGACCAGCGGTACCGGCCGACCGTGGCCTGCGACGGCCTCGGGGGAGAAATCCCCGAATGCACTGTAGCGCTCGACGATTTCCATCAGGCACGAGACCCGGGCGGCTTCAACGGTCAACCCGCGGCCGTAGGCGGTCATGAATCCGCCGAGACGGTAGTGGAGACGGCCGTTGCGTACCCGGCGCTCCAGGCGCCACTGGCGCAGGAGCGCCACCGGGCTCAAGGACGCCTCGTGGCGCATTTCGATGGAGGCCAGGATGTTCAGGCGGCTCAGGCGCTCGCCGGCGGCGGCGATGACCTCTGCGGCGGGCGGTCGATCACTTGGCGGACGCGGGGAGGGCGACGGTAGCCCATCGATGGACACCGTTGTTTCAGGGGGCAAGGCCCCGGCGCAGGGCAGTGGCACTGCATCCGCACTGCTGATGGGGAGGTGCTGGAAAATATTGGCCGCCAATTGCTGGATCCAGTAGCGGTGCCGGGCGCGGTCCCCCAGGCGCCGGTGGCGCAAGAAGATCGCCGGCGTGGCGCCGACCAGGGCGCGATCGCCCTCGGCGGGCACCAAGGCCGCCTCCAGGGCCGCCTCTTCGCGCAGATAGGCCGCTTCGAGCAGGAGGGCGCGCAGCAGCGGATCGTCGGCGGCTTGGCCTTGGGCCAAGGCGGAAAGGGTGCCCGCGGGCCGGGAGACAAGGTCCTGGAGCAGGTATTGGTGCAGGAAACTGTCCATGGGGCAGTGGCGGAGCCATGCCAGGGCCGTGGAAAAATCGGGTTCACCCTCCGGCCGGGGGCTGAAGAAGCCCGTTCCTGCCGCCGTGCCGGTCCATTGGAGAATGTAGCGACGCTCCTTGATCGGCAGGCCGCCGGGATCCGCCGCCAGGCGCTTGTGGCTGCCGGGGGTCACCGGGCCGCGTCCGGGTCGTCCAGGGGCTTGCGGCCGAAGACCCGGGCACCGATGATGCTCAGTTCGTAGAGCAGCATCAACGGCAGGGCCATGAGAATCTGGCTCACGACGTCCGGCGGGGTGAGAATGGCCGCCGCCACGAAGAAGAGCAGGAGGGCATAGCGCCGGTTCTTCTTGAGAAAATCCACCGACACCAGCCCCAGCCGGGCCATGAAAGTGATCACCAGGGGCAGCTCGAAGGCCAGCCCGAAGGCGATGAGCAGCTTGGTGGCAAAGCCGAGATACTCCTTCATGGCCGGCAGGGGGCGGATGGTCTCGGTGGCGAAACTCAAAAAGAACTGGAAGCCGAGGGGAAACACCACGAGGTAGCCGAATACCCCGCCGCCGACGAAAAACAGGATTGACAGGCCCACGATGGGGCCCAGGACCCGGCGCTCCCGGCGGTAGAGCCCGGGGGCGACAAACATCCAGAACTGGTAAATGATCACCGGCGAGGCCAGCACGCAGCCGGCCAGGAAGGCGATTTTCAGATAGGTGAAGAAGGCTTCCGGCAGACCGGTGAAAACCAGCTTGTCACCTTCTTGCATGGCGCCGATGAGGGGGGCGGCCAGGAATTCGAAGAGGCGCTCCTTGAAGGCGTAGCAAACGGCAAAGCCGATGCCGACGGCGACAAAACAGACGATGAGCCGGTGCCGCAGCTCTTCGAGATGTTCGGTGAAGGGAACCTTGTCGTCAACCTCGAGCATTGCCGTCTACCTGGTCCGGTGGAACGGTGCGCGCCGAGGCCGCGTCTTCGGAGGGGGCGGCATCGGCGCGCACCGTTCC
>DQXI01000078.1 GCA_011042305.1 Desulfobacteraceae bacterium
GCATGGGAAAGGGTGTGGCGGGGCTGGGCAGGGACGCCTTGAGCACCGGCCTTGGGGCGCTGGAAGGACTCGGAAGGGGGCTGGAGCGCCTGTTTGGCGGCGGTGAAAAATTGACCGCCGAAGAAGGCGAAGAAGGTCAGCCCGGGGCTGAGTAGGGATGTGCGGCAAGTCGAGATGCGGTTTTGACGTCGTCCAGAACTTGAAAAGGGAATGCCGCTCGTACTATTAGGAGAAAGATTCCGCTTTCCCATGGAAAGCCAAGCGGCCTTCAAATTCCACAACAACGGAGAGAGCACATGATCCGCACCGTAATCCGAGGGACCGGGCGCCATCTTCCGCCGCGACTGGTCACCAACCAGGACCTGACCCAATGGATGGACACTTCCGACGAGTGGATCCAGCAGCGCACCGGGATCCAGCAGCGCTACTGGATCGACCCCGACCATCCCGAAGGGGCCTCGGACCTGGGCGTCAAGGCGGCCCGCATCGCCCTGGAACGTGCCGGATGGCAGGCCACGGATATCGACCTGATCATCTTTGCCACCCTGAGCCCGGATATCTTCTTCCCCGGCTCCGGCTGCCTGCTGCAGCACAAGCTGGGGCTGGAAACCACGCCGGCCCTGGACATCCGCCAGCAATGCACCGGCTTTCTCTACGGCATGGCCACTGCCGACGCCTTCATCCGCAGCGGCATGTACCGGCGCATTCTCTTCGTGGGCGCCGAGGTACATTCCACCGGCCTGGACATCTCCACGGAGGGGCGCGATGTAACGGTGATTTTCGGCGACGGGGCCGCCGCCGTGTGCTTCGAGGCCCTGGAAACCGACGAAGCGGTGGGGGTCCTGGGCCAACGGCTCCACGCCCAGGGGGAGTTTGCCCAAAGCCTGATGGTGGAAGCCCCGGCATCGCGCCACTGGCCGCGGTTGACGTCGGAGATGATGGACCAGCGACGCCACTATCCGCGCATGGACGGCAAGCTGATTTTCAAGCTGGCCCTGAAGCGCCTGCCCGAAACGGCCATGGCGGTGCTGAAGGAAACCGGCATCGACAAGCATGACATCGACTTGTACATTCCCCACCAGGCCAACATGCGCATCAACCAGTTTTTCGAAAAGCAGATGGAACTGGCCGAGGGGAAGGTCTATCACAACATTCAAACCTACGGGAACACCACCGCGGCCACCATCCCCCTGGCCATCGACGAGGCCCTGGAAAAAGGCATCATCGGGCCGGGCAGCACCATCTGCTGTTTCGGCCTGGGCGCCGGGGTCACCTGGGGCGTTTCCGTCTACCGCTTCGTGAAATAGAAAAGGCATGCCCTCCACGGCGGCGATTGCAAAATTGGTCGATCAGGGCGTTATCGTTCCCGATCCGGCCCAGGTTTGGATTGACGAAGGGGTGGATCCGTCCCGTCTCGCCGCTCCGGGTGCTGTTTTTTACCCCGGGTGCCGGATCCGTGGCGCCCGAACCTTCGTTGCGGCCGGGGCCAGGCTCGGCGAGGCTGGCCCCGTCACCATTTGCGACAGTTTCATTGGGCCGGGAGCCGCCGTTCAGGGCGGCTATTGCAACGGCGCCGTGCTCCTGGCCGGGGCCTGCCTCGGTCCCGAGGCCCACGTCCGCGGCGGTACGATCCTCGAAGAGCAGGCCAGCACCGCCCATGCAGTGGGGCTGAAACAGACCATTCTCTTTCCCTTCGTCACCCTGGGCAGCCTGATCAATTTTTGCGACGTGCTCATGGCCGGCGGCACCGGCCGGGACAACCACGGCGAGGTGGGCTCCGGCTACATCCACTTCAATTTTACCCCCCACCAGGACAAGGCCACCGCTTCGCTGATCGGGGATGTGCCCGCCGGTGTGATGCTGGACCAGGCGCCGGTTTTTCTCGGCGGGCAGGGCGGCCTGGTGGGGCCCTGCCGCCTGGCCTTTGGCACCGTGGCGGCCGCCGGCACCATCGTGCGCAAGGACGAACTTCGTCCCAACCGCTTGATCGCCGGCAGCGCGGCGAGGCCCTTGAACACCCCCCGCCGGTCCGACGCGCCGCGGGCCCTGCCTCGCATTATCGCCAACAATCTGGTCTTCATCGGCAATCTTTTCGCCCTGCGAAGCTGGTACCGCGAAGTCCGCCAGCGTTTCATCGGCCCGGATTTTCCCGCCGCGCTGTATCGGGGAGCGACAGGCAACATCGATGCCGCCATCCAAGAGCGCATTGCCCGCCTCGATCAGCTGGGCGCAAAGCCGGTCGACCACGGGGATGCCGACACCCAGCGACGGCTGCCGCCGGCTTGGCCGGCCGTGGCGGAACTCCTGGCGGCATACGAGGACGGGGCGGTAAAGACCGAACCGGCACCGGAGGCCTTCCTGGCCCAACTGGAGCAAGCGCGCAAGGCCTGCGACAACGCCTATATCGATGCCATCCGATCTATCGCCTTGGAGACCCGTCGCCTTGGCACTGCCTGGCTGCAAGGGATTGTCGACGAGATCGTGGTGCGGGCAAGCGCCCCGTTGGCAATGTAAACGTGACCGAAAGCGGCTTGTGGCGACATCGGCAGGGGAGGACGCGATGGGCATCTTGTTTGGTACCGACGGTATCCGCGGGCGCGCCAATCAGCCGCCGTTGACCGCGGAGCTGGCGCTGCAGGCCGGGCGCGCGGCGGCAACGGTCCTGGCCCGGGCCGATCGCCGGGCGCCGGTGGTCATCGGGCAGGACCCGCGCCGATCCGGTGACATGCTGGCCCAGGCGGCGGCCGCGGGGGTGCTGTCGGCGGGCCTGGATGCCATCCGGGTGGGGGTGGTACCCACCCCGGCGGTGGCACGGCTGGTATTGGAAACCGGGGCGCCCCTGGGCATCATGGTCTCGGCTTCCCACAACCCCTTCGAGGACAACGGCATCAAGATTTTCCAGGCCGACGGCTTCAAACTGGACGATGCGACGGAGGCCCGCATCGAACGCCTGATCCTGAACCGTTCCGGGACGCCCGAGAATGCCCCGGTGGAACCCGGCACGATGCGGGCCGGCGGAGACGCCCGCGAGCGCTATCGGCGGTTCATTTTAGAGGCGGTGGGGCCGGTGGCCGCCAGCGGGCTCAAGGTGGTGCTCGACTGTGCCAACGGGGCCGCTAGCGCCGTCGCCCCCGAGCTGTTCCGGGAGGCGGGCCTGGAACCGACGGTGATCGCCGACCGTCCCGACGGCCGCAACATCAATCGCCAATGCGGGTCCCAGCATCCAGAGACCCTGCGGCGCACCGTCACCGATGTGGGCGCTGATGCGGGGCTGGCCTTCGACGGCGATGCCGACCGCTTGGTGGCGGTGGATGAGACGGGATGCGTGCTCACCGGAGACCAGCTGATCGCGATTTTCGCCCGCCACCTGGATGCCAAAATGCGACTGGTTCCCCGGCGTGTGGTCACCACGGTGATGAGCAACATGGGGCTTAAGCTGGCCCTGAAGAAGATGGGCATCGCCCACGAGGTCAGCGCGGTGGGGGACCGGCGGGTCATGGAACGGATGCGCGCCACCGGGGCCGTCCTCGGCGGCGAGGACTCGGGCCACATCATCTTTCGGCACGCGCATACCACCGGTGACGGCATTCTCTCGGGACTGCGCCTCGTCCAGGTCATGGCCGAGACCGGTCGCCCCCTTTCGGCGCTGGCGTCGGTGATGACCGTTTTGCCCCAGGTGCTGCGCAGCGTGCCGGTACGCGGCAAGCCGCCCATCGCCGAGCTGGACGCCGTGGCGAATGAAATCGCGGCGGTGCAGGAAGCGCTGGCGGACAAGGGCAGGGTGCTGGTGCGCTATTCCGGTACCGAGCCGGTGTGCCGGGTGTTGGTCGAGGCGCAAAGCGACGAAGAGGCCGAGCGCCTGTGCGCCCGGATCGCGACATCCATCGAAACCGCCATCGGCGCCTGAGATCTTCAGGGTTCCATTGGCAGGGTTGACCTGGCTAAAAAAAAGACCCCGGCCGGGAGTGCGGTCGGGGTCTTGGCGTTTCCTGACGCGCAGGAACGACTATTCGCGGCTTCCGCCGAAGATGTGCAGCAGCATGAGAAAGAGGTTGATAAAATCCAGGTAGAGGCTCAAGGCACCGAGAATCGCGCCCTTGCGGATGACGGCGCCGTCCAGGCCGGCCGGCTGGGTCAGGGCCATTTGCTTGATCTTCTGGGTGTCGTAGGCGGTGAGCCCGACAAAAACCAACACCCCGATATAACTGATGATCATGGCCATACCGCTGCTCTGCACGAACATGTTGACCACCGAGGCGATGATGATGCCGATCAAGCCCATGAAGAGGAAATTGCCCCAGGAGGTCAAATCCTTCTTGGTCGTCCAGCCGTAGATGCTCATGGCCAGGAAGGTGGCGGCGCAGACAAAGAAGGTTGATGCAATGGAGGACATGGTATATCGGATGAAGATGGCCGACAGGGTCGCCCCGTTGAGGATGGCGTAGAGCATGAACAGGTTGGTGGCCGTACCGGCGCGCATGCGATGGACCCGGGCCGAGATGCTGAATACCAGGGCCAACTCGGCGATGATAAGCCCGAAAAAGACCAGCGGGTTGCCAAAGATCAGTTGCAACACGGTCGGGTTGTTGGCAACGAAAAAGGCGGTGACCGCCGTGAGTCCCAACCCGATGGCCATCCAGTTGTAAACGCCGCGAACGAAAGCGTTGACCCGAACCTGGGTCTCAACCGAAGGGGTGGCATAGGGTACCGAATTGCGCATTGTTCCTCCTGTTTATCTGACAATTGGCTTTTGGACCGGAACAGCGGTTCCAGCCGCTCTGAGTGATCCGGAATCGTTGCCAGGACTATAACACAGACCGCCCCGATTTCAACATGAAAGCGCCGCAGCTCTACGAAGAATTGAAGCACCTGGCCGAAAGGCTGGGCATCACGGTGGTCGAACACAGCTTCAAGGCCACCGGCACCCGGGCGCGCAGCGGGCTGTGCAAGGTGCACGGGCATTGGCACTACATCATGGACAAGAACCGCCTGTTGAGCGAAAAGATCGACCTGTTGAGCGAGTGCCTTGCGTCCTTGGACACAGAGGCGGTTTTCGTGGTACCGGCCGTGCGGGCGCTGCTTCAAAAGAAGGACACCCGCCGGATCAGGCGGAAAACGGGGCTCTCAACTAAGTTAACATAATATATATTATCAGACGTATGAGTTTCAGGCCCTCCAGCAAAGATCCCCCGGGCGTGCCGGACGCGGTGGTTCATCGGACCGTGCTTTCGGTGTCGCAGTTGACCATCGATATAAAACAACTTCTCGAAGAAAAGTTTGAATTTATATGGATAACCGGTGAGATATCGAATTTTAAAATCCCGGCGTCAGGACATGCCTA
>DQXI01000243.1 GCA_011042305.1 Desulfobacteraceae bacterium
GAGAAACCGGCGACTTTTTTCAGGTAGCGCTTCAGCCGGGTTTCCATGCCGGCATCGAACTGGCCGTTGACCGCGATGGCCCGCTGGCGGGTTTCATCGAGGAAGGGGTGGCAGTTGGCCAGGGTTACCGGCGACTGGAGGGCCCAGCGGCCGTGGGCGATGATGGGGGGGGTGATCAGCCTCAGGCTCAACGCATCGCTGACCCCCGGGGTGACGGCGGCCGCTGCTGCGGCGCTGGACGGATCAGCGGCCAGGGCGGGCAACACCATTTCCTGCTGCAGGGCGTGGAGGGCGGCGGATGCGGCCCGCCCGAAAAGATTGACGGCCTTTTCCAACTGGTAAACCTCGTACCAGGTCAAAGGTGCCGCGGAAGCTGTCTCCGGCCACAGGCTCTGGAGCAGGGCGGTCATCCGCTCATGGAGCGCAGGGTTTGCGGGAATGCGCGACAGCAGGGCGCTATCCAGGAGCCGGAACACGCCGCGCACCCCGTCGCGATCATAGTCTTCGGGAACGGCCAGGGGACAGACGGCCATCAACTGCCAAAGCGCTTCCCAGGCTTCCGGGTGCAGGCTGGCGGTTTCGGCCCAGAGAGAGGGGCTGTGAGGAGAGGCAAGGCCTTCCAGGACCTGGTCGAAGAGTTGAAGCAAATCTTGCGGGGTAACGTTTTCCGCCAAGGGGAAATCACTGAGGGCCGCTTCCAGGGCCCGGCGGCAGAGGCTCTGGATCACCACCGGCGAAAGGTCGTAGGCCTGCACCAGGTGTTCCACCAGGTCGGCCAGGGCTTCCGGGGTGTCGGCGTGGAAAACCGGCATGGCGCCGGGATCGCCTCCGGTGCCGGGGTAGAGGCGGCGGGCCTCTTTCGGGGGCAGGCAGACCAGGTCGTCGAATCCAGGCGCCCCTTCCCCGCCCGCATCGATTTCAGGGAGGCCTTCCATCTGGAGCAGGGCCCGGCGCCACTCGAGCCGCGCCTCGTCTCCGGCCGCCGGGTTCACGGCAGCCAGCAGCTTGGCCGCCCGGTCCGGGTAGGCCGGGTTTCGCACCAGCTCCCGCACCAGTTCACCCACCGCGCCGAGGGACTTGCGGATGCGGATCGGTTCGTTCTCATCGCCATGGAGCCCGATCCCGGTGCTGTCGGGGGCCCGGTAGGTGATGGCCGACATCCCGGTGAGCACCCGGGTCAGGGGGTTGCCGGCTCCGCCGAAATAGGCAACGATGCCGCACATGGAATGCTCCTTGTTGTGTACTAAGAAGGATTTTTGGGATCCTTTGTGGACGCCGGCCGGCAACAGGCGTGAATAAAAGCTTTCATGTCTGTTTCAAACTCCAGACGCCAGATCCGTTGCGCTATCTCTTCGGCCTGAGCATTCCCCAGTACAGGCGCTGCCAAACGTTGGAACTTGGCTTTCAGTTCCGCATCTGTTGGTAGGGTGTCGAGTGCCTCCCAGCGGGGCTCCATCCGCTCCGAGGTGTACTGTTTCCCGTCTCGGGTTTCAACAATGATTTTCGCATACGTCTTTGCCGGAAAAACAGATTCATAGACGGCATCCACCTCGGTGCAGATTTTAGTAAGCAACTCAATGATTTGCGGGTCAAAAATTCTCGGTGGTGATACCTGGTCAGGGCCTACTTCGCCATCCACCAAGGCGGCCGCCACCGGAAAGGCGATGTTGTACTGGGCTTCTTCCGTATTGCGGGGCGGTTTGATGCTCAAGGCGCAGGCAGCCGCGAAGGTTCGGATGCAGATGGAATGGATGGCTTGCGGAGAAAGGTTTTCCTCCCTTTGGATCTTAAGGGCCCCGTCCACAGCCGGCTGGGCCCACCGACAGGCCGCGTAGGGTTTGAAATACAATCGGCGGATTTGCCAATCAGCACCCAAGGCATCGATCCATTCGGGATCCGGTGTGTCAGCAAAAAGGGGTTCAATGCCGGTGAAACCTCCCCGGGCCATCAACACGGACATTATCGCCACCATCGCTCCCCAACCGATGCTGTCTTTTCCCATGCACGGGGTGGCGATCCCTTTCATCATGGGGGCGATGGGGGCATGGTATTCAGCGCTACCCATGGCGTTTCGAAGGGTAGCGGCTTCCAATCCCAGGATTTTGCCTGTCGCGGCGGCGCCAGCGATTGCCCCCCAACTTCCCGATGAATGATAGCACTCGTAGGTGGCATGACGGATGCGTCCGGCACGGATGCCGACTTCATAACCGACGATCAAGGCCGCGAGAAAATCCACGCCGCGACAAACCGGGACAATTTCCGCAGCCGCCAGCAACGCCGGCAGGACGCAGGCACCGGGATGTCCTTTGACCCTCCGGTGTCCGTCGTCAATGTCGAGTGCGTTTGCTGCAAAACCGTTGGCCAATGCGGCCCCGGAGGCCGATACGCGGCTGCCGTGCGCCAGGATCGTGGCTTCGTCGCCACTGTACTGGGATCGGGCGATTTTTGCCATGAGACGACCGGCCGGTGTCTCGGCGCCGGCCAGCAGGGCACCAAGAGCATCGAGCAGGCAACGCTTGGCCTGATGACGCACATCGTCGGGGAAGCGCTCCCAAGCGCTTTCCCGGATGAAGCGAATCACGGTGTCGTTGGCGTTCATTGATCTTCGGTTTTTACCAGGACAGAATTCTTCCTGAGGGTGGCGGTGCAGGCCGCCACATGGCCGTGGATCTCAATGCACGCCGCTCCGCACAGACAGCCCTCAGTGGCCCGGATACGGTTTTTTGGCATGGTGCCTCTGCACGGAAACGCGGGGGGCCGCCATCGACCGGCTCCCCCGCGCGGATTTTCACTTCTTTATGCCGGATTCAGAGCAACCCCGCATCCTTGAGCCACTGGGACACCACCTCCTTGACGGCCTTGTGCTCGCCGTCAACCTGGTAGTTGAGGGCGGTCATGGTCTCGGTGTCCAGTTTTTCCGCCAAGGGAGCAAAAATCGACGCCAGCTCGGGATACTTTTCGGCGGTTTCCTTTTTGACCACCGGGGCCGGGTTGTAGACCGGAAAGTAGTTCTTGTCGTCTTCCAGCACCACCAGGTTGAAGCCCTCGATGCGGCCGTCGGTGGCAAACCCCATGGCCACGTCGATATCGCCCTCTTTCAAGGCCTTGTAAAGCAGCCCCGGTGTCATTTTGATGATCTTGTCGCGGGGAAACTTGAAGTCGTACTTTTTCTGCAGCGGCTTGTAGCCGTCCGGCCGGGCATAGAACTCCTCGTTGGTGCCGAAGCGGATGACGTCCGGGTGCTTCTTGACGTAGGCCGACAGGTCGGAGAGGGTCTTGATCCCCTTGGCGGCGGCATCGTCGCTGCGCATCAGCAGGCAGTAGGTGTTGTTGAACGGCATCATGGGCAGCCACACCAGTCCGTTGCGCTCCAGGTCCGCCTTCTTGACGAAGTCGTAGCAGGCCTGGGGATCGGTGATCACCTCCTTTTCCTTGAGCATGGTCACCAATGCCGTGCCGGTGTACTCCATGTAGACGTCGATCTGGCCGTTTTCCAGGGCCGTGCGGGCCACCAGGGTGCCGCCCAGGCCGGTCTTGTCCACGGTTTCGAAGCCGTGCTTTTGCAGCAACTGGATCATGATTTCGCCCAGGATGCGCTGCTCGGTGAAGTTCTTCGACCCCACCACCATCTTCTTGTCGGCGGCGGCCGCCGGGCCGGCCACCAGGGCCAAGGCCAGGATCATGGCTGTCAAAACGCTGGTCCATTTTTTCATGGTGGTCCTCCTTTCAGGCGTTCGGTTGGATGATTGCGGTTTTCGAAAAAGGCCCCAAGGGACAAAAGGGACCAAAGCCGAAAACACCAGGTGGCGCCAATCTAAATATCCGAGGCGGTGCTTTGTTCGTAGACCAGGCCGGGGCTGATGGTCCAGCCTTCCACCTTGCCGAGAAACCAGTTGAGAAAGATGGCCAGGGCCGCCGTGGGCACGGCGCCGGCGAGCATGTAGCCCGGGTCCACCATGGCGATGCCCGAGAAGATCAAGTCCCCCAGACCGCCGCCGCCCACCAGAAAGCTCATGGCCGCCGTGCCTACGTTGATGACCATGGATGTGCGAATTCCGGCCAGGATGATGTAAAGGGCGTTGGGCAGCTCCACCCGGAAGAGCAGTTGGCGCGGGCTCATCCCCATCCCCCGGCCGGCGTCCAGGATCACCGGGTCCACGCTGGCCAGGCCGGCCACGCTGTTGCGGATGATGGGCAACAGGCCATAGATCACCAGGGCGAAGATGGCCGTCTTTTTGCCGATGCCCAGGTAGGTCATGGCGATGGCGATCACCGCCAGCGAAGGTACCGTTTGGCAGATTCCCAGCAGGTTGAGGCTCCAATTGCGGTAGCGGCGCATGAAGCCCCGGGTGAGCAGAATCCCGGTGGGCACTCCGATGCTGATGGAAATGACGCTGGAGATCAACACGAGATGGACGTGCTCGATAAACAGGATCCAGATTTCGTCGGTATTGTTCTTGGTAAACTCGAAAAAGCCGAGGCTTTCGAACCATGCGCCGGTGGCGAAAGCAAGCGCCAGCCCGACCAGGGTCCAGGTTTGGCCCCCCCCGGAAAGCTTGTTGAGACTGCCTTTCATAAGATTTTTCCCCCGGCCATGATCTTGCCCCAGCGGCCGCCGTGCTCGTCGTAGGTCTCTCCGACCACCCGGGCCAGGGTCGTGGTGTTGAGCACGCCCATCAGCTTGCCGTCGTCGTCCACCGCCACCACGATGCCGAGGTCGAAGGTGAGCATCTTGCTCAAGGCATCCTTCAGGTTCTGTTGAGGCCGGACGGTGAGGGTCATCGGCTTGGTGAAATCGCCCGCCTTGCCGCTTTGATCGTAGATGTCGCGCAGCGTGACGTAACCCTTGAGCCGGTCCTGGGGGTCGTTGACCAGCAGAAAGTTGAGCTTCTTCTCCTGCATGGCCCGGACGACGGATCCCACGTCGTCGGTGTCATGGCAATGGACGGGGTTTTCCAGCATGGCATCCTTGACCTTGAGCAGATCGAGGCGCTTGAGGGCCCGGTCGGCGCCGACGAAATCCTTGACGAATTGATTTTTGGGATTTGTGAGCAACTCTTCCGGGGTGCCGAATTGGACGAGTCGGCCGACATCCAGCAGGGCGATCTTGTCGCCCATCTTGATGGCTTCGTGGATGTCGTGGGTGACAAAGACGATGGTCTTCTTGACCTGGGACTGGATCTTGAGAAACTCGTCCTGGAGGACCTCGCGGTTGATGGGATCGATGGCGCCGAAGGGCTCGTCCATCAACATGACGGGTGGATCGGTGGCCATGGCCCGGGCCACCCCGATGCGTTGGGCCTGGCCCCCGGA
>DQXI01000036.1 GCA_011042305.1 Desulfobacteraceae bacterium
ACCGGGACAGCGCCGCCGCTCAAAACAGCTTACCCTGAGCCTTGAGTCCGAGGTGCCGGAAGGCTTCGTTTCCGGCGCGGCGGCCGGCCGAGGTGCGAATCACCATGCCATTGGCCAACAGGTAGGGTTCCACCACGTCCACCAAGGTATCCACATCCTCCTGCAAGGTGGCGGCGATGGCCTCGATGCCCACCGGCCCGCCATCGTAGAACTCGATGATGGTCTTCAGGTAGCGCCGGTCCAGGCGGGTCAATCCCAGGGCGTCCACCCCCTCCAGCGCCAGGGCGGCTTCCACCACCGTGCAGTCCACCCGGCCATCGCCGCGCACCTGGGCGTAATCGCGCACCCGCTTGAGCAGCCGGTTGACAATCCTCGGCGTACCGCGGCTGCGCTCGGCCAGGCAGCGGGCCCCGTCGGCGTCGATGGACATTTCCAGCAGGGCCGCCGAACGCCGCGTGATGCGCACCAGGTCGTCGATGCCGTAAAAATCGAGACTGCGCATCATCCCGAAGCGGTCGCGCAGCGGCGCCGACAGCATCCCCACGCGGGTGGTGGCGCCCACCAGGGTGAAGCGCTTGAGGCGGAAGCGGTGGCTGCGGGCGTGGATCCCCTTGTCGAAGACGAAATCGACGGCGAAATCCTCCATCGCCGGGTAGAGAAGCTCTTCCACCGCCCTCGGGGTACGGTGGATCTCATCGACGAACAGGACGTCGCCTTCCTCCAGGTGAGTGAGCAGCCCGAGCAGGTCGCCCCCCTTTTCCAGGGCGGGGCCGGAGGTCACGGTGAGCTGGCTGCCCATCTCGTTAGCGATGATATGGGCCAGGGTGGTCTTGCCCAGTCCCGGCGGCCCGTGGAAAAGCAGGTGCTCCAGGGGCTCGCCGCGGCCCTTGGCAGCCTCGATGGCGATGAGGAGGCTTTCCACCAGTTCCCGCTGTCCGATGTACTCGGAAAGCCGCGACGGCCTGAGGCTCAGCAGCTCCGGGGCTTCATCGCCCGGCATGAGACGGCCGGAAACGAGTTCTTCGGCGTCCAGGCGACAGCGGGTGAGCATCTCGTCGTTCATCAGCGCACCTCACCGCGGTAGACTTCCTCGAAGAGGGCTTCGGGAGTGTCGATAGTTGGGTTGCGCTGGAAGGCCTCGTCGATCATGCGGCGCGCCTCCGGGGTCTTGTAGCCGAGCTGCGAGACCAGCACCTCCATCACCGGCCGGGTAACGTCCGCCGCCGAAGGAGCCTCCGAACCCTCCGAGGGACGAATCAGGGCGAACTTGCCCATCTTGCCCTCCAGGCTGGCGATGATCTTGTGGGCGGTGCGCATGCCGATTCCCGGCAGCCGCTGCAAGGTGCTCACATCCCGGTTCTCGATGGCCCGGGCGATGTCGCGCACCGGCAGGGTCATGGCCCGCAAGGCCTTCATGGGCCCCACGTCGGATACCGAGATGAGCAGTTGGAAAAACTCCTTCTCCGCCTCCACCCGGAAACCGATGAGCAGGGGCCGGGGCTGGCGTTCGGTCTGCTGGTGGTAGATGTACAAGGCCAGCTTGTCGCCCAGGGCTTTTCCCCCCAGTTGGGCGATGACCCCGGCCGGCAACAGCACCTCGTAGCCCACCGCCCCCACCAGCAGCAGGATGCGGTCGTCGTAGCGCTGAAGCAAGGTGCCTTCCAGGTAGCCGATCATGTCGGTTTCCTCCCCCCGCCGATGCCCTCACAGGGCTTTTCTGCCGGGGTCTTGCGCCACTGGCCGTAGCGGTAAAGCCCCACCAGGGCCATGCCGAGGGCGTCGGCGGCGTGGTCGGGCCGGATCGGCGCACTCTGGCGCAGGGCCCGCCGCACGGCCCCCTCCATCTGCTCCTTGGCGGCGTTGCCGTTGCCGGTGAGCACCGCCTTGGCCTCGCGCACGGCCACTTGCACGACTTGCAGGCCATGAATGCCCCCGGCCAGCAGGACCACGCCGGTCACCTTGCCCAGGGTCAAACCCGACTTGGGGTAGCGCTCGAGGAAAAAGGCGTCTTCGACGACCATCAGGTCGGGCGCCTCGTGGGCGAGCAGGTCGCAGAGACGGCGGTAGATCCGGACCAGGCGCTCCGGCTGGGGATGGTGGGCAGGGGTGCGGATGGTGCCGTAAGCGAAGTGCTGGACCTGCATCCCCCGGCCCTGGACAATGCCGACGCCGGTGGCGGCCAGGCCGGGGTCGATTCCCACGATCTTCACCAGGCCGCCGGCCGGCACGGTCAGTTCATCCCCTTGATCTTCTGTCGGGCGATCTTGGCCTCGTTGGAATCCGGGTACTTGCGGATCAGCTCCTTGAGGATCAGGCGGGCATTGCCCTTGTCGCCCAGGTTGAAAAAGGCCAACCCCTGCTTGAGCAGACTCGCCGGCACCTTGTTGCCGTCGGGGTAGTTCTCGATGACCTCCTGGTACTCGAGAATCGCTTTTTCATACCATTGTTCCCGGTAGTAGGTCTCCCCGAGCCAGAAACGGGCGTTGTCGGCGTTGGGATCCTTGGGGTAGCGCTCCAGGAACTGCTGGAACCCATTTCTGGCGGCCTCGTAGGCGCCCCGGTCGAAGTCGCGCTTGGCCGCCTGGTAGAGGGCCTCGGGAGTTTCGGGAAGCTCTGCGGCAGAACCCGGGACCGGGGCGGCGGCCTCGCCTCTGCCCAAGGCGGGTTCGGGCCTGGGGGCCTCGCCGGGCTGCAAGTCGAGGTAGGCTTCAATCTGCCGCACGCGGGCTTCCAGGCGGGCCAGCTCCGCCTCCGAGTTGGCCTTGGCAAGCTTTTCGTCCAGGGCATATTGGGTCTCTTCAACCCTACCCCGAACCCGGTTGAGTTCGGCCCGCAAGGCGTCCATCCCGGCCTGGATCTCGGCGAACCGGGTCCGCAGCTGGCTGTTTTCCGTCTCGGCCCGGGCCGCTGTCTCCTTCAGCTCGGCCTGGGTGCTTTCCAGGCTGGCCAGGCGCATGTCGAGGCGGACAATGTCCTCTTGAATGGAACAGCCCCCGAGCATCCCGAGCATCAGGACGCCCAGCAACGCCGCGAACAGGAGTTTTTCAATAGGCTTTGACATTTGCATGATGATAAAAAGGCCCGCCAAGGGAAGCGGGTGGAGAAAGGGGGGATGAGAAAAGATCGACGTTCAACGCACCGGCCACAAGCGGCCGGTGCGCCAAATGCCTGTAGGATTTACTCGATAACGAACTGGGCCCTCCGGTTTTTGGCCCAGGCCGCCTCGTTGTGCCCCGGGTCGAGGGGCCGCTCCTCGCCGTAGCTCACCGTGGTGAGCCGCGCGGAGGCAATCCCCATGTTGACCAGAAACGCTTTGGCGCTCTGGGCACGACGCTCACCCAGCGCAAGGTTGTACTCGTTGGTGCCCCGCTCGTCGCAGTGCCCCTCGATGAGCACGTTGACCGTCGGCTGGTCCTTCAGCCAGGCGGCCTTCTCCTTCAACACCGCCACCGCCGACGGGGTCAGCACGGCGCTGTCGAACTCGAAGTAGATGTGCTCGTTCATGAACTTGTTGCGGGCGGCACGCAACTGGGCTTCCTCGGCCAGGCGCTTGGCGTCACGCTCGGCGGCAAGACGGGCCGCTTCGATCTCGGCGGCCCGGCGGGCCTTTTCGGCCTCGAGGGCCGCGGCATCCTGTCCCGCCTGGCTGACGCCGGCGTCGCTCTTTACCGCCTGCTTGGCGCAGCCGGAAAACATCAACAACCCTGCTGCCATCACCAACAACGCCATCCCAACCCATAGCTTGCTTCGCATGAATCCTCCTTTGGCCTTATCTTTCGCTGTTTGGTTTATTGAATGCCATTGGGAGACCAGTCCGGCTGGCTTTGTTCACCGGGCAAACTCAGCAGTCGGCGCTGATCCGTCCCGAATGATGTCATGACATAGATCCTGGAGGGGCCTTCCCGCGTAGAGCTGAAGGCGATCAACGATCCGTCCGGGGACCAAGAGGGTGATTCGTTATCGCCACTATCATGGGTGAGTTGAACGACGTTACGGGTCTCCAGATCGATCACACGAATGTCGATCCGGTTTTTCTCCATGGCGGTGTAAGCAATACGGCCGCCCTTGGGCGACCAGCTTGGTTGTGTATTATAAGAACCCTCGAAAGTCAAGCGCTCGCTACGGCCCGAGGCCATGTCCATGAGATAAATTTGCGGGCTGCCGGCGCGCTTGGAGACAAAAGCCATCTTTTTGCCGTCCGGCGAGAAAGTGGGCGACACGTCGATGTCCGGCTGGTGCGTCAGCCGCCTGATGATCTTGCCGTTTCCCGAGAGCAGATAGATCTCCTGGTCGCCGTTGAACGACAAGGTGACGGCCAGCTCAAAGCGTCCCGGCACCCACTGGCCGTTGAGGTTGATGCCGTCCTCGGCCACCACGGTGCCGCGGTTTTCCAGCCGGTGGCGGATATACAGGTCAGGTCGTTTCCGTTGGTAGGAGGTGTACGAAATCCACTGGCCGTCGGAAGACCAGGACGGCGCCAGGCTGATGCTTCCGTGCCGGGTGAAGGCCTTGGGGTTGTAACCGTCGAAATCGCAGGTGAAGATTTCCTTTTGACCTGCCCGTCCCGAAACGAAGGCGATCTGGCTGTCGAAGGGCCCGGGGTTGCCGGTAAGCCGCATCAGCACCTCGCTGCAAAAGCGCCGGATCAACCGCCGCAGGTCGGACCGTCGGGCCGTGTAGCGCTTGCCGATGAGCCGCTCCTGTTTCACGGTGTCAAAGAGCCGCAGCTCCAGATCCACCACCCCGTCGTCCAAGCTGGCCAGGCCGGTGATGAGCAGCTCGCTGCCGATGCTGCTCCAGGCCTTGAAATCGATGTCGGCTCCGGTCACGCCCATCGTCTTGGGATCGACCAGGAAGGCGCCCGGGTCGACGATGGAAAAATACCCTGTAAACGCCAATGTCTCGGCCGTCAAGCGCCCCCCCTGGAGGGCCAGCTCGGTGACGGCCGGCTCAGGTGAGACGGTCTTGAATTCAGGGATGGCGATGGGAATTTTGCGCAGGTACGGATTGGTCAGGTCGATGTAACCGTAGTCGGCCGCCGCCGCGGGGTGCCAGCCCCCCGCCAGCGCCAGGAGGCACCCGAAGACCAGGAGTCGACGCTTCCATTGCCGAGCGCTGCCGCCATGAAAAACCGCCAACAGATTCATATCCCTCCAAAAACCTAAAGACTGGGCACCGGCCCGGTGCCGATTGCGGTTACGGGGTGACCCCCTTTGGCGTAAAACGCAGCCCCACCGTGATGTACGGC